>JALDYL010000331.1:0-4421 GCA_032153965.1 Achromobacter sp. | reverse complement strand
ACGAATAGAATACCCAGGCAGACCGTGACGGCCTGAGCAAAGATCAGCCAATATCGGCGCATGATTCTGATAGGACTAGCTATGAGTAAAGTGGACTCCCACGTCCTGGCCAACTGGCTGGACGATACCCTGCAAGCGGCGCGCTTCAAGGACTACTGCCCCAACGGGCTGCAGGTGGAAGGCCGATCCGAAATCGCACACATTATCGCCGGAGTCACGGCCAGCGAAGCCCTGCTGCGCGTGGCGGTCGAACGCGGCGCGGATGCGGTGCTGGTGCACCACGGCTGGCTCTGGCGCAACGAAGACCGCCGCGTCATCGGCACGCGCCGCGCGCGCATGGCGCTGGCCCTGAAAAACGACCTGAACCTGTACGCCTACCACCTGCCGCTGGACGCGCACCCCACGCTGGGCAACAACGCGCAGCTGGCGCGCGTGCTGGGCCTGACGCCCGCGCTGCGCGACGATGGCGCGCCGCAAACCTGTGGCCCCGACAACCTGGTCTGGCTGGGTACGGCAGCGGGCGTGACGACGCTGGGCCAATTGGGCGCGCGCGTGGCCGAGCGCCTGGGCCGCCAGCCCCTGGTGGTGGGCGACCCGGACATGCCGCTGGCCCGCGTGGCCTGGTGCACGGGCGGCGCGCAAGGCATGCTGGGCGACGCCGCCGACGCGGGCGCCAGCGCCTACATCACGGGTGAAGTCTCCGAATCCACGGTGCACCTGGCGCGCGAGACCGGCGTGGGCTTCATCGCCGCGGGCCACCACGCCACCGAACGCTACGGCGTGCAGGCGCTGGGGCAGGCGGTCGCGGAACGCTTCGGCATCAAGGTCGAATTCGTCGACATCGACAACCCGGCATAAACGGCTCCGCGCCTGCGCCACACCGCCCCCGCAAGGGGGCGTTTTTCATTGCGCGACGCCAACGACGGCCGCGCGCCACCAGCGCCCGATTCGGCAGGACTGGGCTAGGGGAAAACCAGAGGGCGGGATCAAGGCGGCGCCTGTGCGTCGCATCTGGTCAATCGCGGTTCTCTCCCTGTCAATTCCGGGCGCAGTCCACAGCCCTAGCATTCCATGCAGCCGCCCGCTGCCGACCTTTCCCGGCCGGGCCTCCTACACACGGAGCCATCGAATGCTGACCCTCTACGACCATCCGCGCTCCGGCAACTGCTACAAGGTGCGCCTCTTTCTTGCGCTCATCGGCCGCGACTACCAAAGCCGGTTCGTCGACGTGCTGGCCCGCAAGAACCAGACCGCGGAGTTCGAGCGCCTCAGCGCCTTCCAGCAGATCCCCGCGCTGACCGACGGTGACACCGCCATCTGGGACAGCCACGCCATCCTGCTGCATCTGGCGCATCACTACGCCCCCGATTGGCTGGCGCCGCTGCCTCGCATCGGCGCCATGCACGCCTGGATATCGGTGTCCGCCAACGAGATCGCCAACAGCCTGCAGCCGCTGCGCCTGACGCGCGTGGTCAGCAACGCCGAGGCCGCGCACCACTTGGGCGTGAGCGAAGCCTTGCTCGACGTGCCCGGCATGCAGACCCGCACCGATCGCGTGCTGCAGCGCCTGGAAAAGCGCCTTGCGGACCACGCCTGGCTGGCGGGCGGCGATGCGCCGAGCGTGGCCGACATCGCCTGCTACGGCTACCTGGCGCTGGCCGAGGAAGCCGCCATCGATATCGCCGCCTATCCCGCCATCGCGGCGTGGCGCAAGCGCATACAGCAGTTGCCGGGGTACGTGCCGCCGGGCCCCTGAGCCCCGCGCACAACGACAAAAAACCACTATTACAAAACAAGAGGGAACGACATGGACGCCATCCAGGCCGCGCAGCCTATTGCCCAATCACACAAGAAACCGAACCTGTTCCGAGTCGCCGTCGCGACGGTTATCGGCACCGCGGTGGAAGCCTTCGACTTCCTTGCCTACGGCACCGCCGCGGCGCTGGTATTCAACAAGATCTTCTTCCCGCAGTTCGATCCAGTGACTGGCACGCTGGCGGCCTTCGGCGCCTTCGCCAGCGGCATGCTGGCGCGGCCCATCGGCGGCATTCTCTTCGGCCACTTCGGCGATCGCATCGGCCGCAAATCCATGCTGACGCTCAGCCTGCTGCTGATGGGCATATGCACCGTGCTCATCGGACTGCTGCCGACCTATGAGCAGATCGGCATCTCGGCGGCCGTGCTGTTGGTGGTGCTGCGCATCGGCCAGGGACTGTCGTTCGGCGGCGAGATGGGCGGCGCCATGCTGATGGCGGTCGAGCACGCGCCGCCAAAATGGAAGGCGTTCTTCGGCAGCCTGCCGCTGGTAGGCGCGCCCCTGGGCATCCTGCTGTCGGTGGGCTCCTTCGCGCTGGTGACGCGGCTGCCGGAAGAGGACTTCCTGTCCTGGGGCTGGCGCCTGCCGTTCCTGGCCAGCGCCGTGCTCATCGTGGTCGGCCTGTTCATCCGCCACGGCATCGACGAGTCGCCCGAGTTCGAAGCGGTCAAGCGCGAGAAGGCGCGGGCCAGGCAGCCCCTGCAAGACAAGATGCCCCTGGGCGAGCTGCTGCGCAAGCACGGCAAATCGCTGCTGCTGTGCATAGGCTGCAAGATCGCCGAGGTCACTTTGATCTACACCTTCCTGGTGTTCTCGGTGTCCTATGCCGTGTCCAAGCTGGGTTTCAGCCGCGCCGACGCGCTGCACGCCTTGCTCTACGGCGCCGGCGTGCTGATGTTCACCATTCCGCTGTTCGGCGTGCTGGCCGACCGCATCGGCGCGCGCCGCGTCTGTGGCTGGGGCGGGATGTTGCTGGCGCTCATGGCCGTCCCGATCTTTCTCGCGGTAGGCAGCGGTTCGCTGATCGCATACAGCCTGGCCGTCTTCGTCGCCATGGCCTTCAACTACGCCATCATGATCGCGCCCCAATCCAGCCTCTACAGCGCGCAGTTCCCGGCGGAGCTGCGCTACTCCGGGCTGTCGATCGGCGTCCAGTTCTCCGCGGCGATAGGCGGCGGGCTCGCGCCGCTGATCTCGGCCACGCTGGTGCAGAAGTTCGACAGCATTCTTCCGGTCGGCATCTATCTGGCCTTCCTCGGCATCGTCGCGGGCACGTCGGCGTTTCTCATGAAGCCCACGCCGCAGGATTTGCGCCGCGGCTGACGCGCAAGAACGGCACGTGCGGGCGGCGCGGCGCTACGCGCCGCCGTTGCCGCTTCTGGCGGTCTTGCGGTACAGGGCGGGCGACATGCCGAAGCGTTCATGGAAGCGGCGAATGAAGTGGCTGGCGTGCTGAAAGCCGCAAGACGCCGCGATCTCCTTGACCTCGACGTGCGCGCGCCGCGGATCCTCCAGCGCTTCCCTGGCCAGCTGCAGGCGGCGTTCGCGCACATAGCTGGTGTATTGCAGCGAACGCATCTTGAACAGCCGGTGCACCCAGCGCGTGGTGACGCGCAGCACGTCCGCCACCGCCTGCACCGACAGTTCCGGATCGGTGATGTGGGCATCGATGTAGCTGGCCAGCACCTGCCAGTTGTCGGCGGGCGCGCGCGCATCGCCCGGTATCTTCTCCAGCGCCTGGCTGGTATAGATCGAAGCCAGCAACGCCAGCAGCGCCTGCTCGGCAAAAAGCGAGGACGTGGGATTCGATTCCGCCTTGTCGAAGAACACGTGATGCAGGCAGCGATGGGCGGTCTGCACCATGGGCAGGGCGGCCACGCCGCGCTGCGCGGTGAACTGCGACATCGCTGGACTGTGCGCGCCCAGCAGGCGCGACAGCGGCCCCTTGACCACCACGATGCGCGAATCGGTATACATCCGGATCTCCGACGGCAGCGCGGTCGTGCGGAAGATGATGTCGCCCGGCTCCAGCGGCAGCGTGGCCTCGTTCTGCACGATGACGCCGTGCCCCGCGATCACAAAGCTCGCCAGGAACTCCGCATGCTCCAGATCGGCCGCATGCTCTGCGCGGTGGTGCACGCTGATCGGCGTGGACTCCAGGCTCACCACCAGCCCGCCCGCGCGCAGCCTACAGGCCTGCAATTGCAGCCTGGGCTGCTCGGTCAAGGCCCGGAACTCCCCTGGCAGGACCAGCTTGTCCAGCTCTCGCTCGTAGCCGGCGATCTCCTGCGCATAGAAAGGGCGGAACTGCGGCGCGAAGTTGAGATCCGCCTCGGAACAGGCGGGCCGGGCGGATGGATTCACTGTCTGGCTGGCGCGTGGCATGCTCGGAACACTCTGTCGGGCCGGCCAACACTGGCCGAAGAACGCCTGTCTTCCTGTCGCGTTGAGTCAACCCTCGTTCGTGATCGGTCAATCGCAGGCGACGCAAGCGGGCGTGTAATTGAGCCATTATCCCAAGGAGACCCCATGCTGGAAAAACAAGCCCATGCCGACGCCTTCTTTGCGCGCTCCGCGAACAAGCTCGACTTCGGGAACTGGAGCG
>JALDYL010000330.1:0-4424 GCA_032153965.1 Achromobacter sp. | reverse complement strand
TTCGCCGCGACGGCGATACAGCTGATCCGCCTGCTGTGGTTCATCACGGGCGACAGGGAGACGCGCGGTGTGCGTCCGCGCTTTACGGGGCTGGTGCTGGCGATGTTTTTCAGTTCGCTTGCGGCTACCGAGCTGCTGTCCGTGGAGCCCTTCCTGACCCTGTCCCACCTGAATCCAGTGCCGCAGCAGCACCGGGTGGAATTCATGATCGCGATGCTGATGCTGGCCCTTGCGGGCTGGATATGGGGCGGCGCGATCTGGAACCGCAGGTCAGGCGACTGAGGCGGCCGCTGGAAACTGGGCGCCTACTTCGCCGCCTGCACTTCGATCTTCACCGTGTTCGAACGCACGCCGTTCGATTCGATATACACCTCGTAGACCGCCGGATCCTTGGGCAGTTGCACCTGCGCCGCCAGGTCGGTGCTGAACTGCGTGCCCACGCTGATGCCGGGGCTGATGGGGATGCCCTTGGGCGGACGCGAGCTGGGAATCTCGTCCACTTCCATGCCGGGACGCTTGCGTGGCTTGTACTCGTAGGCCACGCCTTCATAGACCGCCTTGGTCTGCGTATTGACGGCGACGAAGCGCGGCTGCTTCTGGTTCTGCGATACGGGGATGATGCCTTGCGCGCAGACGGGAATGACCAGCGCGCCGGAAGCCTGCGGACGCACGCGCGCCGGCGCGGCGATGTTGAGCTGGTCGTCGCTGCCATGATTGGGCGGAATGCAGGCGTGGTCGCGCACCGTGCCGATGGGCGCGGTGGCGAACGAGGGCGGATCGATCCAGTCGGTGTTCATCGTGGTCTTCTGGGTATGAGGAGTGGGGCGCGCGGCCGTGGCGGCGCCGGGCGCGGCCATGGCCATCGCGGCCGCGAGCAGCAGGGCCAGCGCCAGGCGGCGCCGCGCGTCAGAACGAGGGCCAGCCATTGGAAATGTCCGTCTTGCGCACGGCCTGGGCGCAGCTGGCGCAGAAGCGGATGCTGACGCAGTCGCCGCCGAACATGACGCAGGAGCCGACGTGGCTGGGATCGGCCTGGCTGGCGGGCAGGCCGAAGTGGCAGTGGTTGCCGAACTGGGAATAGAAATACGGACCCTTGTCGAGTTTGGAAGAGTCCATTTCGGCTTCGTCCGGGTGGACCCGTGCCCACTCGGGTCCGCTGGGCGTCATGCCGATCAGGTGGCCGATCTCGTGCACCAGCGTCTGCTGCAGATAATCCAGCGTGTTGGGCTCCCAGGGGCTCATCGCCGCCACGCCAAGGAGGTTGGTGCCGGGGAAGGCCACGCCGCCTGCGGAGCTTTCCATCAACCGGACCTTCAGGATGATCTTGCCCGCGGCCGGGACGGGTATCAGGCCCGCCAAACGGATGTTCAGGGCATGGCAGGCCTTGGGGTTCGCCGCGTCGTAGGGCACCGGGGTCATGCGATCCTTGGGAATGGGGACCTGCCTGATGCCGGCCGCAGGGTCGGTGTACTCGAACAGGCATTCGACGTACCAGTCCACGCCGGGCTCGATGTGATACCACAGGAAGCTGAGGTTGCCGTCGGCGTTGACGAACTCCACCTGCTTGTCGCCTGCGCCGGGACCGGCCGAGGCTTGCACGTAAATGGGCTGGACAGGCAGCATCGAGGCCAGCCGGTCGATGTGGCAGACCACGAGCGTATAGGGCTCGTGGTCAGGGCCCTGCGACCCTGGGTAGACGGAGGTGGCCAGCTGGCGCAGGCGTTCGTAGCCGTCGTCCGTGAACACGTCCATGTTGGCGTCGCCGCGCGTGCTGACCGGCGGCAGCTGCACGACGTCGATGCCGTGCCGCGCGTATTCCGTGGCGGTCGGTTGGAAGCCGTGGCGGCGCGCCAGCGTCTCGGGACCGGGCAGCATGATCTCCTGGAGATACAGCCGTCGGGCGGTTTCGACCTGCTCCGTGGAGATGGTCTGGTTCTTGTCGTTCACAACCTCGAAGGTATAGGTGTTCAGACCGGCGGCGGGCAGGGTGATGTTGTCGACCACCTTGGTGCCGTCGGCGTCGGTCACATAGCTGTAGGAGCGCTGATTGGGCTCGCGATACAGCGGCTGGCGGCTTTGCTCGCGCGCGGAGTACACCGCATTGCCCGGGCGCGGGCTGACCTTGACGCTGAAGCGATGTTGGCCGGCCTTGTTGAAGCGCACGCGGATCCGGGGCTTGTTGGTCTGGCGATCCAGGCTGTCCAGCGCCTGGCCATCGTTCCAGACCTCGTCCTCTTCCCGCAGATTGACGTACTGCAGCTTGGCGCCGCTCCTGGCCCGGTAGGCCGACGGCGTGGGCGCGCCGGCATCCGGCGTCCCGGCCGCGGCGCCGCCGCCTGCATCCTGGCCGCCGGGCGCGCCCGCGGGCTTCGCCACGGGGCCGGGCAGGTTCACGCCGGCCATTTCCATGACCCGCTTGGCCATCGCCGGATAGGGCGAGTTCGCCACCGCGGGGATATTCATGATCGCCTCCGCCACCTTGGGCAGCGTGACGTTGGAGATCGTGGGCGATTGCAGGATGGCGCCGACCACGGACGGAATCGCGGAGTCGGTCAGGCCCGGCGTGCTGAGGATCGCGCCGGCCACGGCGGGCAGATTGCCCTGGTTGACGTCGGGCATGGTCAGCAGCGAGTTCACCGCCGTGCTCAGCGCGGCGGGACGGCCGCCCATGGCGCCCATGGCCTGGGTCATGACCGGGCCGATGGCGGCCCCTACGCCACCGCTGCCGGCTGCCGTCAGATTGGAGGCTGCGCCCAGGGCGGATGCCGCCGTGGCGCTGCCCATTGCCGTGGCGGCGCTGGAAGCGCCCGACAGCATGCCCGAGGCGGAGGGGCCGGCGCCTGCGGCTGGCGAGGCGAGGGTGGATGCCTGCGACGCCAGGGCCGAGGCCTGCGATGCCATGCCGCCGGCCTTCGTCGCGGCTCCTGCCGCGTCCGTCAAGGCCTGCGGCATCGACACCGCGCCGGCCAGCGCGTCGCCAGCGCCCTGTGCCATGTTCATGGTGGAGAGGCCGCCATCCATCAGCGACGGGGTTGCCATGCTGGCCAAGGACTGCGTGGCGCCGTTCGCCAGTGAGGACGTGGCGCCGCCAGTCAGCGACGGAGCCACATTCTGCATGGCCGTCTTCGCCATGCCGCCGGCCTTGGCCATGGCGCCCGACATCAGCTCCGAGCCCGCTTTGCCGGCTGCCTGCATGGTCTTGCCGGCCATGGCGCCCAATTCCTGCACAGGCTTGAGCGCTTCGCCGGCCATGTTCTTGGCCTGGTCCAGCATGCCGGACGCGCCATCGGCCGCCGCGGACAGGCTCTTGGATACGGCGGTCGCGCCGCTCGCCAGCGCGGCGCCCGCGCTGCCCAGCATGGAGGCTTGCGGTCCGGCGGCTGCAGCCGCCGTCGGGGCTGCGGCGGCAGGAGCTGCTGCTACCGCGCCAGTCGCGCCGGCGGCATTCAGCGCCTGGCCGGAGCCGGCCTGCGCCTGCAGCTTGGCCTTGGGGCGGTGCACCAGCTCGGCGGTGACCAGCATCGGGTCGCCCACTTGCGTGGACGGCAGCGCGGGCAGCGCTGCCGCGTCGCTGGCAGGTCCAATCAGGTTGTGCGACGCGCCCTTGACCGAGAACATGCCCGGCCCCTTGAACAGGATGTCGCCGCCGTTCATGACGATGCTGGCGCCGGCGGCCTGCAGGGTGATGCTCTGGTTCGCCAGGATCTCGATGCTGTCGGCGGTGGAGGTGATGGTGATGTCCTGGCCGGCCAGCATCTCCAGCATGTCGGTGTGCGCGTGGATCGACACCGGCGATTCGGCTGCGACGGCGCGGATGCCGCCGTCCTGCACGAACAGGCTGGTGGAGCGGCCCGAGGCCGTGGCGAAAGTCTGGCGCGCGGCCACGTGGCCGTCGGCCTGCGCGGTGACGTGCAGGTTTTCGCTGGCGTGCAGGATGGCCGAGGCGGGCGTGGCGAAGTTGAGGGAGGACGGCGCATCGATCAACATGCGGGCGCCATCGATGCGCTCCACTGCGTCCGTGCCGGTGCGTTCGCCGCCGCCGGCCTTGACCGCCTGCTGGCCGCCCACGCTGCCGGGATAGCGGCCGTCGCCCTTGGGGTCGATGGCGCGGGTCATGGCATCGTATTGGCTGGTGGCCGCGAGCGGGCGCGCCTGGCGCTTCGTTCCCGCGGCATCCAGGCGCTGCGCCGCATGCTGCGCGCCGCGCAGACGCGTCAGCGCATCCTGGGCGTCGGCCTGGGTGGACCGGGCATCTTCGCGCGCGCTGGCGGAAACGAGCATGCCTTGTCCGGAGCGCACGACGGTCCAGGCATCCGACCGCAGTTCGAAGCCGGTGCCGCGCCATGCGCCGCGGTTCGATTCGTCCGCAGCCTGCTCGACCAGATAGCCCAGGCCCAGTTGCGTGGCGCCGATGGAGCTGGACA
>JALDYL010000077.1:0-21802 GCA_032153965.1 Achromobacter sp. | reverse complement strand
GTTCGATTCCGACATGATGCTGATGACGGGCGAACTGGCCAAGATGATGGCCGAGCTGGTCGACGCGCTGGGCGGCGAAAAGAAGGTGTAAGCCGCAGGCGCCATGGTGCCACGGGCAAACCGCGGGCCGCCCCTGACCGGGCGGCCTTTTTCATGCGCGAGCAGCCTGGCCTCAGGCCGCCACCGCGCGGTCGCGGCCGGCCTGCTTGGCCTGGTAGAGCGCCTTATCGGCGCGGTCGATCAGATAGGCATAGTCCGGGTGGCCGTCGAAAGTTGCCACGCCGATGCTGGCCGTGATGTGGAGCGGACCGGCCTCGGCAATGCTGAAGACATGGCGGCGGATTTCCGCGCCCAGCTTCTCGGCCGTGGCCAGCGCGGCCTCGCTTGCGGTATCCACCAGCACCACCAGGAATTCCTCGCCGCCGTAGCGGAACACGAAATCGCTGGAACGGCACGATTGGTGCAGGACCTCGGCAAACTGGCGCAGCACCTGGTCGCCGCCGGAATGGCCGTGCTGGTCGTTGATGGCCTTGAAATGATCGATGTCCAGCAACAGCACCGAGAATGCGCTGCGCTGGCGCCGCGCAATCGAAATTTCGCGCCCGACCACCGACGGCAGGAAGCGCCGGTTCAGCACATTGGTCAGCGGATCGCTGCCGCTCTCGATCTCGGCCACCATGTCGAACAGGCCATTGAGCAGGTGCTTGATGCGCGCCACCAGCTCCTGCAGTTCGCGCACATGGTCGGGCATGGCCGAAGCCTGCCCCGGTTCCTCGCCCCGCATCAATCGGGGCAGCACCACCCCGTCCAGCTGCGCGACGGCGTCCATGATCTGCTGCAGGCCCGGCGCGCTTTCGAACATCGCCCCGCCCTTGTGCTGCAGCCACAAGCCGAATTCAGAGGCCGCCAGCCGCGGCAGGCTCTGCCCCGGCGCGCGGTAATGCAGGCCGATCAGCACCGCCTGGCTCCATTCCAGCAAGGCGGCGCGCTGGCGCTCGCGCTCCGTCGAAATGTTCTGCCCCAGGGCGAACAGCCGGTAGGCCTCGTCGTTGCGGGCGCCGCGGCTGATGTCGCGCATGAAGGCGCGGCTCATCTGCTCGACCGCCAGGTCGAACAGATTACAGACATATTGGGTCGCGACCGACGCGGCCATGCCGTCCAGGTCGCTGGCGCGCAGGCGCAGCGCGATCTCGTTCTTCAGGATGCGGGCGCCGGCCATCACCAGATGGATGGGAATGTGGACGCGGGCATGCACTTCGCCCACTTTTTTCTGCGTGGCCATCAGCACGCCGACGTCGCCCTGTTCGCGCACGCACAAGAGCCCCTTGAGCCAGCGCGTCATGCCTGCGTGCAGGCGGCTGGACACGATTTCATGGGACAGGCGCGGGCCAGCCTCGTCATCGGCCAGCAGCGTGGAATAAAAGGCGTCGACCAGTTCCGAAAGGCTGTCGCCGACCACCGCGGCGACCTGCCCGCGCGTGTAGGCGTCGACCGATTGGTACACCGCGACCCAGGCCTGCTCATTGGACGCGCTGAGGTAGCACGCCTGGCCGGATGCGCCGGTGTGCGGCTCGGAAACTAGTGGAACGTCGAGACTGCTAGAAGACATAGATAATCCGCCCTGGGGCTCCTCGGCGTGTCCGGAAACGACACGCGACAGGAAAAACCAGCGCGGATTATGCTTGAAATCACCGAGCCAGGCCGCCCCAGGGCCCTGTGACCCAGGGATATTCGGCCCGACGCCGCGCGCTTATTCGAGCCCGTGGAACGCGGAATCGTCCGGGCCGACGTGGGACGGATGCTGCCAGGTCACATCGCGCAAGGAATGCTGCACCAGGCCTTCGACACCCAGCAGCACCGCGAAGATCGCCATGCGGATGGGGATGCCGTTGTCGGTCTGGCGGAAGATGGCCAGGCGCGGATCATGGTTGAGGTCCACGCTCAAATCGTTGGCTCCCGGGCGGCTGTCGCGCGGCAGCGGGTGCATGACGATGGTATCGGGGCCGCAGTAGGCGTCGATGATGGCGCGGCTGATCTGGAAGTCCGGCGTATAGCCCTCGTTCTCTTCATTGGCGAAGCGCTCTTTCTGCACACGCGTGGCGTAGATCACGTCCGCGCCCGCCAGGCCTTCGGCCAGCGTGCTCTTCTGCTCGATGATGTTGCCGTTGCGGCTGGCCTGCTCGATGATGTAGGACGGCATCTCCAGGCCCTTGGGCGACACCAGCGAGAACTTGACGTTCTTGTACAGCGCCATCAGCTTGATGAGCGAGTGCACGGTGCGGCCGTATTTCAGGTCGCCGACCATGGCGATATGCGCGCCGTCCAGCAGTTTGCCCAGGCGCGAGAACTCGGTCAGGATCGTATACAGGTCCAGCAGGGCCTGGCTGGGGTGCTCGCCCGGGCCGTCGCCGCCATTGACCACGGGGATGTTGGTGGCACGCGCGAATTCCGCAACCGAACCCTGGTCCGGATGGCGGATGACCATGGCGTCGACGTAGCCGCTCATGACACGGCTGGTGTCGTAGATCGATTCGCCCTTGGCCATGGACGAAAACGTGAAACCGGTGGTGTCGCAGACCGAGCCGCCCAAGCGGCAGAACGCGGAGCCGAAGCTGACGCGGGTACGGGTGCTGGCTTCGAAGAACAGGTTGCCCAGCACCGCGCCTTCCAGCACGCGGGACACCTTTTGGCGGCGGGCGATGGGCTGCATCATGTCGGCCACGCGGAACAGGTCCTCGACCGATTCGCGCGTGAACTGGTCCACCGACAGCAGTTGGGGCTTGCCTTCCACCGAGATGCGGTCACGCAGCGGACCTTCTTGTACGCTCTGCGTATATTTTTCCAGCAACACCCCGTTCTGCACGATTTCGCTGACGAAGCGCTGCACCACTTCCGGCATGGCTCGGAATTCCTGCGAGCCCTCGGGCAGCAGCCAAGTGTCGAGCGCGCGACGCTTGACGCCGATGCGGGTCGCGAACACGTCGCGGGTCAGATTCAGGCGCCGCATGGCGTCGCGCAGGAAGGCTTGCTGGGAGATGGTCATGGCGGGGCCCCGAACAGGAGATTTATATACGCTTTGCGCATATTATTCTCAACGTAAATTCAAGTCCAACACTTTTGCGCACACGGGTTTACCCGCAACTACCGCCTGGCATAGGCCGTGGTCGTCTGGGGCGCATCCGTGACCGCCTGCCCGGCCGCCAGCCAGCAGGCGGCGCAGAAGGCGAGCGCGCTGATCAGATAGCAAAAAATGGCCAGGAGCTGCGCGGGCCAATGGGCGCGCGTCAGATGCCCGGTGTAGCCCTGGCGCAACAGGCTGACCTGTGCCAGGTAGGCAAACAGTATTCCCAGGCAAGCGGCCAGCAGGCCGCCCAGCAGCAACGCCAGCGGCAATTGCAGATCCGGCGCGGCGATCTCGCCGCCCACCACGCCCAAGGAAAAGCCGGTCAGGACCAGCGCCGCGCCCCCATTAAGCCAACCCAGGAAGCGGAACGCCCCCGCCAGCAGCGAGAACGACAGGCCGCTGGCGCGGATCTGCTGGGCGCGGGCGTCCATGGATCAGCCTTCAGCGCCCTTGCGGCAAACCGGCGTGGCGCTCTGGATGGAAGCGCGGGCGGCAGCGATTTCGGCCGCGTCCCAACGTCCTTCGCCCAGCACCGTGATGGTCACCTTGGACGTCGACGGGCTGGCGCTTTCGGTGGCGATCAGTTCCAGCACCTTGGCGGGTTCTGTCACCTTATAGAGCTGCACTTCGTCCGGCGCGCCCTTTTCGCCCTTCACGTGGCGCCAGGCATAGGCGACGTTATAGGCGTGCTGCACTTGTATGTGGCAGGTGCGCACGTACTCGCCGGCCCGGCGGAACGCCGCTTCATAGTTGGTATTGACCGTGAAGGTCTCGGTTACGACGGCATCGGATTCGTAGACCCCTTTGCTCGCGCAGCCGGCCAACAGGGCCGCGAACGCCATTCCCACCCACAAAGACTTGCGCATGACACTTCTCACGATCGAATTCAACTCCCCGAATTATGCCAGCGAGAGGAGCAAGCCCCACGCCGCACTCGCTGCGCCCCGCGCATCAACAAAAAAGCCGCGAGAGAGATGCATAGGCATGTCTCGCGGCTTTTGAGCCGGGATTACGGCATATGGAACAGAGGGGCTACTTAGTGGCGGCACCCTCGATCTTCTCGCCGCCCCGCTGGATGTCCTTGCCTGCCCCGGCCACGGTGTTGCAACCCGCCGAGAGCGCAGCGATCGAAAGCAACACGACGAGAAAGACTTTGTTCTTCATGGAGATCTCCTGTCTGGGCTTGGAAAGTGAAGCCAGCATACCCCAAAGACCCTCATTTGGGCATCGGCCGGATACGGCCGGCAGGCGCCGCCCCTAGGGCCGGAACAAGAATCAAACACCGTTAAAAAGGCTTGCGTTCGCCTGTCGCGAAATTGCCGCCAATCGATTAGGATGCGGACATGACCAAGAAACACGCATCGCAAAACGCCGGTTCGGCCCACCAGGGCTGGGGCTGGGAACAGCCGCAATGCCGCGGCCAGGCAGCTTTGGCGCTCTTCATCGACGATCTCCATCGCATTTTGCAGGCGCATGCCGCCGGCAAGCTGGCTGAAAGCAGCACGCTGGCCGACGCGCAGCAGAACGTGAACGAATTGCTGGCTCGCTACAACGAAATCGGCGCCGCGCCGGATATTTTTCTCGGCCAGTCGGTCGAACTCAAAGAGGGCGTGGACCGCGACGGGGTATCCCATACGGTACCCATTTTTTCGGCGCGTCTGAAACAGTCATTGGTATCGATGCTGGGTCAAGGCCCAGCCTGAAGCACCGCCCGGCTTGCCAACAGGCTCAGGGCCATAACCAGAACAGTCACCGCAGGAGACCGCACTATGAAGAATGCCGACAACGTCGTAGAGTTCCTGCGCTTGCTGTCGCTGGATGTCTCCCTGGGAGCCGCCGCCCAGCATGCCGCCAGCCAGGCGGATGCGCCCCTGGCCCTGGCCCGTCTGGCCACCGCGCATGGTTTACCCTGCAACGCGTCGGACTGGTCCGCCTTTGCCCGCAGTTGCCTGGACAACTCCGACCTGACCGAGCAGAACGCGATTCCCGACGAGGCCACCATCTGGCAACTGGTGCAGGATCCCGCGCACGGCACCGACATTCCTGCCAGCGCCATTACCCGCGTCATCGGCATCGTCACGCAACCGGATGGAGGCGAGCCCGTGGTGGGCCATGTGGTCGGCGATCTGGCGCCGCGAGCGCCGCTGGGCCTGGCGCCCTACACGTCGGGCTCCTGAAGCCGCGCGGCTTCAGGCATCCACCGGCGCTCGGCCGGCGGACTTCAGAAATTCCATCACTCCGGCTGCGGCAATCACGCCGCTCGCCATGCACGCCGTCAGCAGATAGCCGCCCGTCGGCGCCTCCCAATCCAGCATTTCTCCCGCGCAGAACACCCCAGCAAGCTCGCGCAGCATCAGGCCGGAATCCATTGAGTCGAACGACACTCCGCCGGCCGTGCTGATCGCCTCGTCCATGGGCCGCGCTCGCGCCAGACGCAAGGGCAAGGCCTTGATGCGCAAGCCCAGACGCTCCGGGTCGCGGAAGTCCTCGGGCGTCGCGCATTCCCGCAGCAGTCCCGCCTTGACCCCGGTCAGACCCAGGCGACTCTGCAGATGGCTGGACATCGAGCGCGAGCCGCGCGGATGGGTCACGGCCGCCATCACTTTTTCCTGCGACCAATCCGGGGCCAGATCCAGTATGGCGATGGCGTGCCCCTGGCTGTCGATCTGGTCGCGCAGCGGCGCGGACAAGGCGTAGACCAGGCTGCCTTCCACGCCGGTTTCCGACACGACGAACTCCCCCTGCCTGGCAGGTATCTTGCTGGCCGTGGTCTCGCAGGCCATGGCCACGGACTTCACGGGCTGCCCGGCGTAGCGCTCGCGGAAATGCTCCGACCACGCCACGTCGAATCCGCAATTGGCCGGACGCAGCGGCGCAACAGCGACGCCATGCGCTTGCAGGCCGTCGACCCAGGCGCCGTCCGATCCCAGTTTGGCCCAGCTGCCTCCGCCCAGCGCCAGCACCACGGCGTCGGCCGCGTAGCGCTGTTCGCCCTCGGGCGTGTGAAAGCGCAGCGCTCCCGCGCCCGGCCGCGACTGCGCCGGCCAACCCAGCCAGCGGTGCCGCATGTGCAGGCGCACGCCGCCGGCGCGCAGCCTGGCCAGCCAGGCCCGCAACAGGGGCGCCGCCTTCATTTCCTGGGGAAACACCCGGCCGGACGAACCCACGAAGGTCTGGATGCCCAGACCGTGCGCCCACTCGCGCAGTCCGTCGGCATCCAGCGCATTCAACCAAAGCGCCACGTTAGGCGCGCGGTCGCCGTAGCGCGCCAGGAACGGCGCGGCCGGCTCGCTGTGGGTCAGATTCAGCCCCCCCCTGCCCGCCATCAAGAATTTGCGGCCTACCGAAGGCATCGCATCGAACACATCCACCTGCACGCCTTGCGCGCTCAGGCGCTCGGCCGCCATCAGGCCGGCTGGACCGCCGCCTATGACGGCAACGCGCGCAACGGCCGGAATCATGGCGCCGGCGCCTTCAGGCCGCAGGAATGGATACGCGTAGCACTAAGCATGGGGAACGAACCGGGAGGGAATGCTGGAACAGGCGCGGACGCGCCAGGAAGGGAAAAGATTGTCGCATAGCCGAATCGGGGCGGGCCGGAAGCAATAAACGCCCCGCTGGGGCGTTTATTGACCGGTACTGCCAAGTCATTGTTCCGACAGGGAAAACCCGAAATGCGCAGAGGCTATCCCAAGGCTTGTCCACAGTAGCTGTGGGTAATTCCGCCCCAACAGGCAGGCATGCCGCCGCGGCTCGCGCCCAGGCTTCAGGCGTTGGCGGACTGCATCGGGCCGGACCAGGGTTCGGCATCGATCTGGAAACGCAGCTCCTGGTACTCGCCGTCCACCGAGACGGATGGCAGCAAACCGGCATCCAGCGCCTGACCCAGCGCGCGGCGGCAGAGCGTTTCAGGATCATCGGGCAAGGACTGGAACACCCCGTCCGGAATCCGCAGACGCAGCATCGCTTGCGGATCGCCGCGTTCAGCCGGCCGGCCGATATGGATATGCGCGGGATAGCCGTGGGGGCACCAGATGCCCACGTGGTACTTGCCGTCAGCGCCCGTATCGGCGACATAACCGGGATGATCGTATTTTGCTGTTCCCATGGACCCTCCTCGAGTGCGGCAACCTAGCGCGCGTGACCCATGGTAGCGCACGGCCGCAGGCCTGTGCGGCCACGAACACCAGGGAAAGTCCGGACTGGAACAAAGGTTTGACGCAGAGCAAGCGGTGCGGGGAATCTTGCCGCGAGGCGAAAAAAAAGCCGCGATGAACATCGCGGCTTTTTTCTGCAAGGGACTATCCAGTGCGGCACTTCTTGCCATGCTGCTGGACCGTCCGGGTCCTGCTTGAAACTGGTTGCGGGGGCAGGATTTGAACCTACGACCTTCGGGTTATGAGCCCGACGAGCTGCCAGACTGCTCCACCCCGCGTCTGATGTGTGAATCATACATCATTTTGAAATCTTGTGCAGCGCACCTAGGGATTTTTTTCGGTTTCTGGCCAAATTCTGCTGAAAAAAGGCGGCCGCGGCCTGAATAACACGCTGCGCATAACCCGGCCTGTCCAGGCAGATCACTTCCGCCGGGCCGATGGCCGTGACGTGCGCCACGCCGCCGTAGCCCAGGCCATGGCCCTCTCCCGCATTGATGCGCACGGCCACGGCACGAGGCAGTCCTCCCGCGGCTTCCGGGCCGATCGCAGGTTCTTCCACCCGCACGCTGCCGCTGACGCATACCAGGGTGGCGCCCGGGCGCAAGACCAGTTTCCGGCTGGCTCCGGCGGCAAGTTCCAGGCGGCTGGCCTGGGTATCTGGGGCGTAAGTCGCAATCATCGTCATCTCCTGTCGGACAACTACAGATTACGCATGCCCTGCTATGCGCAACAGTCACACTCTGCGGGTTTCTGTACCGATGCAGATACTCGATTTCCACGCTGTTATGGTGTACTTTGCTCGAATCTGTGCCTAGCCTCATTCCAACCTCGGGGAGCATGATCGGCGCATGGATCCGCAACCGCTATATCTACGCCTGGCCAATCATTACCGGCGCGCCATCCAGACAGGCGTGCTGGCGCCCGCCCAGCGCATGCCCTCGGTCCGCACCCTGGTGCGCACCCATCACGTCAGCCTGTCGACGGCGCTGCAGGCCTGCCGCCAACTGGAAGACGACGGCCTGATCGAAGCGCGCCCCCGCTCGGGCTACTTCGTGCTCAAGCCCCGGCGCAACAGCATCCCGCCCGTGGATGAACCGGACATCCGCCAGACGCTGGGCGCGGCGCAGTACGTGGGCATCCACGACCGAGTCTCGGACTTCGTGGCCAAGTGCGAAGCGCATCCGGTCAGCGCCAACTTCGCGCTCGCCGCGGCCGTGCCCGAAGCCTATCCGCTGGAGGAACTGAAGCAGGCCATGATGCGCGCGCTGCGACAGTCGCCCCAGGTGCTGGTCAGCCCGGTTCCGCCGCAGGGGCATCCGGACCTGCGTACCGTGCTCGCGCGCCGGGCGCTGGCCAACGGCATCAACGCCACGCCGGACGACGTCATCGTCACGCACGGCTGCATCGAGGCGCTGAACCTGGCGCTGCGCGCGGTGGCCCGGCCTGGCGACACGATCGCGGTCGAATCGCCCGCCTACTTCGGCCTGCTGCAAATTCTGGAAAGCCTGGGCATGCGGGCGCTGGAGATCCCCACCAGTCCGCAGCACGGCCTGTCGATCGAAGCGCTGGACCTGGCGTTCCAGACGCACGGCAACATCCGCGCCGTGGTGGTGGTGCCCAACTTCCAGAATCCCCTGGGCTGTGTCATGCCCGACGCGGAAAAGGCGCGGCTGGTCGCCCTGTGCGAACGTCAGCAGGTGCCGCTGATCGAAGACGACACCTACGGCGCGCTGACCGACGACGACACGCCGTTGGCCGCCGCCAAATCCTGGGACGCGACCGGCAACGTCATCTATTGCTCCTCCATGCACAAGACGCTGGCGCCAGGCATGCGCCTGGGCTGGCTGCTGGGCGGGCGCTGGAAGGCCCGCATCGCCATGCTGAAGTTCGCCCAGAGCCGCCCCAACGAACCGCTGGCGCAGATCGCCGTGGCCGAGTTCATGGGCTCGCGTGCCTACGACCGGCACCTGTCGCGCCTGCGCCGGCAACTGAAGCTGCAGCGCGACCAGACGGCCGAGACCATCGCCGCGCACTTCCCGCCCGGCACCCGGCTGAGCATGCCGCACGGCGGCATGCTGCTGTGGGTGGAAATGCCCGACGGGCGTTCCGGCACGGACGTATTCGAGGCTGCCTTGCGCCAGGGCATACGGGTCGCGCCAGGCGCCATGTTTTCCAACGGCACACGCTACAACCACTTCCTGCGCATCAGCTGCGGGCAACGCACCACGCCCGAGATCACCACCGCCCTGCAGACCTTGGCGCGCATCGTGGCCGAGCGGCCCAGATGAATCCGGCCCTGCATCAGTTCATCGTCGATTACGGCCTGTGGGCGGTATTCGCCGGCACGCTGCTCGAAGGCGAAAGCGTGGTCGTGTTCGCCGGATTCCTGGCGCACCAGCACCTGCTGCACCTGCCCTATGTCGTGCTGTGCGCATTCGCCGGTTCATTCCTGGCGGACCAGGCGCTGTTCTTCCTGGGGCGCCGCTATCGCGACCATCGCTATGTCCGGCGCATCCGCGAGAAGCCCGCCTTCGAAAAGGCCTTGGCGGCGGTGGACCGCTATCCGCACGGCTTCATCCTGAGCCTGCGCTTCCTGTATGGCTTGCGCACGGTGGGGCCGGTGGCCCTGGGCGTATCGAACGTGCCGCCGCTGCGCTTCCTGGCGCTCAACGCCATTGCCGCCGCCATCTGGGCCGTGTGCTTCAGCGCCTTGGGCTACCTGTTCGGGCAGACGATCGAAGCCATGCTGGGGCGCCTGCACGGCGTCGAGACCAAGCTGGCCGTGGCGCTGGCGATCGGCGCGGCCATCTGGCTCGCGTATCACCTGCTGGGCAAGAAGCGCCGCAAGTAAGCGCGGGGCCTCAGACCACCAGCTTGCCGCTGGCCCGCAGCACGTAGCGGCGCCGCGCATTGCGGTACCAACGCCCCAGCAGGGGCAAGCGCGCCAGGCGGCGCAGGATGGGATGGCGCTGGTCGAAGTCGTGCCAGGCCTTGAAGCCATGCCCCATGCGCTCCCAGCTCTGGCGCGCCTCGGGGGAGAGTTTGCCGGGGTCGAACGCCGCCAGCTTTGCTGCTTCCGAGACGCGCATCGCGATCGATCCGCCCCGGCATTCCAATGAATACTGATTCCGCATGGGGCCGCATATTACCCGGCTTGCATGACCTGCGGCAGGGCGTGGGACACGCTGCCGCAGCGAGCAATTGGAGCCAGGTTTGACCGCCCCATGCAAGCCTTTGTAATTAAAGGAAAATGAACATCTATGCCCGTACTATCCCAAGGCTTGTCCACAGAAGTTGTGGGTAACTCCAGCAAGCCTGGGCCAGCCCGGCGGCCTATTTCAGGGCGCCCAGGATCATGTCGCGCACGCTCTCGAAACCGGCCACGTACTGCGGGTTCTCGGAGCGGGCCAGCAGGCTGGAATAGTTCTGCTCGAGCTGGGCCTCGATGGCTTCGCGCAGGCCGGGCGATGCCTTGGCCAGATGCAGCATCGACAGCACGGTCGAATTCAGCGCGTCGATGCGGCCGCCCTGATGCGAAATGGTATGCACGATGACGGCGATTTGTTCCTGGATGTCCATTGTGTAAGCCTCCTGGCATTGAAGTCGGCGCAAATCCTAGCATGGCGCCACGCACCGCCCATGCTAGGCAAGCCCTGCGCGCCGCGCTAGCATGAAGCGTAGCCGCAGAGGCACGGCGGCGCACGTCACCGGCTCCGTCTCCAGGGCTGCGCGCCCGCGACCGATCCGGTGCAACCGGAGGCCGTCCATGAAGACCATCCAGAACTACCTCCCGCCTGACGCCCAGTCCGTGCGGCGCCTGCAGGACCAGCTGGGATACAGCGACGCGCGCATGGCGGAGCTGGCCGGGCTGGACGCAGCCATCCCCTGGCACAGTTTCATCGGCGGCTCCGAGCCGCGCTCGCTGGGCCGTCAGCGCCTGTTCTACGTAGCGGCGCGCCTCACGCTGGACGAAGCGCAATGGCAGCGCGTGCTGGCCGCCATGCACGAACTGGGCGCGCGCTTCGATTACCAGGATACGCGGCACCCCGACGCCCTGCCCGCGCCGGAACCGGTCGCGGACGAAGAGCGCAAATTCGGCATGCTGCTGGTCAGCCGCAACGGCTCCTTCCACGAAATGGAGCAGTTGCGCGAGTTCGCGCATTTCGCGCACGAGGCCGACGTCAGCCGCTACGTGCATTCGGCCTTCTACGACAGCGACATCGATCTGTGCCGCTTCAGCTTCGCCGACCACGACGGCCTGGACGACGCCAGCCGCGACCGCATCTTCGATGCCGCGCGCAAGACCATCACGCGCTTCGAGTTCGACGGGCGCATCTATCAAGGCGGCATACCGCCCGAATCGGACGGCTGACATCCCGCGCAATGCTCGCGCGCTGCCGTGCATTGACGCGGGCAGGCCCCGGCCTGTACCGTCGGCACTCGCCCCCCTTGCGCCCCGTGCCGACCATCACCGTATGAACGAACGACTCGACGCCATCGACCGGCAATTGCTCAGCCTGCTGCAAGCCAATGCGCGCGAACCCGCTGCCATCCTGGCGCGCAAGCTCGGCCTGGCGCGCACCACCGTGGTGGCGCGCATCGCGCGGCTCGAGCGCGAACACATCGTGGCGGGCTACGGCGTGCGCCTGGGACGGCTGCTGGAAGAAGCGGCGGTGCGCGCCTATTGCTTCATCAGCGTGCTGCCCAAGACCCCGGCCGCGGTGATCCGCGAACTGCAAAGAATGCCCGAGGTCGAGGAGGTCTCCTCGGTCAGCGGCCCCTACGACTACCTCATCTTCCTGCGCTGCGAAACCCACGAACAGCTGGACGAACTGCTGGACCGCATCGGCCTGATCGACGGGGTCAAGCAGACCCAGACATCCATCGTCCTGAGCCGCAAGCTGGACCGCCGCAGCGCCGTGGCCGCGCCATGAAATGATGGTGTAATTGGGGGAATCGCCATTTCAGGACGCCTCATGTTTGCACGCCTTGCCCCCGCCGCCGTATTGCTCGCCCTGCTGAGCGCCTGTTCCAGCATGAGCGAGGTCACGTCCGTCGGCAAGGACACCTACAGCGTCACCCACAGCTCCGGCTCGCAGATGATGACCTGGGTGGAAATCAAGAACCAGGCCCTGCTGCGGGCCGAACAGTATTGCCAGTCGATCGACCGCAAGCTGGTCAAGCCCAAGATCACGTCCAACCACGCGACCGGCCTGGGCCCCAAGCGCGCCACCGTGACCTTCGAATGCGGCGTCATCGAACCGCCCAAGAATCCCTCGAAGTAAGGCCGTGGCCCGCCCGCGATCGGGTGTAGCATGATCCGCAACACAACCTCAGTCTCTGCATCGTGAACACCTCCCTGCCCGTGGGCATCACCATGGGCGATGCCGCCGGCATCGGCCCTGAAATCGTCGTCAAGGCCTGCGCGCAAGGCCTGAATGCGCCTTGCGTGGTGTATGGCGACGCGGGCGCATTGCGCCGCGCCGCCGTCCAATTGGGCGCCAGGCTGGAGATCGTCGAGGTCGCCGATGTCGGCCAGGCAGCGCCGGGCGCGGACCACATCAACGTCATCGCCTGCAGCCCCGCCCTGCCTGCCGACCTGCCCCTGGGGCAGATCAGCGCGGCGGCCGGACGCGGCGCCTACGATTACGTCTGCGCCGCCATCGACGACGCGCAAGCCGGCCGCATCCGCGCCATCGTCACCGCGCCGCTGAACAAGAAGTCCATGCATGCCGGCGGCATCGATTACCCCGGCCACACCGAGATCCTGGCGGAACGCTCGGGCACGCGCGACTTCGCGATGATGCTGGCCAACGACGAACTGCGCGTGCTGCTGGTGACCATACATGTGGCGCTGGCCGACGTGATCGCGCGCATCACGCCGCAGGCCGAACTGACCGCCATGCGCCTGGCCGACCAGGCCTGCCGCCAGATGGGCATCGCCCAGCCGCGCATCGCGGTCGCGGGTCTGAATCCCCATGCGGGCGAAGGCGGCAAGTTCGGCCGCGAAGACATCGACATCATCGAGCCCGCGATCGCCGCGGCCCGTGCGCAAGGCATGGATGCCAGCGGCCCCTGGCCCGGCGACACGATCTTCATGCGCGCCCGGCGCGGCGAATTCGACATCGTCGTGGCGCAGTACCACGACCAGGGCCTGATACCGGTCAAGTACCTGGGCCTGGACCATGGCGTGAACGTGACGGTGGGCCTGCCTTTCGTGCGCACCAGCGTGGACCACGGCACCGCCTTCGATATCGCGGGCAAGGGCTTGGCGGACCACGCATCGCTGGTCGCCGCCTTCGACCTGGCGCTGGCCATGACGCCCTGAGCGCGGCGCCGCGGCCCAGCAGCGCTGACAACTGGCTGTCAGGAAGCAAGGCGTCCCCGGGACTACAATACGCCCCGTTTACGGCGCCTGCGGCGCTTTCCGTCCGCCCTCCCTCCCCTCCTCCATGTCACGCCTTGCCCGCCTTCTTCCCGACCGCTTCACCCTCTACCTGATCTGCACCGTCATCATCGCCAGCATCGTGCCCGCGCACGGGCAAGGCGTGGTGGTGTTCGGCTGGATCACCAACATTGCGGTGGGCCTGCTGTTCTTCCTGCACGGCGCGCGCCTGTCGCGCGAGGCCATCATCGCCGGCCTGACGCATTGGAAGCTGCACCTCACGATCTTCTCCGCGACCTTCCTGATGTTCCCGCTGCTGGGCCTGGCGCTCAAGCCAGTGCTGGAGCCGCTGGTCACGCCGGAACTCTATCTGGGCATCCTGTTCCTGTGCTGCCTGCCCGCCACCGTGCAGTCAGCCATCGCCTTCACCTCGATGGCGCGCGGCAACGTGCCCGCGGCCGTGTGCAGCGCCTCCGCCTCCAGCCTGCTCGGCATCTTCCTCACCCCGCTGCTGGTGGGCACGGTGGTCGCCAACGCGGGCAGCGCGCCGATCTCATTCGATGCCGTCGGCAAGATCATGCTGCAGCTGCTGCTGCCCTTCGTGCTGGGCCAGTTCGCCCGCCGCTGGATCGGCGCCTGGGTGCACAAGCGCAAGGCCATGCTGAAGTTCGTCGACCAGGGCTCCATCCTGCTGGTGGTCTACACGGCCTTTTCGGAAGCCATCAATGAAGGCCTGTGGAGTTCGACCCCAATCCCCGCGTTGGCTGGCCTGGTGGTGGCTTGCGCCGTCATCCTGGCGCTGGCGCTGGGCCTGTCGGCCCTGGCCGGCCGGGTGCTGGGCTTCAACGTCGAAGACCGCATCACGCTGCTGTTCTGCGGCTCGAAGAAAAGCCTGGCCAGCGGCATTCCGATGGCCCAGGTGCTGTTCGCCGGCCACGCCGTGGGCGCGATCGTGCTGCCGCTGATGCTGTTCCACCAGATTCAGCTGATGGTCTGCGGCGTGCTGGCCGCGCGCTTCGGCAAGCGCCCCGACGCAGAAGCCTGAAACGGGTTTCTTTCCCGGCCAAAAATAAACCGCGCCGAGGCGCGGTTTATTTTTGGCCGGGAGGGCTCAGTACATGTCGCGCGGCTGCGCGCCCGAGAAGTTCAGGAAGCGCGTGCTGGAGCCCTGGAAGGTCAGGCGCACGGTGCCGATGGGACCGTTACGCTGCTTGCCGATGATGATCTCGGCGGTGCCCTTGTCCGGCGAATCGGGGTTGTAGACCTCGTCGCGGTAGATGAACAGGATCACGTCGGCGTCCTGTTCGATGGCGCCGGATTCGCGCAGATCGCTCATCACGGGACGCTTGTTGGGGCGCTGCTCCAGGCTTCGGTTCAACTGCGACAGCGCGATCAGCGGGCAGTTGAGTTCCTTGGCCAGGCCCTTGAGCGAGCGGCTGATTTCCGACACTTCGGTGGCCCGGTTTTCGCCCGAGCCGTTGCCCGACATGAGCTGCAGGTAGTCGATGATGATCAGGCCCAACTGGCCGCACTGGCGCGCCAGGCGGCGCGTGCGCGCGCGCACTTCCATCGGGCTGAGCGCGGGCGTTTCGTCGATGTAGACCTGGGCGTCCTGCATGAGCTGCACGGCGTGCGTCACGCGCGGCCAGTCGTCGGCGATCAGCTTGCCGGTACGCATCCGGTGCTGGTCCAACAGGCCGACCGAACCCAGCATGCGCATCGCCAATTGCACGGCGCCCATTTCCATGGAAAACACCGCCACCGGCAAGCCCTGCTCGATGGCCACGTGTTCGCCGATGTTCATGGAGAACGAGGTCTTGCCCATGGACGGGCGGCCGGCCACGATGATCAGGTCGCCGCCCTGCATGCCGGACGTCATCTTGTCCAGGTCGGTGAAACCGGTGGGCACGCCCGTCACGTCGGAGCTGCCTTCGCGGTGATAGAGCTCGTCGATGCGTTCGACCACCTGCGTGAGCAGGGGCTGGATCTCCTGGAAGCCGGCGGCGCCGCGCGCGCCTTCCTGGGCGATCTTGAACACCTTGGACTCGGCTTCGTCCAGCAGTTGGCGGGCTTCCTTGCCCTGCGGATTCAGGGCGGCCGAGGAAATCTCGTCGGCGATCGACACCAGCTTGCGCAGCATGGCGCGCTCGCGCACGATTTCGCCGTAGCGCCGGATGTTGGCGGCGGACGGCGTGTTGTGCGCCAGGGCGT
The DNA here is from genome assembly GCA_032153965.1 of Achromobacter sp. Taxonomy (GTDB): domain Bacteria; phylum Pseudomonadota; class Gammaproteobacteria; order Burkholderiales; family Burkholderiaceae_B; genus Achromobacter. The sequence continues at coordinate 5,925 of JALDYL010000077.1, read as the reverse complement.
TCAGGTAGGCCAGGCCACCAGCGTCTTCGGCCTTGCCTGCGCTGATCAGGGATTCATTGACCGTGATCACGTCCGCGGGACGCGCCAGGCCGATGAGGCGGGCGATGTGGTGCCAGATCAGGCGGTGGTCGTGGCGATAGAAATCTTCTTCCACCAGCACGTCGGCGATGCGGTCCCAGGCGGAGTTATCCAGCAGCAGGCCGCCCAGAACCGACTGTTCAGCCTCGATGGAATGGGGTGGAACGCGCAGGTATTCGAGCTGGGAATCGGCGGGTGTATTCATGACTTCAATAGTAACGGCTGCAGGATGTCCGCGACGCGGAAGAATCCCTGGACATCGCGCGAGGGCAAACGGCCCAGCACCACGCGCAGGGGCGCGGCGATGCCGCAGAGCACACGCGCCAGGCGTGTCAGGCGGGCTCGGACCTCGGCATCGGGGTTGCTCTCGAAATAGACTTCGAGCGCCAGTTTACCCAGCACAGGGGCAACGTCATCGGGCAATTTACGCAAAGACACCAGAGAGGCCAGCATCTGGAACAGGTCATAGGCCTGGGCCAAGGGGCGCGACAGGGTCGAACCGATGTTCTCTTCGAAATCGATGCGCCACAGCTCGCCTTCCTGCAGGGTGATGTTGCGGATCTGTGCGCCGCCATGCCACATGCCGCGGGCATGGAAGGCGGCCAGGTCGGCTGCGGCGGCGCGCGCCAGCCACAGCCGGGAGGTCGTGTCCTCGTTGCGGATCAGGTCGGCCAGGTCCTCGCCCACGTATTCCAGCACCAGCAAGCCCTGCTCCTGCCACCAGACCTCGGGCACACGGCAGCCGGCCTTCAGCAGCTGCGCAAGGCGCTGCGACTCATGCGCCAGGCCGTTGCGCAGCAACACGCCCGGACGCGGAAACTCACCCAGGAATATCTTGCACACCACTCCCAGGAACAGGGCGCGCACGTAGCGCAGCGCATAGCTCAGGCCTCGGCCGATACTGGGACGGCGGCGTTTGATGATGCAGCGCACGCCATCTATCGTCACATCCCGCACCGACGGTTCACGCGACGCATCCACGCTATCCAGCCAGGCTCGCAGGCCGGGAGGGGCGTTGTGGTGAACGGGGGGCTGAGTCAAGAGGTCCTCTGAAGAATGCGGCGCGGAGCCTGGCTCGTGGAGTCCGAAGACTACACGCAATACGCGTGGGGCAAAAAGAAAAAAAGCCGGCGCGCGGGCCGGCTTTTTTTTACTGCGGGTACCGGCTTAGGACAGTTCGCCTTCGACCAGGACCGTCACGTCGACCAGCACGTCGGCGTGCAGGGCAACCTGGATCGGGAACTCGCCGATCGCCTTCAGCTGGCCGTTGGGCAGGCGGACTTGCGCCTTTTCCACGGCTTCGAAACCGGCCTTCTTCAGACCTTCGGCGATGTCGGCGTTGGTGACCGAGCCGAACAGACGGCCGTCGACGCCAGCCTTCTGGGAGATCTTCAGCTGGAAGCCGGCGATGCGCTCGCCCAGAGCCTGGGCGGCGGCCAGCTTTTCAGCCTGGACCTTTTCCAGTTCGGCGCGGCGCGCTTCGAATTCCTTCAGGGCGGCGTCGGTTGCACGACGGGCCTTGCGCTGGGGGATCAGGAAGTTGCGGGCGTAGCCATCACGCACGCGGACGACTTCGCCGAGGTTGCCCAGGTTGACGACTTTTTCGAGCAGAATAACTTGCATTTCAGTGCCCCGGATTAGTTGTGGTTGTCGGTGTAAGGCAACAGAGCCAGGAAGCGCGCGCGCTTGATGGCGGTGTCCAGCTGACGCTGGTAGATTGCCTTGGTGCCGGTCAAGCGAGCCGGGATGATCTTGCCGTTTTCTTGCACGAAGTCGCGCAGGGTGTCCAGATCCTTGTAGTCGATCTCTTCGACGCCGGCAGCGGTGAAGCGGCAGAACTTACGACGCTTGAAGAGCGGGTTCTGCTGCGTGAATTTGCGTTTTTCCTTGCGTTTTCCGAAGAAAGCCATGATATGTGCCTCTTTGTTTGAGGGGGCCGGGTTTTACCCAAAACGGGCCCAAACCCCCATAACCTATCCGTATTCAGAAGGCGCTCATCGCGCCTCTTGCCCAATTCCCTTCAAGCCACCAGCGGATCGCGTCCTGCGCTGCCGCTGATCCTGCGTGCCTGCTGCAAATGCAGCTTGACCTTCACAGAGTCCTTGCGAGTGGGAGCCAAAAACCCCTGCACCAGCAATTCGGACCCCAGAGCGGTGTCTTTCAACAGCAACGCCAGATCGCCCAGTGCCACGGCCGCGATAGTCAGTTCGACGCGGCGCGGGTGGCCTGCTTCGACGACTTCGGACTCGTGCGCCAGCACCATTTCCAGTGCGGGCAAACCGGCGGGAGTGTGGCGCAAAGGCTCGCATTCGAGAACGCGGGCGCTGAGTTCCAGCTTGTTCATCCTGCCAGGCACCGAGGGGACTTCATGGGATGAGCTCTGCGTGAGCCCTGCTTACTCGGCCTGAGCCGGCGCTGCTGCTTCAGCCGAAGCCTTGCGGGCTTCTTCGCGTTCGACCGACTTCATCATGATCGAGGGCGTGGCTTGAGCCTTCTTGGTCTTGATGACCAGGTGGCGCAGAACGGCGTCGTTGTAGCGGAACGAGTGTTCCAGCTCATCCAGCGTGGCTTGGCCGCACTCGATGTTCAGGCAGACGTAGTGAGCCTTGACGAGCTTCTGGATCGGGTAGGCCAGTTGACGGCGACCCCAGTCTTCCAGGCGGTGAACCGAGCCGCCTTGGCCCGTGACCAGCGCTTGGTAACGCTCGACCATGGCGGGCACTTGCTCGCTTTGGTCGGGGTGAACGATAAACACCACTTCGTAGTGACGCATGAGTAAAACTCCTTGAGGATGTCTCGCTGGCCAACCGTCCTGCGCCCCCGCTTTCCATCAGGGGCGGATCGCAATATGCATCTTGAACAGTGGCCCGCAAGGGGCAGCCCGCTACCCAAAAACCATGGGCGGTCGAGCAAGAAAGCTCTCGATTATCACCGATTGAGCACCCAGACGCAAGCCGGGAAGGTTTCAGGAAATGAGGGACGGACTATTTTCACTGCCCTGCCCCGCCCGCCGAGGCAAATCGGCAACATCGATTTCCTGCGGCCGGCTGACCACGCTGACCATCACGTAGCTGATGATCATCAGCAGGAACCACGACCCCAGCTTGGCGATGGACACCAGCTCCCAGCCCTGCGACTGGTTGGGATAACGCCAGGCATTGGCAAAGGTGCCGATGTTCTCGGCGAACCAGATGAACAAGGCCACCAGCACGAAACCCAGCAGCAGCGGCATGCGCCGGTAGACCCGCCAGATCCGGAAGTACACCCAGGTCCGCGCGAACAGCACCACCGTCAGCGCGAACAGCGCCCAGCGGAAATCCATGATGTAGTGGTGCGCGAAGAAATTCACATAGATCAGCACCGACAACGCCACGGTGGCCGCCGCCGGCGGATGCGCGCGGAAGCGGAAATCGAACAGGCGCCACACGCGGGCCAGGTAGCTGCCCACCGCGGCGTACATGAAGCCGGTAAACAGCGGCACGCCGCCGATGCGCAGCACGCTGGCCTCGGGATAGATCCACGAACCCGCGGCGGTCTTGAACACTTCCATGCCCGTGCCCACCACATGGAACAGCAGGATCACCCGGGCTTCGCTCCAGGTTTCCATGCGCAGCGCCAGCAGCAGCGCCTGGATGCCCAGCGCGGCCAGGGTCAGGAAATCGTAGCGGGCCAGCGCGGCGTCCTGCGGATACCACCAGTGCGTGCCCAGCAGCAGCGCGCACATCAGGCCGCCGAACAGGCAGGCCCAGGCCTGCTTCACGCCGAAGCGGAAGAACTCGTAGAGCGCGACGCCAAAACGACCGCGGCCGGCCAGATTGCTGGCCAGCCGCGATTCCCACTGCTGCAGCCCCGCGATGAGCGGCCAGTCATTGGCCGCCGGATGGCTCACGGCAAGCTCAGCCTTCCACGACGGCGTAGGCCGAGTGGTTGTGGATGGATTCGAAGTTCTCGGCTTCCACGCGGTAGCGGGCGATGCCGGGATGCGCATTCAGGCGGGCAGCCACGTCGCGCACCAGGTCCTCGACGAACTTGGGATTGTCGTAGGCGCGTTCGGTGACGTACTTCTCGTCCGGGCGCTTGAGCAGGCCCCACAGCTCGCAGGAGCCTTCTTCCTCGATCAGGCGGATGACGCCATCCATGCCGATGTCGGCGTTCAGGATGGCGGACACCGTGACGTGCGAGCGCTGGTTGTGCGCGCCGTACTCGGAGATGGCCTTGGAACAGGGACAGAGGCTGGTGACGGGCACCTGCACGATCAGTTCGAACTCGACCTCGTCGCCCTGGGCGCGGGCGATCCACTGCACTTCGTAGTCCAGCAGGCTTTGCACGCCGGAGATCGGGGCGGACTTGTTGATGAAGTACGGGAAGGCGGCGGTGATGTCGCCGCGCTCGGCATGCAGCAGCGGCAGCATGTCGGCCGCCATGGCGCGGAACAGTGCCGGCGTCATGGGCGTGCTGCGATACTTTTCCAGCAGCGCCACGAAGCGGGACATATGCGTCCCCTTTTCTTCGGGCGGCAGCGCCACGGTCAGCGTCCAGTTGGCCACGGTGCCCTGGGGCGAGCCGTCGCCGCTTTCAATCAACATGGGGTGGCGCACGCCACGGATGCCCACCCGCTGAATCGGGATGTGCCGGGTGTCCGCCGAACTCTGGACGTCGGGCATCACGAGGGCGGGGTCGATCGGAGAATTCATTTCGGCTTACCTGTCTAGGCAGTCAGTCGTGAAAACGCACGGGCCTAGGAATCTTTGAGAGGGGGCCATTATCGCCCATAGTCCGCCAAGCGCCAGGGAAAACCCTTTTATTCGTAGGTTGGCGGGGCCGGAACAGTGTGTTTCATTCCTGCGGGCAAAGCCCGCAGGAATCGCTGCGCAATCAGGCCAGCAGGTCGGCGTAGCGGGCTCGGATCGAGCTTTCGATGCCGGCCGCGTCCAGTCCGACGCCGGCCCACAGCGCCGATTGCTCGCCGTGGTCGATGAACTCGTCGGGCAGGCCCAGCTGCAGCACCGGGATCGCGATCCCGGCCGAACTCAGTGTTTCCAGCACCGCGCTGCCCGCGCCGCCCATGATGGAAGCGTCTTCCAGCGTGACCAGCGCGTCGTGGCGGCTGGCCAGGTCGAGGATCAGCTCGCGGTCTATCGGTTTGACGAAGCGCATGTCGGCCACGGTGGCGTCGAGCTTTTCGGCCGCGCCCAACGCCGCCTGGACCAGCATGCCGAAACCCAGGATGGCAATCTTGCGGCCCTCGCGGCGCACCACGCCGCGGCCAAGTTCAACCGTGTCCAGGCCGGGCGCTTCGGCGGCGCCGCAACCCGCGCCGCGCGCATAGCGCACCGACGCCGGGCCGGGATACTGATAACAGGTCGACAGCAGCAGCCGCGTTTCGTTTTCGTCCGAAGGCGTGGCCACGACCATGTTGGGCACGCAGCGCAGGAAGGCGATGTCGTAGTTGCCGGCATGCGTGGCGCCGTCCGCGCCCACCAGGCCGGCGCGGTCCAGCGCGAAGGTCACGTCCAGGTTCTGCAGGGCGACGTCATGGACGAACTGGTCGTAGCCGCGCTGCATGAAGGTGGAGTAGATCGCGACCACGGGCTTCTGCCCTTCGCAGGCGATGCCCGCGGCGAACGTCACGGCGTGCTGCTCGGCGATGCCCACGTCGAAATAGCGCTGGGGAAAGCGCTTCTCGAATTCCACCAGGCCACTGCCCTCGCGCATGGCGGGCGTGATGGCGACCAGGCGCGGGTCCTGTTCAGCCATGTCGCACAGCCACTGGCCGAACACCTGCGTGAAGCTGCGCTTGCCCGGCGCCTTCGATTGCTGGATGCCGACGGCAGGATCGAACTTGCC
>JALDYL010000329.1:0-4447 GCA_032153965.1 Achromobacter sp. | reverse complement strand
GCTTTTCAGCCAGGCGGCGCTCGAGGTGGACTTCGGAGTTGCCGGTGCCCTTGAATTCTTCATAGATGACTTCATCCATGCGGCTGCCGGTTTCGATCAGCGCCGTGCCCAGAATGGTCAGCGAACCGCCTTCTTCCAGGTTGCGGGCCGCGCCGAAGAAGCGCTTGGGGCGTTGCAGCGCGTTGGCGTCCACGCCGCCGGTCAGCACCTTGCCGGAGGCCGGCACCACGGTGTTGTAGGCGCGGGCCAGACGGGTGATCGAGTCCAGCAGGATCACGACGTCTTTCTTCATTTCGACCAGGCGCTTGGCCTTTTCGATGACCATTTCGGCCACTTGCACGTGGCGGGTGGCGGGCTCGTCGAAGGTCGAGGCCACCACTTCGCCGCGCACCGTGCGCTGCATTTCGGTCACTTCCTCGGGGCGTTCGTCGACCAGCAGGACGATCATGACCGCGTCGGGGTAGTTGGTGGTGATGGCGTGCGCAATGTGCTGCATCATCACCGTCTTGCCGGACTTGGGGCTGGCGACGATCAGGCCGCGCTGGCCCATGCCGATGGGGGCGAAGACGTCAAGAATGCGGCCAGTGAGGTTTTCCTCGCTCTTGATGTCGCGTTCCAGGCGCATGTTGCGGTTCGGGTGCAGCGGCGTCAGGTTTTCGAACATGATGCGATGCTTGATCGCTTCCGGCGCCACGCCGTTGACCTTGTCTACCTTCACCAGGGCGAAATAGCGCTCGCCGTCCTTGGGCGTGCGCACTTCGCCTTCGATGGAGTCGCCGGTGTGCAGGTTGAAGCGGCGGATCTGCGAGGGCGAGATGTAGATGTCGTCCGTGCTGGCCAGATACGAAGTCTCGGGCGAGCGCAGGAAGCCGAAGCCGTCGGGCAGGACTTCGAGGACGCCGTCGCCGAAGATCTGCTCGCCTTGCTTGGCGCGCCGTTTCATGATGGCGAACATCAGCTCCTGCTTGCGCAGGCGGTTGGCGTTCTCGATTTCCAGGCCGGCGGCCATTTCCAGCAGCTGCGAGACATGCAGCGCCTTCAGTTCGTTGAGGTGCATCGCGGTGGGATTTTGGGGGAGAGTGAAGGAGAGTTCTGGCGGCGCGCCACGGACGGGCACACGCGGTATTGAATGAGCGCCGCCCCGAGGGCGGCGCCTTCGTTCACGGCACGCGGCTTACAGCGCGCCGTCCAGGAATGCGGTCAGTTGCGACTTCGACAGCGCGCCAACCTTGGTGGCGGCAGCTTGGCCGTCTTTAAAGAGCATAAGGGTAGGAATGCCGCGGATGCCGTATTTGGTGGCGGTACCCTGGTTTTCGTCGACATTCAGCTTGGCGATCGTCAGGCGGCCAGCGTACTCCGTGGCGACTTCTTCCAGGATCGGGGCAATCATCTTGCAAGGGCCACACCAGGCAGCCCAGTAGTCCACCAGCACCGGCTGGCCGGATTTCAACACATCGGCATCGAAGCTTGCGTCACTGACGTTCTTGATTTGGTCGCTCATGATGGTGATTCTCGGTTCGGCAGCAAAAGGCGCGTAAAAGGGACGCGCCTTGCGTTGTTCTTGTTTGTGGATGGCCTCAAGCATACCACTGTCAATAACACCAGGCATACCACTGTTAATAACAACAGGAGTTGCAGGATTTGTGTAGGATGTTGCGGCGCAGTTGTCGCGATTCGGGCCGTACCGACCCGATGCGCTGGCTGTGACTGTCATCATCCTACCGAATTTGGAGCTGCTCAGGTCGTGCTCATCCCACTGGGAGCCGCGCAGAATCTAGGCTTATCCGTAAAATGTCGGTTTTTTTCCACAGATGTTGGGGATAACTTGGCCACTCCACGTTACACCGAGGCGTCCATTCGCGTCCTGAAGGGACTGGAGCCCGTGCGCCAGCGCCCGGGCATGTACACCCGAACCGAAAACCCCCTGCACGTTGTGCAGGAGGTCATTGATAACGCCGCAGACGAGGCATTGGCCGGCTACGGCAAGCAGATCCAGGTCACGCTGCACATCGACGGCAGCGTTTCCGTCGAGGACGACGGGCGCGGCATTCCCGTCGGCCTGCATCCCGAAGAACACGCTCCCGTGGTGGAGCTGGTGTTCACGCGCCTGCACGCCGGCGGCAAGTTCGACAAGGCGGGCGGCGGCGCCTACGCCTTCTCCGGCGGCCTGCACGGCGTGGGCGTGTCCGTCACCAACGCCCTGGCCACGCGCCTGGAGGTGGTGGTGTGGCGCGACGGCGCCGTCAACCGCCTGGTGTTCAAGGGCGGCGACGTGGCCGAGCCCCTGGCGCCCTACGACCAGGGCGGCCGCAAAAAGTCTGGCACCCGCGTGCGCGTGTGGCCGGACGCCAAGTATTTCGACAGCCCCAACATTCCGCTGGGCGAGCTGACGCACCTCTTGCGCAGCAAGGCCGTGCTGCTGCCGGGGGTCAAAGTGTCCCTGGTCAACGAGAAGACCGGCGACACCAAGACCTGGCAGTACCAGGACGGCCTACGCGGCTATCTGTCCGAGGCGCTGGCCGGGGCGGAGCTGATGGTGCCGTTCTTCGAAGGCGAACAGTACGCCGGGGCCGACCACGAGAACTTCGCCGAAGGCGAGGGCGCCCAGTGGGTGGTGGCCTGGACCGAGGACGGCAACGCCGTGCGCGAGTCCTACGTGAACCTGATCCCCACGCCCGCCGGCGGCACCCATGAATCCGGTCTGCGCGAAGGCCTGTTCAGCGCGGTCAAGGGTTTCGCCGAACTGCACAGCCTGCTGCCCAAGGGCGTCAAGCTGCTGCCAGAAGACGTGTTCGCGCGCGCCAGCTTCGTGCTGTCGGCCAAGGTGCTGGACCCGCAGTTCCAGGGCCAGATCAAGGAACGCCTGAACAGCCGCGATGCGGTGCGCCTGGTCGGCGGCTTTTCCAAGAGCGCGCTGGACCTGTGGCTGCACAGCAACGTCGAGTACGGCAAGAAGCTGGCCGAACTGGCCATCCGCCAGGCCCAGGCGCGCCAACGCTCGGCCCAGAAGGTCGAAAAGCGCAAGAGCTCGGGCGTGGCCGTGCTGCCGGGCAAGCTGACCGATTGCGAGTCCAGCGACGCGACCCGCACCGAAGTCTTCCTGGTCGAGGGCGATTCCGCGGGCGGTTCGGCCAAGATGGGCCGCGACAAGGAATTCCAGGCCATCCTGCCGCTGCGCGGCAAGGTGCTCAATTCCTGGGAGGTGGACCGCGACCGGCTCTTCGCCAACAACGAAATCCATGACATTTCCGTCGCCATCGGCGTGGACCCCCACGGCCCTGGCGATACGCCGGACCTGTCGGGCCTGCGCTACGGCCGCATCTGCATCCTGTCGGATGCGGACGTCGACGGTTCGCACATCCAGGTGCTGCTGCTGACGCTGTTCTACAAGCACTTCCCCAAGCTGGTCGAAGCCGGCAACGTGTTCGTCGCCAAGCCGCCGCTGTTCCGCCTGGACGTGCCGGCGCAGGGCAAGCGTCCGGCGCGCAAGATCTACTGCCTGGACGAAGGCGAGCTCGAGGCCGCGCAGGACAAGCTGCGCAAGGAAGGCGTGCGTGAAGGCGCCTGGGCCGTCAGCCGCTTCAAGGGCCTGGGCGAAATGAACCCCGAGCAACTCTGGGAAACCACCATGAACCCGGACACGCGCCGCCTGCTGCCCGTGGGCTATGGCGACCTGACGCCCGAGGACACCACCCGCATGTTCGACATGCTGATGGGCAAGGGCGAGTCCTCGCAGCGCCGCGCCTGGATCGAAGAGAAGGGCAACCTGGCGGAGCTGGACATCTGATGGCCGGGTCCGCGCCCGGCTCGGCCCGCATGGACGTCCAGATGACGGCCGACGACTATGCCGACTTCGCCGCTTATGTGTACAAGCGGCCGGAGCTGCGCCGCCGCCGCTACCGCTCGCATCTGCGTTTCGCGGTCCTGATGATCGTGGCCTTGCTGGCCTACCTGATCTGGCAGACCTGGGACGGCAAGGCGCCGAACTGGGGGCGGATCCTGCCCGTGTACTTCCAGGGGCTGGCGGTGGGCCTGGGCATCCTGGCGCTACTTGCGCTGGCCTACGAGTACGTCCTGCCGTCGCTGGTCAGGATGAACACGCGCCGCATGCTGAAAAGGCAGCCCGACGAGCTGTTCCTGGGCCGTCATCAGCTGGATTTCGGCCCCGACGGCATCACGGATACCACCGCCACCGCCTCCGGACGCATGGACTGGTCCGATGTGCGGCGGGTCGAGGAAACCCCGCAACATCTCTATGTCATTCTCGGCACCTTGCAAGGCGTGATCATCCCCAAGCGCGGGCAGGACGCCGCCACGCTGGATGCGGTGCGGACCCAGTTGCGCGCGCATGTCGCCGATACGCAGCTGATGTCGTCCGCGCAGGCGCTTTGACGCCGTTTCGATGAAATTGTCTACCTGAATACATCATGACCGACAGCAATCAACC
>JALDYL010000328.1:0-4471 GCA_032153965.1 Achromobacter sp. | reverse complement strand
GGAGCCGCAGCGAGCGCCGCCTGCCCTTCCTGATTCCGATCAACGGCATGTGCACCATGCTGCAACCGTCCAAAGGCGTGTACGAACTGCTGGAAAGCCTGGAGCAGACCCCGGGCGTGGCCTCCATCTCGTTCGCGCCCGGCTTTCCGGCGGCGGACTTCCCCGAGTGCGGCCCGGTGGTCTGGGCCTATGGCACCGACGCGGCGGCGGTCGAACGGGTGACCGAAACCCTGTACCAACGCGTGCTGGAACTGGAACCGCAATGGTCGCCCGACTTCCTCGAACCGTCCGAGGCCGTGCGCCGCGCGCAGGCGCTGGCCGCGGGCGCGTCGCGTCCGGTGGTCATCGCCGACACGCAGGACAATCCGGGCGCGGGCGGCGACGCCAACACCACCGGCATGCTGCGCGCGCTGGTGCAGGCCGACGCCCAGAACGCCGCGCTGGGGCTGTTCTACGACCCCGAGGCGGTGCGCCAGGCCACGGCGGCCGGCATCGGCGGCAAGGTCCGGCTGAGCCTGGGCGGCCAATCCGGCGTGGCCGGCGATTCGGCCTTCGAAGGCGAATTCGTGGTCGAAACCCTGTCGCCCGGCAAGCTGCGCTTTGACGGGCCGATGATGAACGGCATGGACGTGGACCTGGAAGCCGTGGCCGGCCTGCGCATCGGCGGCGTGCGGGTGGTGGTCAGCGCCACCAAGTCGCAGATGCTGGACCGCAACCTGTTCCGCGTCGGCGGCGTGCAGCCCGAGGAAATGGCCATCCTGGTGGTGAAGAGTTCCGTGCATTTCCGCGCGGACTTCCAGCCCATCGCCCACGAAGTGCTGGTGGCCAAGGCGCCCGGCCCGATGCAGGCCGACCCGGCCGACCTGCCCTGGACCCGGCTGCAACCCGGCATCCGCGTGCGCCCGCAAGGCAAGGCGTTCTCTTACTGAGCGCCGCCCCGCCGCGCGCCGGCGGGGTTTGCTTTCGCGCACCGCAATGGCAGACTGGCGGCATGAAGAAACTTCACACGCTCGCCTATCCGCGCCTAAGCGCGCCGGACTCTGCGTTCATCGAGGAGTTCCGGCGCCAGCATGACGGCCAGCATCCGCTGGTGCAGGCGCACTTCACCATGGCGTTCGGTTGCGCGGGCATCGATGAACAGGCCTACCAGCTGCACCTCGAAGAGGTTGCCCGCCTGCATGGCCCGATAGACTTCGTATGCCGCTATGCCATGCTGGGCGCCGACCCGGCGCACGCCTACGCCTACCTGGTCCCCGACGACGGCCATAGCCAGCTCGCGCGCCTGCACGACGCCCTGTACCGCCAGGTGCTGGCCCCGACCTTGCGCCTGGACATCCCCTATGTGCCGCACATCACCCTGGGCGCCTCCACCAACCGCGCGCTGATGAAATCGCTGTGCGATGAACTGAACCGCAACGGACTCGAAATCCGCGGCACCGTAGACAAGTTGACGATGGCTGTCCTGGAAAACGGTGTGCTGACCAATCTGACTTCCGCCCGGCTTTCCGGCTGAGGGCGGGGCTACGCCCGCCCCTGCGCGATGGGCTACTTCAGCTTGCCCTGCGGACTGACGAAGTCTTCCAGCGTCAACCCTTTTTCCTTCAGGATCGCTTCCAGCAGCGGCTGCAGCCTGCCCAGGCTTTCCTGCACGGTTTCGCGCACGGTATCGACCACCACCTGGGTGCTGCGTTCGATTTCGATATTGACGAAATCGCCCACCTGCTTGTCCTCGAACACCGTCATGCGGCGGGTTTCCGGAATCAGCCAGACCTCGAACCAGCCCTCGGCGCGGTTGACTTCCGATACGGTCAGGCTGGCGCCGTTGATGGCGATATAGCCTTTGGCGAAGACGTACTTGCGGAAGGCCTCGGGGATGCTGAAGCGCATCAGGCGGTTGGTGTCGGACGACTTCACCATCACCACTTCAGAGGTGAAATCCACGTGTCCGGACAAGGGATGGCCGCCGATCTCGGCGCCGTCCTTGGCGGCCCGCTCGACGTTGGCGCGGTCGCCCTCCTGGTAGCTGCCCAGGGTGGTGATGGCCAGGCTTTGCAGCATGACGTCGAAGGTGGCCTGGTTCTCGGACAGGATTTCCGTCACGGTCAGGCAGACGCCATCGGTGGACACGCTGGCGCCGATGGCCAGGTCCACGCAAAAACCAGGGGGGAAATCCAGCGTGAAAGTGCGCAGGCCTTCGCGATCCGCGATCTTGGCGATCTTCGCGGTGCCTTGAACAATACCGGTGAACATACGGATCCTGAATGTGGGGCGGCGCCCCTGAAGCAAAACATCAACGTTAACCGATATTTTGCCAGGGGCCGGGCCGCCCGCAAGCCGGGATCAGTGGCGGATGGCGATCGTCTTCAGGGTGGTGAAGCCGTACAGCGCTTCAAAGCCCTTCTCGCGGCCGTAGCCCGACTGGCGCGAACCGCCAAACGGCAGCTCCACGCCGCCGCCAGCGCCGTAGTTGTTGATGAACACCTGGCCGGCGCGCAGCTTGCGCGCCAGGCGCAACTGGCGGCCGCCGTCGCGGGTCCAGACGCCGGCCACCAGGCCGTACAGCGTGCCGTTGGCGATGGCCAGCGCCTCTTCCTCGGTGTCGAACACCATGGCGGCCAGCACCGGGCCGAAGACTTCCTCCTGCGCCAGGCGGCTATTGGGCGGCACGTCGCGGAACAGCACGGGCGGCTGGTAGAAGCCAGCCTCGGGCGTGCCTTCCTGCAACTTGCCGCGGGCCGCGACCTTCATGCCTTCGGCCTCGGCTTCAGCCAGGAAGCCGCGCACGCGGTCCTGCTGGCGCGCGTTGATCAGGGGCCCCACGTCCAGGTCGGCCGCGGCCGGACCGGTGACGGTGGCCGAGAACGCGTCCGACAGGCGCTGGAGTACCGTCTCGTACACGCCGCGCTGGATCAGCACGCGGCTGCCGGCCGAGCAGGTCTGGCCCGCGTTCTGGATGATGGCGGCCAGCAGCACCGGCATGGCGGCGTCCAGGTCGGCGTCGTCGAACACGATCTGGGGCGACTTGCCGCCCAGTTCCAGCGTGACCGGCACGTGGTTCTCGGCGGCGGCATGCGCCACCATCTTGCCCGTCTGCGGCGAACCGGTGAACGAGATATGGTCGATGCCCGGGTGGGCGGACAGCGCCGCGCCGGCTTCATGGCCATAGCCCGTGCAGATGTTCAGGGCGCCGGCCGGCAGGCCGACTTCGGCGGCGATCTCCGCCAGCTTCAAGAGCGACAGGCAGGCGTCTTCCGCCGGCTTGACCACGCAGGCGTTGCCGGCAGCCAGGGCCGCTCCCACACTGCGGCCGAAGATCTGCAGCGGATAGTTCCAGGGCACGATGTGGCCGGTGACGCCGTGCGCTTCGCGCACCGTCAGCACGGTGAAGCCCGGGGTGTAGGGAATGGTCTCGCCGTGCAGCTTGTCGACCGCGCCGGCATAGAACTCGAAGTAGCGGGCCACGGCGGCGGCATCGGCGCGCGCCTGCTTGATGGGCTTGCCGGTGTCGGCCGATTCCAGCTGCGCCAACTCTTCCTGGCGCTCCAGCAGCGCGAAGGCGATGCGCATCAGGAGGCGGCTGCGCGCGGCGGGCGCCATCTGGCCCCACTCGCCTTCGAAAGCCTCGCGGGCCGCGGTCACGGCACGGTCCACATCCTCGGCGGTCGAACGCGCGATTGCCTCGAAAGCCGCGCCATCGGACGGGTTCAGGACGGGAATGGTTGCGCCGGTGGCGGCTTCCACCCATTGGTTGGCGATAAAGTTCTTCTGAGTCACGATGTGCGGAGTAAAGTAGCGGCCGGACGGCCGGTTGCGGGAATATGGCGTCGCGCGCGAGTTGCGTTTTGGTTTCGGGTCAAGGTACGGGAGCGGCGCGCAACTTGTCAATTGAATTGACAGCTTTTGTCCCAAGAGTCAGGATATTTTCTGAACACTCGGGGTAATCCCTAATAATTCAGCGGCTTAACAGCACCGTGGATTTGTCATGGCGACTGACAATCCCGGCAATACAGATCAGGAGCGCCGATGAGCAATGTGCGTGACCCGCAGCTTGAATCGCTGTTAGTGGCGATGGACCGCCCCCGTCCCGAACTGGACGTGCTGGCGGAAGTGGCCTCGGGCCTGGGCTACGTGCGCGCCGAACGCTTTGCCGAACGCGTCTACGAAAGCCTGTTCTATGCCATCGCCACCGGCAAGATCGCGCCCGGCAACAAGCTGCCCACGGAACTCGAGCTGGCCGCCCTGTTCGAAGTCTCGCGGCCGGTGGTGCGCCAGGCACTGGACCGGCTGCGCGAAGACCATCTGGTGGAATCCATCCGCGGTTCGGGCACCTATGTGCGCGCCAAGCCGGACCTGATGGGCGGCATGCCCGCGGTCGACCCGGCGCGCCGCGTCGGCCACATCCTGGAAGGCCTGGAGCTGCGCATGGTGATCGAACCCGAATGCGCCTACCTGGCCGCCCTGCGCCGCACCG
>JALDYL010000076.1:0-22208 GCA_032153965.1 Achromobacter sp. | reverse complement strand
GCAGCTTGATTTCCTCGGCATCGGGCGTGGGCGTGCGCAGCATCGCGGCGATGTCATTGGTGATCTGGTCGCCGGCGATCGGCAGCACGGCGGTATGGCGGATCGCGCCGCCGGTGAAGATGGCCACGTCGGTGGTGCCGCCGCCGATGTCGACCAGCACGACGCCGAGTTCCTTTTCATCGGCGGTCAGCACGGCCAGGCTGGAGGCCAGGGGCTGCAGGATCAGGTCCTGCACTTCCAGGCCGCAGCGGCGCACGCACTTCACGATGTTCTGGGCCGCGCTGACCGCGCCCGTCACGATATGCACGCGCACTTCCAGGCGCAGGCCGCTCATGCCGATGGGCTCGCGGATGTCTTCCTGGCCGTCGACGATGAACTCCTGCGTCAGCACGTGCAGCACCTGCTGGTCGGTCGGGATGTTCACCGCCTTGGCGGTCTCGATGACGCGGGCAACGTCGGTGGCGGTGACTTCTTTGTCTTTCACAGCGACCATGCCGCTGGAATTGAAGCTGCGGATATGGCTGCCGGCAATGCCGGTGTAGACGTCGCGAATCTTGCAATCTGCCATCAGCTCGGCTTCTTCAAGCGCGCGCTGAATGGAATTCACAGTGGTCTCGATGTTGACGACCACGCCCTTGCGCATGCCGCGCGATTCGTGCTGGCCCAGGCCGAGCACTTCGAATCGCCCTTCAGGCAAAATTTCAGCCACCACAGCCACCACCTTGCTGGTGCCGATATCGAGGGCGACGATAAGGTCCTTGATGTCACGGGTCATGGCGTTAGCGTTTCTTGGGAGGTTTCGGTATGGATTTGGATTTGGTTTCCGACGGCGGCAACGGAGCCAGCGCCAGGGCGAAACCATTGGGATAGCGCAAATCGGCCTGCGTCACGGTGCGCCCTTCCAGGCGCCCCGCCACGGCGGGCCACGCCTGCACAAAACGTTGAATGCGAGCCGCGAACGGCAAGGCGCCCGGCAGGCCATGCGGATCCGGCGCGTCGGCGCCCGGATCGCGGCCCAGGTCCAGCGACATGCCGTTGGACAGCACCACGCGCCAGGCGTAGCGCGGACTCAGGTCCAACTGCGTGACGTGCATGTCCAGCGGAGCGAACCAGCGCGCCAATTCGGCGTAGCGCTGCACGACCAGCGACTCGGAGCCCTCCGGACCGGAGAACTGCGGCAGCACGGTCTCGTCGTCCACCTCGCCCGTGTTGGCCGTGAACGCCTCGCCCCAGGTGTTGATCATCTGGTTCTCGTTCCACAGCGCCAGGGGCTGCTGTTCCTCGATCCGCACGCGCAGCACATTGGGCCAAATGCGGCGCACGGTGGCATGGCGTACCCACGGCACCGATTCGAAGATCTCGCGCGCGTCGTCCAGGTCCACCGTGAAGAAATTGCCCTTGAAGCGGCCCGCGATCGCCGATCGCACCGCCCCCGTGGACACGTAGTGCAACTCGGTGTCCGGCATCGATTCCAGCTCGATGGCCTGCAGCGTGAAGAACGGGCGTTGCGCCACCCACACCACGCCCGCGACGAGCATGGCGCAAACCGCCAGCACGGCCAGCGTGTTGGCGATCAGGTTGGTGGTGCGAGCGTCGTTCCACACAGAGTATCCGGGTCAAGCGTTGCGGGCCGGGCTGTGCACTTTGCACGCAGCCTCGGACAAGATCGCCACGCACAGTTCGGCGTAGCTGATTCCCACCGCCTTGGCGGCCATGGGAACGAGTGAATGACTGGTCATGCCAGGCGAGGTATTCATTTCCAGCAGCCACGGCCGGTTGTCGCGGTCGAGGATGAAGTCGGCGCGGCCCCAGCCTTCGCAGCCCAGCGCCTGGTAAGCCTTGACCGCGATCTCGGCGACTTCCGCGGCCACTTCGGGCGGCAGCGTGGCCGGGCAGAAGTACTGCGTGTCGTCGGAGAAGTACTTGTGCTCGTAGTCGTAGTTGCCGCCGGGCGCGGCGATCTCGATGACGGGCAGCGCGCGCGCGGTCTTGCCTGCGCCCAGCACCGCCACGGTCAGCTCGCGGCCGGTGATGAACTGCTCGGCCAGCACTTCGGCGTCGAAACGCGCGGCCGCGGCGTAGGCTTCCTTCATGTCGGAATAGCCCACCACCTTGGTAATGCCCACGGTCGAACCTTCGTGCGGTGGCTTGATGATCAGCGGCAGGCTCAGGCGGTCCGGCACCAGGCGCAGTTCGGTGTCGGCGTCCAGCAATTCAAAATCAGGCGTGGGCAGGCCGTGCTGCAGCCAGACGCGCTTGGTCATGGTCTTGTCCATGGCCAATGCGGAGGCCAGCGGGCCGCTGCCGGTGTAGGGGATGCCCAGCAGTTCCAGGGCGCCCTGGATCGTGCCGTCTTCGCCATAGCGGCCATGCAAGGCGATGAACACGCGGTCAAAGCCCTGCGCGGCCAGCTCGGACAAGCTGCGCTCGCCCGTGTCGAACAGGTGCGCGTCGACACCGGCACTGGCTAGCGCCTGATGCACGCCGGCGCCCGACATCAGGGACACTTCGCGCTCGGCGGAACGTCCGCCGTACAACACACCTACCTTGCCGAATTGCGTGCTCATGCCAGTTCTCCAACTTGGGCGGGGACCTTGCTGATCGAACCCGCTCCCATAACAATCACCACGTCGCCGTCGCGCACGAAATCCACCACGGCCTGCGGCAGTTCCGCCACGTCCTCGACGAACACCGGCTCGACCTTGCCGGCCACGCGCAGGGCGCGCGACAAGGCCCGGCCGTCGGCCGCCACCAGCGGCGGCTCGCCCGCGGCATAGACCTCGGTCAGCAGCACGGCGTCGGCCGTGCCCAGCACGCGCACGAAATCCTCGAAGCAGTCGCGGGTCCGCGTATAGCGGTGCGGCTGGAAGGCCAGCACGATGCGGCGGTCGGGCCAGGCGCCGCGCGCGGCGGCCAGCGTGGCGGCCATTTCCACCGGGTGATGGCCGTAGTCGTCGATCACGGTGAAGGTGCCGCCGCCATGATTGGCCGGCACCGGGAATTCGCCCGTCTGCGTGAAGCGGCGGCCCACGCCCCTGAACGAGGACAGCGCCTCGCAGATGGCCTCGTCGGCCACGCCCAGCTCGGTCGCCACGGCGATCGCGGCCAGTGCGTTACGCACGTTGTGCAGGCCCGGCAGGTTCAGTTCGACCTGCAGGGGCGGCAACAGGGTGCCGCGGTGCGTGCGCTGCACGTTGAAACGCATGCGCGTGCCTTCCGGCTGCACTTCATAGGCGCGCACTTGCGCCTCTTCGTTCAGGCCGTAGGTCGTGATGGGCCGCGACACGAAGGGCATGATCTCGCGCACATTGGCGTCGTCCGAACACAGCACGGCGCTGCCGTAGAACGGCAGGCGCTGCGTGAATTCGATGAAGGCGCTCTTCAGGCGCGCCACGTCGTGGCCGTAGGTGTCCATGTGATCGGCATCGATATTGGTCACGATGGCCATCACCGGCAGCAGATTCAGGAACGAGGCGTCGGATTCGTCGGCCTCGACCACGATGTAGTCGCCCTGCCCCAGGCGCGCATTGGCGCCGGCCGAATTCAGGCGGCCGCCGATCACGAAGGTCGGATCCAGGTCGCCGGCGGCGAGCACGCTGGCCACCAGGCTGGTCGTGGTCGTCTTGCCGTGCGTGCCGGCGACAGCGATGCCGCGCTTCAGGCGCATCAGCTCGGCCAGCATGAGGGCGCGCGGCACCACCGGAATGCGCGCCGCGCGGGCGGCGATCACTTCGGGGTTGTCGCCCGCCACGGCAGTGGACGTAACGATGGCGGCGGCGCCGGTGACGTTGCTGGCCACATGGCCTATGGCGATCTTCATGCCCAGGCCGGCCAGGCGGCGCGTCACCGCCGACTCGTTCAGGTCGGAACCGCTGATGGTGTAGCCCAGGTTGAGCAGCACCTCGGCAATGCCGCTCATGCCCGAGCCGCCTATGCCTACGAAATGGATGTGTTGAATTCTATGTTTCATGATGCGCGCCCCGCTGCTTGTTCACAGACGTCGGCGATATGGGCCGCGGCTTCGGGACGCGCATGCGCGCGGGCCCGTTCGGCCACGGCTTGAAGTTCTTGTCGGGAGCGCTGGCCCAGCCACTGCGCCAGCCACTCGGGCGTCAGGGCGGTCTGCGGCTGCAGCCAGGCGGCCTGCGCGTCGCTCAGGAAGCGCGCGTTGGCGGTCTGGTGGTCGTCGATGGCATGCGGGAACGGCACGAACAAGGCCGCCACGCCTGCCGCGGCCACTTCCGACACCGTCATGGCGCCCGCGCGGCAGATCAGCAGGTCGGCATCGCCCATGGCGCCTGCCATGTCATCGATGAATGCGCGGCAGTCGGCTTCCACGCCCGCCTGGGCGTAGGCCTGCTGCAGCGCGGGCAAATGTTGCTCGCCGGCCTGGTGCACCACCATCGGCCGGCTTTCCTGCGGCAATAGCGCCAGCGCTTGCGGCAGCGTGGTATTCAACGCCTGGGCGCCCAGGCTGCCGCCCACGACCAGCAGGCGCAGCGGACCGCTGCGGCGGGCATAGCGCGCCGCCGGGTCCGGCAACGCACACAGGTCCGCGCGCACCGGGTTGCCCATGGCCTCGCCCTTGGGCAGCACCCCGGGAAAACCGCTGAGCACGCGGCGGGCCATCCTGGCCAGCCACTTGTTCGCGGTGCCGGCCACGGCATTCTGTTCATGCACGACCAGCGGCGTGCCGCGCAGCGCCGCAATGACGCCCCCCGGGAACGCCACATAGCCGCCCATGCCCAGCACCACGTCGGGCCGCACGTCGGACAAGCGCGACCAGGCTTGCCCGAATGCGCGCAGCAGCAGGAACGGCAGCTTCAGCAGCGCCGAAGCGCCCTTGCCGCGCACGCCCTGGAAACGCAGCGGCACCAGTTCGATGCCGCGCGGCGGCACCAGCCGGCCTTCCATCTTTTCGGGGTTGCCCAGCCACAGCACGCGCCAGCCGCGCTCGCGCAGCACGTCGGCCACGGCCAGCCCCGGCATGATGTGGCCGCCGGTGCCGCCAGCCATGATCAGGATGGTGCGAGAGGCCGTCATACCCGCCCTCCACGCATCATGACGCGGTTTTCCACGTCGACCCGTATCAGCATCGCCAGCGCGCACAGATTCATCACAATGCCCGAACCGCCATAGCTCATCAGCGGCAGGGTCAGGCCCTTGGTCGGCAACAGGCCCAGGCAGACGCCCATATTGATGAACGACTGCACGCCGAACCACATCGCCACGCCATGCGCCACCAGGCCCGCGAAGGTGCGTTCCATGGCGATGGCCTGGCGGCCGATGTCGAAGCCGCGGTAGACGATGATGGCAAACAGGGTGATGACCAGCATCACGCCGGCAAAGCCCAGTTCCTCGCCCACCACCGCCATCAGGAAGTCGGTATGCGCTTCGGGCAGGTAATGCAGCTTCTCGACGCTGGCGCCCAGCCCCACGCCCAGCCATTCGCCGCGGCCCAGGGCAATCAGCGAATGCGACAGCTGATAGGCGCTGCCGTAGGCATTGTCTTCGTTCCAGGGATCCAGATACGCGAACAACCGCGCCCGGCGCCACGGCGACAGCCAGATCAACATCAGGAAGGTGCCCACCAGCACGGCCAGCAGGCTGCTGAAGTACTTGCCGTTGATGCCGCCCAGGAACAGGATGCCGATGGCGATCGCCACGATCACCATGAAGGCGCCCAGGTCGGGCTCGAGCAGCAGCAGCATGCCGACGCCGGCCAGCGCGAACGCCATCGGCAGGAAGCCGCGCGCGAACGCCTGCATGTGCTCCTGCTTGCGCACGGTGTAATCGGCGGCGTAGAGCAGCGCGGCCAGCTTCATCAGTTCGGAGGGCTGGAAGTTCAGCGGGCCCAACGGGATCCAGCGGTGCGCGCCGTTGACCTCGCGGCCGATGCCGGGGATCAACACCGCCACCAGCAGCACGATGGCCACCACGAACAGCGGCACCGCCAGGCGCTGCCACACGCGGATCGGCACCGCCAGCACCACGGCGGCGCCAAGCAGCCCGGCGCTGACGAACAGGCCATGGCGGATCACGAAGTAGTAGCGGCCATAAGATGCGTAGCGCGGGCCGTCGGCCAGCGCGATCGACGCCGAATACACCATCAGCAAGCCGAGCAGCAGCAAGGTCGACGCCGCGATGACCAGCGGCAGATCGAAATTGCGCATGCGGGTACGGCCGGGCCGTACGGCATTGACGCTGGCGGTGAGATCGGCGATCAGGCTCATGCGATCTCTCCACGGTCGCGGGCCAGGTCTTCGACCTCTTCCACGAACACCTGTCCGCGATGCGGATAGTTACGGAACATGTCCATGCTGGCGCAGGCGGGCGACAGCAGCACGGCGTCGCCCGGCTGGGCCAGTTCGGCCGCGCCGCGCACCGCGTCGCGCAGGGTTTCAGCCATGACGCACTGCACCCCGGTCGGCGCCAGCACGCGGGCGATCTCGGGGCCGTCCTGGCCGATCAGCATCACGGCGCGCGCATGTTGCGCCACGCCCGGGATCAGCGGCGAAAAGTCCTGGCCCTTGCCCAGGCCGCCCGCGATCAGCACCACTTGCTGGCCCAGGCCTTCCAGCGCGGCGACGGTGGCGCCCACGTTGGTGCCCTTGCTGTCATTGATGTAGTCAACGCCGCCGATCGTGCGCACGAAGGCGGCGCGATGCGGTTCGCCCGTGTATTCGCGCAGCGCGCGCAGCATGGCGCCCCAACCCAGGTCCAGACAGCGCGCCAGCTGCAGCGCGGCCAGCGCATTCAAGGCATTGTGGATGCCGCGGATGCGCAAGGCGTCCACCGGCATCAGGCGGCTCATGCGACCCTTGGCGCGCACCGGCTCGGGCGCATCCTTCTTGCGGCGCACCGGCGGCGCCGGTTCATCGAAATCATTGGGTTCGCAGGCCACCAGCCAGGCCACGCCCTGGCCCAGCTCCAGGCCCATGTCGCCGACCAGCTCCGGCACGTCGCGGCCGAAGCTGCGCACGTTCAGCGCGTTCAGGGTGGCGACCATGTCCACGGTGTACCGATCGTCGCGGTTGACGATGGCCACGCGGGCCATCTTCAGCAGACGAGCCTTGGCTTGCGCGTAGGCTTGCATGCTGCCATGCCAGTCCAGATGATCCTGGGTGACGTTCAGCACGACGGCCGCGTCGGCCATCAGCGTGCGCGTGGTTTCCAGCTGGAAGCTGGAGAGTTCCAGCACCCAGACCTGCGGCAGCGATTCGGTGTCCAACGCCTCCATCAGCGCGGTCAGCGCCGCAGGGCTGATGTTGCCCGCCGCCACGACCGACAAGCCGCTGGCCTCGACCAGTTGGCGCGTCAGCGCGGTGACCGTGGTCTTGCCGTTGGTGCCGGTCACGGCCAACAGGCGCGGGCGGTACTCGCGCGTCTCGGCCAGATCGGCCAGCGCGTGCGCAAACAATTCGATCTCGCCGACAATCTCGATGCCGCGGGCCTCGGCCTCGCGCAGCAGATCGGCCGCGGGCGCCTGCGCCGGCGCCAGGCCGGGGCTCAACACCACCTGATTCACGCCGTCCAGCAGCGCCGTGTCGAAGGACTCATCGCAACCCAGGCGGTATTCCACGTCGCTTTGCGCCAGCGCTTCGCGCAGCGCGGCCAGCCCGCCCGGTTCGGCGCGCGTGTCGGCCACGCGCAGGCGGGCGCCCAGTCGGGCGCACCAGCGAGCGGCGGCGACACCCGTCTCGCCCAATCCGAGGATCAGGACGAGCGGCGCGTCTGCGCGGGAGGTTTCCATCGTATTCATCGCAACTTCAGGGTAGAGAGGCCAATCAGCACCAGCATCATGCTGATGATCCAGAAACGCACGACCACCTGGGTTTCCTTCCAGCCACCCACTTCAAAGTGATGATGCAACGGGGCCATGCGGAAAATGCGTCTACCTGTTCCATAACGTCGCTTGGTGTACTTGAACCAAGTCACCTGGATCATCACGGAAAGGGTCTCGACCACGAACACGCCGCCCATGATGAACAGCACGATTTCCTGGCGCACGATGACCGCGATGGTGCCCAATGCGCCGCCCAGCGCCAGCGCGCCGACGTCGCCCATGAAGACCTGCGCCGGATACGCGTTGAACCACAAAAATGCCAGGCCGGCACCGCCGATCGCGGCGCACAGCACCATCAATTCCGATGCGCCCGGGATATAGGGGAACAGCAGATACTTGGAATAGTCCACGCGGCCGACCACGTAGGCGAAGATGCCCAGCGCGCTGCCCACCATGACGGTGGGCATGATGGCCAGGCCGTCCAGGCCGTCGGTCAGGTTCACGGCATTGCTGGTGCCGACGATGACCGCCCAGGTCAGCGCCACGAAGCCCAGCACGCCCAAGGGATAGCTCACGCTCTTGAAGAACGGCACGATCAGATCGGCGCGCGTCGGCAAGGACATCGTGAAGCCGCTGCCCACCCAGGCCTTGAAAAGAGGCCACAGTTCGGTGTTTGCGGGCGCCGACACGGCAAACGCCAGATACACCGCGGCCACCATGCCGATGGTGGCCTGCCAGAAGAACTTCTGCCGCGCGGGCATGCCTTCGGGGTCGCGATAGACCACTTTGCGGTAGTCGTCCCTCCAGCCGATCCAGCCGAAGCCGAAGGTCACCAGCAGCACCACCCACACGAAGCGGTTGGTCCAGTCCGCCCACAGCAAGGTGCTGATGGCGATGGAAATCAGGATCAGCACACCGCCCATGGTGGGGGTGCCGGTCTTGACCAGATGGGTTTCCGGACCGTAGGAGCGCACGGCCTGGCCGATCTTCATCTCGGTCAGTTTGCGGATCACGCGCGGGCCGGCCACCAGGCCGATCAACAGCGCGGTCGCGCATGCCAGAACGGCGCGCAGGGTGATGTATTCGAACACCCCGAGTGCGCGCACATCGTCAGACAGCATGCGGGCGATTTCAAGCAGCATTCTGCTCTCCCTGCCCCTTGGCCGCCGTGCCTTCATTCATCGAAAAAGCCGTCACTACCCGCTCCATGCGCATAAAGCGCGATCCCTTTACCAATACGCAGGACGGGCGCAAGCCGCGCATGGCGGCAACCACTTCGTCTACCGATGCGCAGGCGTGCGCGCGCTCGCCGAATGCGGCCGCGGCCGCCCGGCTGGCTTCGCCTAGCGTGATGAGCGCGTCGAGCCCTTGCTCGCGCGCGTAATTGCCCACCTCGACATGCATGGCGGGGCCGTTGTCCCCGACCTCGCCCATGTCGCCCAGCACCAGGACGCGCTTGCCGGCCATGCGGGCCAGGACGTCCACGGCCACGCGAACCGAGTCGGGGTTGGCATTGTAGGTGTCATCGATGAGCAACGTTCCGTCACTCATACTCTTGTGCTGCATGCGGCCCGCGACCGGGCTGAAACCAGCCAGGGCGCGCACCGCGCCGTCCAGCGGCGCCCCCGCGGCGATCGCGCTGGCGATGGCGGCCAGCGCGTTGCGCAAGTTGTGCAGGCCCGGCACCGGCAGCGCCAGGTCGGCGACGCCCACCGGCGTGACCACGCGGCAGCGCGTGGCGTTCACGTCCGCGAGGATCTGCTCGGCATACACGTCCAGGCCGGGCTGCAGGCCGAAGCGCAGCACGCGGCGCGGCTCCGCCAGGGCGTCCCAGATCGCCGAATACGGCTCGTCGCCGGGATAGACGGCGACGCCGTCCTCGGGCAAGGCCGCGATGGCGGCGCCATTCTCATGCGCCACCGCTTCCACGCTGTGCATGAACTCCTGGTGCTCGCGCTGGGCGTTGGTGACCAGCGCCACCGTGGGCGCGGCGATGGCGGCCAATTGCGCGATCTCGCCGGGGTGGTTCATGCCCAGCTCGAACACGGCCGCACGGTGCTCCGGCCGCAGGCGCAGCAGGGTCAGCGGCACGCCGATGTCGTTGTTCAGGTTGCCGGCGGTCGCCAGGCGGCCCGTCTCGCCCTGCCACTCGGCCAGCATGGCCGAGATCATTTCCTTGGTCGTGGTCTTGCCGTTGCTGCCGGCCACCGCCACCACGGGCAGCGTGAACCGCGCGCGCCACGCGGCGCCGATGCGCATCAGCGCGTTGCGGGTATCGCCCAGCACCAATTGCGGCAGCTTGGCGTCCGGCACGGCATGCGCCACCACGGCCGCGCACGCGCCGCGCGCCTCGGCCTGATCCAGATAGTTGTGGGCGTCGAAATTCTCGCCCACCAACGCGACGAACAGCTCGCCTGCGCCGATGCGGCGGGTGTCGGTGGACACGCCCTTGACCTGCGGCAGCAGCAGCGCCAGCCGGGCCCATTCGCGGTCATCGAAGGGCAGTTTCTCGCCGCCGATGTCCTGGTAGGTTTCATGCCCCTTGCCGGCCAGCAGCACCACGTCATCGGGCGCAGCCGCCCAGATGGTCTGCATGATGGCGCGAGCGCGGTCCACCTGCACGTCAGGGCTCACGCTGTCGGGAATGCCCGCCAGGATCTGCTCGACGATGACTTCAGGCGATTCGGTGCGCGGATTGTCGCTGGACACGACCACGTGGTCGGCCAGGTCGGCAGCGATGCGGCCCATCACGGGACGCTTGCCCGGATCGCGTTCGCCGCCGCAGCCGAACAGGCAGATCAAGCGGCCCGAGCGGGCGGTCGCGACGGCGCGCAGGGCGGCCAGCGCGCGCGACAGCGCATCGGGGGTGTGGGCATAGTCCACCACCACCAGCGGGCCGCGGCCCGTGCTGGCCTGGGTGCTGTGCGCCACCGGCTCAACCGTTTGCAGGCGGCCATCGACGGGGTCCGTGGCGGCCAGTTCGCGCGCGATCTGCGCAAACGGCAGGCCCAGTTGATACAGCACGCCCGCCACCAGCAGCAGGTTCGACACGTTGTGCGCGCCCAGCAGGCGGGTCACGATCTGGGCCTCGCCGTGCGGCGACACCAAGGTGAAGATCTGGCCCTGGGCGGTGGCCTGGAGATCGCGCGCGCGCATGCCGGCGGGAATATCCTGCGCTTCGCTCAGGCTGTAGCCCATCGCCATGCCGGCAGGCAGCTCGGCGATCAGGCGGCGTCCGGCTTCGTCGTCGGCGTTGATCACGGCGGCGGTCAGGCCCGGCCAGCGGAACAGGCGCGCCTTGGCGGCTTCGTACCGTTCCATCGTGCCGTGGTAATCGAGATGGTCGCGCGTCAGGTTGGTGAAGGCGGCCAGCGCAACGCGCACGCCGTCCATCCGGCCCTGCTCGATGCCGATGGAAGATGCCTCCATGGCCACGGCCTTGGCGCCGGCGTCGCGCATGGCGGCCAGCGTGCGGTGCACGGTCAACACGTCCGGCGTCGTCAGGTCGCCGCCCAGCGTCTGCCCGTCGGGCAACACGGCGCCCAGGGTGCCGATGGTGCCGCAGGGCTTGTCATTGCGGCTCAGCGCATGGGCAATCCATTGCACCGATGAAGTCTTGCCGTTGGTGCCCGTTACCGCCACCACCGCCAGCTCGGCCGAGGGCCGGCCGTACCAGGTGTCGGCCAACTCGCCCAGCAGGGCGCGCAGGCCGGTCACCGGCAGCATCGGGGCCTGGTCCGCCACGGCCGCGACGGCATCGTTGGCGGGGGCTTCGAACAACACCGCGCTGGCGCCCAGCGCCAACGCCTTCTCTATATAGAGACGTCCGTCGCTGGACAGACCCGGGCAGGCGACGAAAACATCGCCCGGCTCGATATCGCGGGAGTCCAGCTTGAGGTGCGCGGTCAACGACACGCGCGAATGCAACCACGCCACGGTTTCGGCAACCGTGGCGACAGGGTTGGAGAGGAAGCCTTTGGCGCTCATCTGCCTGGCTCCTTAAGACCAGCAACAATTGTGGATTCGAAGGGTGCGTCCGGGCGCACCCCCATCAGCCGCAAGCTCCCCCCCACGATCTGGGAGAACACGGGCGCGGCGATAGCGCCGCCGTAATAGCCGCCGACCGTGGGTTCGTCGATGGACACGGCCACGACGATCTTCGGATCGGACACCGGAGCGAAGCCCACGTAGGAGCTCCGATAGCGCTGCATGCTGTACTTGCCGTCGACGATCTTGCGCGCCGTGCCGCTCTTGCCGGCGACGCGGTAGCCCTGCACCTGGGCGGCCTTGGTGCCTTCCGGGCCGGCTGCGGCTTCCAGCATGGCACGCACCATCTGGGTGGTCTTCGGCGTATAGATCTTGACGCTGGTGGGGTCGCTGTCGCGCTTGACCAGGGTCAGCGACACCATGTCGCCGTTGCGGGCGAAAACGGTATAGGCGCGCGCCACCTGCAGCAGCGACACCGACAGGCCGTAGCCATAGGCCATGGTGGCCTTTTCGATCAGGCGCCAGCGGTCCCAGGGGCGCAGGCGGCCAGGCGCGGCGCCGGGAAATCCCACCTGGGGCGCCTGGCCCAGGCCCAGTTCAGTGAAGCGGTCCCACATCTCGCGGGATTCCAGCTTCTCGGAGATCATCGTCATGCCGATATTGCTGGACTTGCGCAGCACGCCGGCCACGTCCAGCGTGCCGTTGCGGCTCACGTCGCTGATCGTGCTGCCCTGATACTGGAAGCGGCCATTGCCCGTTTCGAACAGGGTCTTGGTGCTGATGCGGCCCAGGTCCAGCGCCAGCGCGGCGGTGAACGGCTTCATGATCGAACCAGGTTCAAAGGTATCGGTAATCGCCTGGTTGCGCAGCTTGGAGCCGTGGAAAGTTTCGCGCTTGTTCGGGTCGAAGGTCGGCACGTTGGCCAGGGCCAGGATCTCGCCCGTATGCACGTCCACGACCACGGCGGTCGCGCCCTTGGCCTGATGCTTGTCCATGGCGTCCTTCAACGCCTTGAACACCAGATATTGCAGGCGCGTATCGATGGACAAACGCAGGTCGCGGCCGTCCACCGGCAGGGTCACGGCCTGCACGTCTTCGATCACACGGCCCAGTCGGTCCTTGATGACGCGGCGGCTGCCCGGGCGGCCGGACAGCTGCTGGTTGAACGTCAGCTCGACGCCTTCCTGGCCCTGGTCCTCGACGCTGTTGAACCCCACCACGTGGGCCATCACGTCGCCGTCCGGGTAGTACCGGCGGGTCTCGGGCTGCTGGTGCACGCCGGGCATGCCCAGTTGCTTGATCTTGTCGGCCACGTCCATGGAGACCTGGCGCTTCAGGTAGACAAAGTTCTTGTCTTCGTCGACCAGGCGATGGCGCAGGTCGGCCAAGGGCGTTTCAAGCAGCTTGGCCAGCGTGTCCATCTGTGCCGGAGTGGCCTGCTTGGCGTCTTCGGGAATCGCCCAGATGGCGCGCGCCGGCACGCTGGACGCCAGCACCGCGCCATTGCGGTCCATGATCTTGCCGCGCGTGGCGGCCAGGGTCAGCGTGCGCTCATAGCGCCGCTCACCCTGCTGCTGCAGGAATTCGGTGGACAAGCCCTGCAGGAACAGGGCGCGGCCGGCCAGCACGGTGAACCCGCCGAACAGCAGGATCAGTACCAGGCGCGCGCGCCAGGTGGGCAATTGCCCGCGCAGCACGGGGTTGTCGAAGAAGGGGACGCGTTTCATTGCGCGCCTCCATTGGCGGAGGCGGGCGGCTGATTCATGTACAGCGTGCGGTCCGGAACGATGGAGATCATCTTCAGGCCCTCGCGCGCGATGGCGTCGACCCGCGCGTTGCGGGCCAGTTCGGCGCGGTCCAGCTGCAGGCGCCGCCAATTGGTTTCGAGGTCGCGCGCCTGCGCCTGATCGCGGCCCAGCTCGATAAAGAGCTGGCGCGACTGATACCGGCTGGTGACCAGGGAAATGGCCGACAGCATCAGCAAAGCCGCAACGATCAGGTTGACGCGACCCATTAGCGGCGCCCTCCCTTGCCGCGGCGCGGCGGGGGTGCCAGGTCGCTGCCCGGCAGCGAACCGATCTTCACGAACGCAAAACCGCCCTCGGCGGGCAGCGGCGTCTCGGTACGTTCGGCAACGCGCAGGACTGCCGAGCGGGCGCGGGCGTTGGCCGAGACTTCATCGTCTTCGGCCAGCACGCGCCCGAGGGAACGCAGGACCGGCTGTGGCATTTCGCTTTCCCGCAGGGGCAGGCGCGCATGCGCGGCAGCCGGACGAGCCGCCGCTGCGATGCACTGCTTGACCATGCGGTCTTCAAGCGAATGAAAGCTGATCACCGCCAACCTCCCTCCCGGGGCAAGCAGGTCTAGAGCTGCCGCGAGGGTGCGCGCGAGCTCTTCGAGTTCCCGATTGATGTAAATCCGTAGAGCTTGAAAGGTGCGTGTGGCCGGATGCTGCCCCTTTTCGCGCGTGCGGACGGCGCTGGCGACGCACTCGGCAAGCTCGAGCGTGGTGCGCAGCGGCCTTGTTGCGCGGCGAGCAGCAATCGCCTTTGCAACCTGAAAAGCAAACCGTTCTTCGCCATAATCCGCTATGACCTCCCGCATCTCATCCACACTGGCTTGCGCCAGCCATTCCGCCACCGTGGGACCACGAGTGGTGTCCATCCGCATATCGAGCGGGCCGTCTCGCATGAACGAGAAACCGCGCTCGGCATCGTCGATCTGAGGCGAGGAAACGCCCAGATCCAGCATCACGCCATCGACCTTGCCGATGCCGAGCTGCTCCAATTCTTCGGCCATGGTGGCAAAGCCCCCATGCACCACGGTGACCCTCGGGTCCGCTGCCGCCAGTTGCCTGGCTACGGCGATCGCCTCCGGATCCTTGTCGAACACCACCAGCCTGGCACCCTTGCCCAGACGGCCGAGCAGCTCGCGGCTGTGCCCGCCACGCCCGAAGGTGCCGTCGACGAAGACGCCGTCCTCCGCTCGCGTAGCCGTAGCCGGCCCGGCCTGCTGATGCGACCGTGCCGCGCCCTTGCCGCCGAAGTCAGGCAGCAATAGCGCGTCCACCGTCGGCTCCAGCAGTACGGGCCGATGTTCGAATTCCATAACTTTTTCAGAACGAAAACTGATTCAACACATCCGGCATACCCTTGGCCAGGTCCTCAGCCTCGCGGCTGGCCAGGGTAGCGGCGTCCCACAGCTCGAAGTGCGCGCCCAGACCGAGCAGCATCACATCGCGCGTCATACCGGAAGCGTTGCGCAGTTCAGGAGCGATCAGGACCCGGCCGGAGCCGTCCAGTTCCACGTCCTGAGCGTTGCCCAGCAACAGCCGCTGCAACGCGCGCGCCGTCATGGGAAAGGCGGCAATCTGCTCGCGCTTCTTTTCCCACTCCGGCCGCGGGTAGACCAGCAAGCAGCCGTCAGGGTGGCGTGTCAGGGTCAGCCGGCCATCGGCCTGCGACATGAGCGCGTCACGATGCCGGGTCGGAATCGAGATCCGTCCCTTGGCATCCAGCGTGAGCGCGCTGCTTCCCTGAAACACCACTTTTACCCCACTTAATTGCACAATTTCCTACTATTTCCCACTCTACGGTATGGGATCAGGGCGGTCAAGCGCGTGGTTGCAATTTTTTCAATCACAACAAGGACTTAGATCAACATGTAAATCCGCAAAAAGAAAAACCTCCCAATAAATCAGGAGGTTGCGGCACTATCTAAAAGTCCTTCTTCAGAAGTGGCGGCTAACAATGACTTTGCATTGTTTTACGGTCGGTCGATTGCCCCGGTTGGCAAGGCTTTCAGCCGAGGCCACCGCTTTGAGCATCCAAAAAATGGTCAGACCCCGCCAGCGCGATGCCAGGTTCCAGCCCGAAGCTGGCTCGCGTTGCGAATGAGTTGCAAGACGGGTCTATAGGCCGGATTCTGTACACCAGGTTTCCCTGGCGGACGATCATTCCTCTGCGCGGATCATTGCTGAGCCGCTCTAGCCATCTACCCGCATGCTTGGACGGAGCCGCCCTTCGCGATCCGAAGACCGCACGCATGCCTATTTGATGTTGCTCCGGGTAGAGGTTGCCGCGTTTCACCCTGCGATGCCGCCGCCCGTTGCCGGACGGCGCGATACGGAGATGGCCGTATCTGTGCGCGCGATGCGCGCCCACCCCGCAGACTCGTCTCTGTGGCCCTATTCCTCAACCGCGCCCGAAGACGCGGCCGGACGGCCGTTAGCCGTTACCCTGCCCTGTGGAGTCCGGACCTTCCTCGATGGATTCGCATCCACCGCGATCGCCCGACCCGCCTTGCGGTCCGTATTCTATTACACCCGGCGGGCCTGTCCCCGAAGACGCCGCCGCATGGGCCGCCCAAACGGCGTTCCGGGGTTCCTGCGACAATACGCCTTGATCCGCTCAGACGCCGCAGACACGACCCACCACATGGCCCTTGCTACTCTCATCACCCTTACCGACATCCAGCTCGCCTATGGCCACCATCCGCTGCTGGATCACGCCGATTTTGCTATCCAGGCCGGCGAGCGCATCGGCCTCATCGGCCGCAACGGCGCCGGCAAGTCCTCCCTGCTGAGACTGCTGGACGGCAGGACCCAGCCCGACGACGGCGACATCGCCCGCAGCTCGGGACTGCGTGTGGCCACCGTCGAACAGGAACCCGAACTGGACGAAAACGCCACCGTCTTCGATGTCGTCTGCAATGTCGAAGGCGATCACGAAGACTGGCAGCGCCCGTCGCGCGTGCGCTCGGTGCTCGAAAAGCTCGGCCTGCCCGCCGACGTGCAGATCGCCGGCCTGTCCGGCGGCACGCGCAAGCGGGTCGCGCTGGCGCGCGCGCTGGTCGACGAGCCCGATCTGCTGCTGCTGGACGAACCCACCAACCATCTGGACTTCGAAGGCATCGCCTGGCTGGAAGAGATGCTGCGCGCCTGGAAAGGCGCCGCCGTCATCATCACCCACGACCGCCGCTTCCTGGACGCCGTCGCCACGCGCATCGTCGAACTCGACCGCGGGCGCCTGCTGAGCTTCCCCGGCAATTTCTCGCAGTGGCAAGAGCGCAAGGCCCAGTGGCTGGAGTCCGAGCGTCTGGAGCAAGCCCGCTTCGACAAGCTGCTGGCGCAGGAAGAAGTCTGGATCCGCAAGGGCGTCGAAGCCCGCCGCACCCGCAATGAAGGTCGCGTGCGCCGCCTGGAACAACTGCGCGTCGAACGCGCCGAACGCCGCGAACGTGTCGGCGATGTCTCGCTGGCGCTCGCCGAAGGCCAGCGCTCCGGCAAGCTGGTCGCCGAACTCGACCACGTGCACAAGGCCTTCGGCGACAAGATCGTGGTGGACGACTACTCCACCACCCTCCTGCGCGGCGACCGCATCGGCATCATCGGCCCCAACGGCGCCGGCAAGACTACCCTGCTCAAGCTGATCCTGGGCGAGATGCAGCCCGACAGCGGCACGACGCGGCTTGGCACCAACGTCGCGGTCGCGTATTTCGACCAGATGCGCGCGCAGCTGGACGAAAACGCCACGCTCGTCGACATCATCAGCCCGGGCAGCGAATGGGTCGAAATCGGCGGCACGCGTAAACACGTCATGAGCTACCTGGGCGACTTCCTGTTCTCGCCCGCCCGCGCCGGCTCGCCCGTGCGCAGCCTGTCTGGCGGCGAACGCGCCCGCCTGCTGCTGGCGCGCCTGTTCGCCCGCCCCGCCAACGTGCTGGTGCTGGACGAACCCACCAACGACCTCGACATCGAAACGCTGGAGCTGCTGGAAGAATTGCTGCAGGAATACCAGGGCACGGTGCTGCTGGTCAGCCACGACCGCGCCTTCCTGAACAACGTCGTCACGCAGACCATTGCCTACGAAGGCAATGGCCGCTGGCGCGACTACGTGGGCGGCTATGACGAATGGGTCGCCCAGCGGCCCGCTCCGGTTGCTGCCGCCGAAGACCCCACCCCGGCCGCCCGCCCCGCCGACGATGCCGCCGCGCGCGCCAAGGCCGCAAAGCCCAAGCCGGCCAAGTCCGCCAAGATGAACTCCTGGGAACTGCGCGAACTGGAAGGCCTGCCCGACGCCATCGCCGCCCTGGAGGCGCAACAGGCCGAGCTTGCCGGCAAGCTTGCCGACGGCAGCCTGTACCGCGACGCGCCGGCCGAAGTCGAGCGCATCAACGGCGAACTGGCCAAGCTGGAAAGTGAACTCGAAGAACGCTTCGCCCGCTGGGAACTGCTGGAAGCGCGCCGTGAAGGCGCGCTGTAATCTGCCTGTCTCTATATACATATAGAGGCGCATGAAAAATGCCCCCGAGATTTCGGGGGCATTTTTTTGTCTCGGGCCTGCCGGCCCCTGCCTAGTCGCGGCCGCTTAGACGCGTGCGCGCCATTCAAGCGCTTCGCCCGCGGCCAGCGGAACCAGCGTCGTGTTGCCGAACGCCACTTCCTCGGGCACCTGGTAGGTCTCGCGCACCAGCGTCAGCGTGCCGGTGTTGCGCGGCAGACCGTAGAAGTCCGGGCCATGGAAACTGGCGAAGCCTTCCAGCTTGTCCAGCTTGCCGACAGCGTCGAAGGCGGTCGCGTACAACTCCATCGCGTGCAAGCCCGTGTAGCAGCCTGCGCAGCCGCAGGCGTGCTCCTTCAGGCCGCGCGCATGCGGGGCGCTATCGGTTCCCAGGAAGAAACGCGGGCTGCCGCTGGTGGCCGCCTCGACCAGCGCGAGGCGGTGCGTTTCGCGTTTGAGGACGGGCAGACAGTAGAAGTGCGGCCGCACACCGCCTTGGAAAATCGCGTTGCGGTTGTACAGCAAATGCTGCGGCGTGATCGTAGCGGCGATAGGGCCTTCGGCATCCCGCACGTACTCCGCGCCCTCTTTCGTCGTGATGTGTTCGAACACCACTTTCAAGGCGGGGAAAGCGCGGCGCAGGGGCTTCATCACGCGCTCGACAAAGATCGCTTCACGGTCGAACAGATCGATCGAC
Source organism: Achromobacter sp. (assembly GCA_032153965.1). Classification (GTDB taxonomy): domain Bacteria; phylum Pseudomonadota; class Gammaproteobacteria; order Burkholderiales; family Burkholderiaceae_B; genus Achromobacter. Next base: position 3,457 of record JALDYL010000076.1, on the reverse strand, counting down.
GGGTCCGTGACTTCGCCATGCACCAACAACGGCATGCCGCACTTTTCCAGCGCCTCCAGCGCCTTGGCGCACTTGCCCAAAAGATCGGTCACGCCGGCGTCCGAGTTGGTGGTGGCGCCTGCGGGATAAAGCTTCACGGCATAGACCTGTCCCGACTCGTAAGCCCGGAAGATCTCTTCCGACGAGGTGTTGTCGGTCAGGTACAGCGTCATCAGCGGCGTGAAGGCATCGGCATTGCCGCCCGCCTTCTTCAAAGCCTCGAGGATGCGGCCGCGATAGGCCAGCGCCTGCTCCGTGGTCGTGACCGGCGGCCTCAGGTTGGGCATGATGATGGCGCGCGCAAACTGGCGCGCGGAGTCCGCCACCACGGCCTCCAGGGCTGCGCCGTCGCGCAGATGCAAATGCCAGTCGTCCGGCCGGGTGATGGTGAGCTGAGTCGTGCTTTGAGTAGACATGAGAGGCTTCTTAATCTGCCAGCGGCATGCCCCGTTCGGCCAGCGCGCTGAACATCGCGCTGCCCAAGGGGATGACGGCATCGTTGAAATCGAAATGCGAGTTGTGCAGCACGCAGCCGGAATCGGCTCCGCCCTGGCCCAGGCGGAAGTATGCGCCAGGCTTGCTCTGCAGCATGAAGGAAAAATCCTCGGAGCCCATCGACGGCGTCAAATCGCGCACGACGTTCTCCTTGCCTATCATCTCGGTGGCGATGTCGGCCACCAGATTGGCGTGTTGCGGCGTGTTCAAGGTCGCAGGATAGATTCGTTCGTAGGTCACTTCAGCCGTGCCGCCGAAGGCGCCCGCGATCGCAGACACCAGCTCGCGCATGCGGGTCTCCACCATTTCCTGGACGGATTTGCGGAAGGTACGCACCGTGCCCACCATCCTGGCCTCACGTGGAATCACGCTCATGGCGCCTGGATGACCGGCCTGCAGCGAGCCGATGGATACCACCGCCGAATCCAGCGGATTGACGTTGCGCGACACGATGGTCTGCAACGCCGTGATGATCTGCCCAGCGATCGTGACGGGATCGATGGTCTGATAGGGATGCGCACCGTGGCCGCCGCGTCCGGTGATCAGGATCTCGAAGCGGTCGGCCGCGGCCATCATTGGCCCGGGATTGATGCCTATCGTGCCCGGCTTCAGGCCCGGCCAGTTATGCAGCGCGTAAATCGCGTCGCACGGAAAGGTATCGAACAGGCCGTCCTCCAGCATCGCGCGCGCGCCGCCACGCCCTTCTTCGGCAGGTTGGAAGATCAGCACGGCGGTGCCGTCGAAATTGCGTGTCTGCGACAGATACTTGGCCGCGCCGATCAAGACCGCGGTATGGCCATCGTGGCCGCAACCGTGCATCAGGCCGGACTTGGTCGATTTGTGCGCGAAGTCGTTGTCTTCGGTCATGGGCAAGGCGTCCATGTCGGCGCGCAGACCTATCATGCGCCCACTGTCGCAGCGTTTGCCACGTATGACGCCCACCACGCCGGTCTTGCCAATGCCGCGATGCACCTCGATCCCCAGCGCCTCCAGCGCACCCGCCACAATCCCGGAAGTCCGGACTTCCTCGAAGCCCAGTTCGGGATGCGCGTGCAAATCGCGCCGCAGCGCCGTCAATTCGTCATGAAAGAGGCGAATTGATTCCAAAGGAGATCGTGCGTACATAGGAGGTTACAGAATGACGATGTAGGGAGGACAGTGTGTGCATTTTAGTTGCTACAGAGGATAAATGCCTTTGTCTTTACGAGAGAGACACGTTATGCTCCGGCCGCAGGACAATTTTTCCAACAGCCAGAGAAGGAGCGCCGCATTATGGCCACAACCTCCAAACCCGCGACCGCGCGCAAGCCGAACGCTGCATTCATGAAGCCCCTGACCCCCAGCGCCGAATTGGCCGCTGTCATCGGCTCGGAAGCCGTGCCGCGTACCGAGGTCACCAAGAAGATCTGGGAATACATCAAGAAGCACAACCTGCAAGATGCCAGCAACAAGCGCAACATCAACGCCGATGCCAAGCTGCGCCCGATCTTCGGCAAAGATCAGGTCACGATGTTCGAACTGACCAAGTTGGTCAACGCACATCTGAAGTAAGCAGGCAAAGGGCGTACCCCGTACGTCCCTGCCTCTACATATTGTCGCGACGCCCCGGTTGATTCCTGGGCGAGCTCGCCTCCCCAGCGCAGCTTTCAAGCATCGCGACAGCCACGCCGCCACCTCGCCGGCATGGCTCGATTCCCCACACCAGCATTCCCCGAAAGCCAAGCCTGGCGCGCCTCTTCAGGCAGTTGGCAGTGCTTCTTGCATGCTCGCATCAAGCGGGTGGAAGCAGCGCGAACAAAGCCAGGCCAAGCTGCATCACGGGCATCCGCATGCGCCATGCACGGGCAAGCTCCTGCGCCTGCAGACTCACGCAAGCTCTTGGACCACGCATCGACTCTTGCTTGCCGATGCGTGCGCGCGCACGATCACAATGCGCAGCCTTTGTGTTGTCGAGCCCAACAAAGCAAAAGGCCGGCATATGCCGGCCTTTTGCTTGAACACGCGCCTTCAGGCGTAGGTGGTCGGCGCGGAGCCTTCCAGCAGCGACAACCATCCCTTGATCAAGCGGTACAGGACCCAGATCACGGTGGCGGCCAAGCCGATCCAGCCGATGAAGATCAGCGTCGCGATACCGCTGATGGCCAGCCACAGCAAGGCCCACCAGAAGGTGCGCAGCAACCAGTCGAAATGAGCGGCATAGACGGTGCCTGCGGCGTCCGAGCGCTTCAGATACATCAGCACGACGGCCGCCAGCGTGGCGATGCCCAGGAATCCACTCGTCAGGAAGCCCAAGGCATACAAGCCATAGGCCACGTGGGTCAGCGTGCGCAGGTCTAACGTCGTTCCGGGCACGGGGGTCTGGGGATCACTCACGATAACGCTCCAACGAATTGACTCGGTCAATCTTACCGCACAAAGCCACCCCGCCCACGGCCGTTGTTATTTGTGCACATTCAATGCTGGCGCGGCTTGCAGCCTGATTGACGGTCCGCAAGCGCCAGGCAAAAGCCCATGCCGCGCGCTCACGCGCCTGCCGTCGTCAGACAGCGCGCAGGCCTGGCACAACACCCGCGCAAAAGAAAAAACCCCGCAGCGCGAGCTGCGGGGTTCCTGGAATCAAAGCCTGACAATGACCTACTTTCACGGACGTCCGTCCACTATCATCGGCGCAAAGGCGTTTCACTGTCCTGTTCGGGATGGGAAGGAGTGGGACCACCTTGCTATGGTTGTCAGGCGTAACTGCTTGAGTGCCTGCCCTGCCTGGGCAAACGCTCCAATCCTGTCGATAGGCCTCTGGGAGTGCGCCTGGAGCATTGCTCGACTGGCGCCCGCCATGGGCTCTCACAAAGACAAAACCCCACAGGGGTCTACCTGTGGGGTTCTGCGGAATAAAAGCTTGACGATGACCTACTTTCACAGACGT
>JALDYL010000327.1:0-4544 GCA_032153965.1 Achromobacter sp. | reverse complement strand
GGAAACCATGACGTCCGCTTTGATCGTGATAGACGTGCAGCGCGCGCTGTTCGAGACGACTCCCGCGCCGGCCGATGCCGAGGCCGTGCTGGCCCGCATCAATGCGCTGGCCGTGCGCGCCCGCGAGGCTGGCGCGCCCGTCATCTACGTGCAGCACGAGAGCCCCGGCAGCGCCATGGATCACGGCCTGCCGGGCTGGCAGCTGGACTCGCGGCTGCAGCCAGAGGATGGCGACGTGCGCGTGCGCAAGACCACGCCCGATTCCTTTTTGCGCACCGATCTGGCCGAAGCGCTGGCGCAAGCCGGCGCCACGCAACTGGTCGTGTGCGGCTATGCCAGCGAGTTCTGCGTGGACACGACCGTGCGCCGCGCGGCCGCGCTGGGCTATCCCGTCACGCTGGCCGCCGACGCCCACACCACCCAGGACAAGCCGCATGCGCCGGGCGCGCAGATCCGCGCGCATCACAACGCGACCTTGTCGTCCATCTCCAGCTTCGGCGTGAAGATCGCCGCGGTGCCTGCGGCGGACATCGTCTTCCCCGGCGCGGCAGCCCGGTGACCGTCATGGATCCTGAACTGCTGTCCTTGCTGGTCACGCGCACCATGCCCTTTGGCAAGTACCAGGGGCGTCTCATCGCGGACCTGCCAGGGCCCTACCTGGCCTGGTTCGCGCGCAAGGGCTTTCCGCCGGGTGAGCTGGGGCGGCTGCTGGCCCTGATGCACGAACTGGACCACAACGGGCTGTCCTCATTGCTGGCGCCGCTGCGCCAGTCCGCGCCGAAGAAATAGGGCGGCCCGCGCAGGGCGGCCCGCGCAGGGCGGCCGGGCGGAGAAACCGCGGGAAACAACTGTGGCGGATTGTGTAGCGTCTTGGCACGCCGCGCGCTGGCGGCCGGGGATACGATAGGGCGGCGTGTCCAGGGCCGCGGTCCGCGGCCTGGATGTCAGTTCATTGAAGAGAGGTCGTCATGAAGAAACTCCACATTTCCGCCTTCCTGCTTGCCGCCCTGTGCGCCGCCGGCGCCGCGCAGGCGCAGAATGCCGCGCCCGTCACGCAGGAATACCAGTACCCCAGCGTGCGCTCCAAGGACGGCAGCCTGTCGCCGCCTTCCACGTTGCGCATGACGGTCACGCCCGACGCCGGCTCCGCGCCCGCGGTCATCCGCGACACGCCGGAAAGCCAGGCCCAGTATGTGCGCTGCCGCGAAGTGTCGGACCGCGCCGCCGTGTCGAACGCGCAGATGCAGGCCGGCGTGGCGCAGTGCCTGAAAGAGCTGGAGCAGCGCCGCCAGCAATAAGGCGCGCGCCGCCGCCCAATGGGCGGCTTTCCGTTCTGGTCAAACGGTAATAATATTCAATCTCATCAACAGCGCTGCCCGCCGCGACGGAGCCGCCATCTTGACCGCTGCTCATCCCGAACCTGATTGGACCGTATCGGCCGCCACGCCCGCCATGTCGCTGGCGGGCGGCACGCTGCGCTTTGGCCGCGACGAGCGCGTGCAGGAGCGCCTGGAGCCCGGCCTGAAGCTGGTGCTCGTGCTGGACGGGGACCTGCGCTACAGCGTGCGCGGCGCGGCGCCCACCCGCGTGAGCGGGCCCGCGCTGCATCTGAGCGTATGCCAGGACGCCATGGGCATGGAGCACGAGTTCGGCGCTCATCAGTCCTTGCGCTTCGTGTCCTTGCGCACGGGCCTGGACCATCTGCGCGATGCCTTTGCCATGGACCCGGCCCAACTGGCGGGCCTGCTGCGCGCGCCGCGGGCCGTTGGCGCCTACGCCGAGGCCAATATGCGGGCGGACCGCAAGCTGGAGGCCCTGGGCCACCAGATGCTGGCCTGCCCGGTGCAGGGCGCGCTCAAGCGCATGTACCTCTCGGCCAAGGCGCTGGAACTGGCCGCGCTTGCCCTGGGCGCGTTGCAGCCGGCGGAGCAGGGCGCGCCCGTGCGCGGCCTGACGCGCGCCGACGTGGAGCGCCTGCATCACGCGCGCGACCTGGTTGCGGCGAATCTGCAGGATCCGCCGTCGCTGCCCGAACTGGCGCGGCGCGCGGGCGTGAACGTCAACAAGCTCACCACCGGCTTTCGCAAGCTGTTCGGCCAGAGCGTCTACGCCTACCTGCGCGAACGGCGCATGGAGCAGGCCCAGGTCCTGCTGGCCGAAGGCGCCTATACCGTGTCCGAGGCGGCCTACGCCTGCGGCTATACCGATTCGCACTTCACCAAGGCGTTCCTGCGCCGCTACGGCGTGCTGCCCAGCAGCGTCGCGCCGGGCCGCTGAGGCGCCGAAACTTCCGCAATCGCCAGCAAGACTTCCGCAATCGCCAGCGCGCGGCCGCCCTCGTTCCTAGAATTACTTGAGAATTATTCTCAATAAAGTTCTAAGAGGACAGGCAGTGCGAAAACAGGTGAAAACAGGCGCGGGGGCGCCGCGCAGGAACGCGGCGCGGGCGCGGCATTGGCCGCTGTGGCTGGCGGTGGCGGCGGGGCCGGCGCTGGCGCAGGAGGCCGCGTCGCTGCCGGCGGTGACGGTCAGCGGCGAGGGCGTGGCGCAGGACACGGCGACCCTCGGCAAACTGCCGCTGACGCTGCGCGAGATTCCGCAGTCGGTGACGGTGATCGGGCAGGAGCGGATGCGCGAGCAGAACCTGCAAAGCCTGGACGAGGTGATGCAGCACGCCACCGGCATCACGGTGCAGCCCTATCAGCTGCTGACCACCGCGTATTACGCGCGCGGCTTCAAGGTGGATTCGTTCGAACAGGACGGCGTGCCCGTGCTGATGGGCAACATGGCGGCATCGCCGCAGGACATGGCGGTGTACGAACGCGTGGAGATCCTGCGCGGCGCCAACGGCCTGATGCATGGCGCGGGCAATCCCGCCGCCACGGTGAACCTGGTGCGCAAGCGCCCGCAACGCGAGTTCTCGTTCAACGGCTCCGTCAGCGCCGGAAGCTGGGACCGCTACCGTGCAGAGGCCGACCTGGGCGGTCCCTTGAACGACAGCGGCAGCGTGCGCGGACGCATCGTCGGCGCAATGGAAGACCGCGGCTATTTCTATGACGTCGCGGACCAGCAGTCGGCGCTGTTCTACGCCATAGGCGAAGTGGACCTGGGGCCGGACACGGTGCTGTCCGCCGGCCTGCAGACCCAGCGCATCCGCTCCACCACCAACATGGCCGGCGTGCCGCGCTACAAGGACGGCGGCGATATCGGCCTGAAGCGCTCGACCTACCTGGACGTGGCCTGGGACCGGTTCAACTGGGATACGACGCGCGTGTTCGCGGACCTGGAGCATCGCTTCGGCCAAGGCTGGAGCGCCAAGATCAGCGCCAATTACCTGACCGCGGACAGCAACCTGAAGTACGCCGGCGCCTATGGCGCGATAGACCGCCAGACCGGGCTGGGTTCATCCCTGATGGGCGCGGCCTACAAGTTCGACAACACCCAGACCAGCGTGGACGCCTATGTCGGCGGCCCGGTGCAACTGTTCGGCCGGCGCCATGAACTGCTGCTGGGCGGCAATGCCCAACGCACCACGTCCGAGCAATACAGCGCGGACCTGACGCCCTATCCGAACGTGCCGGTCAATGTGTTCGACTGGGATCCGCACAGCGTGCCCGAGCCCGGCGTGGGGCCGTACACCTCGCCCGGCGAGACCCGGCTCAAGCAGCAGGGCGTCTATGGCATGGGCCGCTTTTCACTGGCTGATCCGGTGACGCTGGTGCTGGGCGGACGCATGAGCTGGTGGAACCAGAGCGCGCCGCGCGCGCGCCAGCGCATCGATCCGGAGTTCACGCCCTACGGCGGATTGATCGTGGACCTTGACCGCCAGTGGTCGCTGTATGGCAGCTATGCGCAGGTGTTCCAGCCGCAGGGCGAGCTGACGCGCGACGGCAAGCCGCTGGATCCCATTACCGGCACCAACTACGAGGCCGGCGTCAAAGGCGAACTGGCGGACGGCGCCTTGAACGTGTCGCTGGCCGTGTTCCAGATCCAGCAGAAGAACCGCGCGCAGGAGGACCCCGCCTGGCCATGCGTGGGCCGCAACTGCTACTACATCTCGGGCGGGGAAGTGCGCAGCCGCGGCATCGAGGCCGAAGCCTCCGGCAGCATCACGCCCTATTGGACGGTGGCCGCGGGCTACACCTTCAACACCAGCAAGTACCTGACGGATTCGGAATCCGGCGGTCAGCCCTTCGCGCGCTTCACGCCCAAGCACATCTTCCGCCTGTGGACCAACTATGCCTTGCCCGGCCTGGAGCGGCGGCTGAGCGTGGGCGGCGGGCTGCAGGTGCAGTCGGGCTATTCCACGGTGTCGGGTCCCGTCACGCTGCGCCAGGGCGGCTATGCGCTGGTGGACCTGCGCATGGCCTATCGCGTGGACAAGCACGTGACCGCGGCGCTCAACGTCAACAACCTGTTCGACCGCGGCTATTACCAGAGCCTGTCGGGCACGGCCTGGAACAACCGCTACGGCGAGCCCCGCAACGTCATGCTGACCCTGCGCGCCGAATACTGATGACCCGCGGCGGGCGCCCCCCGCGCGC
>JALDYL010000326.1:0-4555 GCA_032153965.1 Achromobacter sp. | reverse complement strand
CGCGTCAACTCCGTGTCGCCGGGCTGGACCTGGTCGCGCGTGATGGACGAGCTGACGCAGGGCGACCGCGCCAAGACCGACCGGGTGGCCGCGGACTACCACCTGCTGGGACGCGTCGGCGATCCGGCGGAAGTGGCCGAGGTGGTCGCCTTCCTGCTTTCAGACCATGCCAGCTTCGTCACCGGCGCCGACTACGCGGTGGACGGCGGCTATTCCGCCATGGGTCCCGAACAGGCCAAGCCCGCGATCCCGCGCCTGGCCGCCTAGTTACTTGAAAAGGAGAACAATCATGCGTCGAATCGCGATCGTGGGGGGAGGGCAGGCGGGCTTGCCCTTGGCGCTGGGACTGCTGGCCCAAGGCTATGAGGTGACCGTGGTCACCAACCGCGAGCCGGACGATATCCGCCGCGGCAAAGTGATGTCCAGCCAGTGCATGTTCGATGCCTCGCTGCAGGTCGAGCGCGACCTGGGACTGAACCAGTGGGAAGCCGAATGCCCGACGGTGGACGGCATCGGCCTGGCGATCCCGCATCCGGAGCGGCCCGGCCACAAGCTGATCGATTGGGTCGCTCGCCTGGACCGGCCCGCGCAGGCGGTGGACCAGCGCATCAAGATGCCGGCCTGGATGGAGCTGTTCGCCGCGCGCGGCGGCCGGCTGCTGATCCAGGACGGCGGCGTGGCCGAACTCGAATTGCTGGCGGCCTCGCATGATCTGGTGCTGCTGGCCGCGGGCAAGGGCGAGGTGGTCAAGCTGTTCGAGCGCGATGCGCTGCGCTCGCGCTTTGACCGGCCGCAGCGCGCGCTGGCGCTGACCTATGTGCATGGCATGCGCCCGGCGCCGGATCATTCGCGTGTCGCCTTCAACCTGATTCCGGGCGTGGGCGAATACTTCGTGTTCCCGGCGCTGACCGCCAGCGGTCCCTGCGAGATCATGGTGTTCGAGGGCGTGCCCGGCGGCCCGATGGATTGCTGGCGCGACATCAAGTCGCCGCAGGATCACCTGGCGCAAAGCCTGCATATCCTGCACGCCTACCTGCCCTGGGAGGCCGATCGCTGCGGCGCGGTGGAACTGACCGACGCCAACGGCATCCTGGCCGGCAGCTTCGCGCCCACGGTGCGCAAGCCGGTGCTGACCCTGCCGTCGGGCCGACTGGTGTTCGGCCTGGGCGATGCGGTGGTGACCAACGACCCGATCACGGGGCAGGGCTCGAACAACGCCACCAAGGCCTGCGCCGTGTACCTGGACGCGATCCTGGCGCATGGCGACGCCACGTTCACGGCGGAATGGATGCAGCGCACCTTCGAGCGCTTCTGGGACTACGGCGGCGCGGTGGTGGAATGGACCAACTCCATGCTGCTGCCGCCAGAGCCGCACCTGCTCAAGCTGTTGCAGGCAGCGGACCACACACCGGCGATCGCCAGCACCATCGCCAACGGCTTCAACCATCCGCCGTCGCTGTTTCCCTGGTGGGGCGACGCGACCGCCTGCGAGGCCTTCATCGCGGCGCAACCGGCGCGGGCGGCGGCATGAAGCCCGATTGCGCGGCGGGGCTGCCCCTGGACTGGGGCTGTACCGATCTGCATCCCAAGGTCCTGCGCGGCGTGCTCGGCAGCTATCCGACGGGCGTGGCCATCGTCGCCACGCGCTGTCCGGATGGCCGCCGGGTCGGGCTCACCATCAACTCCTTCGCCTCGCTGTCGCTGGACCCGCCGCTGGTGCTGTGGAGCCTGGTGAACCACTCGCCCAACCTGGCGGCGTTCCGCGATTGCAGCCACTTCACCATCAGCGTGCTGGCCTGCGGACAGGAAGAGCTGGCGTTGCGCTTTGCCAGTTCCTCCGTTCCGGACAAGTTCGTGGGGGCGCCCGTGCACGACGTGCCGGAAGGCGTGCCGGCCATCGAGGGGGCGGTGGCCACCCTGGTCTGCGCCAACGACCAGCAAAGCCCCGCGGGCGACCACCTGCTGCTGTTCGGCCGGGTGCTGCGCGTGGCCAGCGTGACGGCCACGCCGCTGGTGTTCCATGCCGGGCGCTTCACCGCGCTGACCGCCGCATAGTTCGGCCCACTTTCATCGGAGCGCATCATGCCCCTGGATTCAGAGGCGCAGGTCATCATCGTCGGCAGCGGCATGAATTCGCTGGTTTGCGCGGCCTTGCTGGCGCAGCGCGGCAAGTCCGTGCTGGTGCTGGAACGCAACGACAGGCTGGGCGGCTGCATCCGCACCGAGGAACTGTTTCCCGGCTACCGCCACGACGTGCTGTCCTGCTGGTATCCGCTGTTCGTGGGCAGCCCCGCCTACACGGAGCTCAAGCCCGCGCTGCACGAGGCCGGACTGGAATTCATGCAGGGCGAGTACGCCACCGGACTGGTGCTGCCCGACGGCTCGGGCCTGGCCTTGAAGCAGGATGTGGCGGACAGCGCGCGGCGGCTGGACGCCTGGGCGCCCGGCGACGGCGCGGCCTTCGGCGCCATGGCCCGGCGCCTGTTCGGCGCGGACGCCGCGCTGACCTTCGGCCTGCTGGGCCAGAACCCCTACGGCGCCGGCATGCTCAAGCTGCTGTTCGGCGAATGGCGCAAACGAGGCATGGACGGCCTGGCCGCCTTCGCCGCCGATTCGATGGAGAGCTTTCGCCGCTGGTCCGAACGCGCGCTGCGCTCGGATGCCGCGCGCGCGCTGATCGCGCCCTGGGTGCTGCACACCGGCCTGGGCCCGGACGACGCCTGTTCCGCGCTGATCGGCAAGCTGACCTTCGCCGCCGTGGTGGCCGGCGGCATGCCGGTGGTCAAGGGCGGCGGCAACGGCGTGGTGGACGCGCTGGCCGCCGTCATCGAACGGCATGGCGGTCGCTTGCAGACCGGCGCGCATGTTGAACGCATCGTCACGAGCGGCGAGGGCAGGCGTCGCCGGGCAGCAGGCGTGGTGGCGGCAGGACGCGAGTATCGCGCGACGCAGGCGGTGGTCTGCAACGTGGGGCCGGGCCAGTTGTACGGGCAGTTGCTGCCCGATGCGCCATCGGCCGTGCGCGAACGCGCCGCCGCCTACCGATACGGCCGGGGCGGCATGCAGATCCATTTCGCGCTGAGCGCGCCGCCGGATTGGCAGACGCCGGAATTGCGCCACGTGCCGCTGGTGCACCTGACCGAAAGCATGGAACAGGTCTGCGCCTCGGTGACCGAGGCCAACAACGGCCTGCTGCCCGCGCGTCCCACGCTGGCCATCGGCCAACCCGTCGCGGTCGATCCCACGCGCGCGCCACCCGGGGGCTGGATCCTGTGGGTGCAGATGCAGGAACTGCCGGCGCGGATCAAGGGCGATGCCGCGGGCGAGATTGCAGCGCCTGCCGACGGCCGCTGGAACGAGGCCGTGCGCGAGGCGATGGCCGACCGGGTGCAGGCGCGCATGGAGCGGGTGATGCCGGGCCTGGCGCGGCGCATCGTCGGTCGGCGGGCGTACTCGCCGGCGGACCTGGAGGGCCTGAACTGCAACCTGGTGGGCGGCGATCCCTATTCGGGAGTGTGTTCGCCCGACCAGTTCTTCTGGCTGCGGCCCTTTGCCGGCGGCCAGGGCGCGCGCGGCCACCGCACGCCGCTGCGCAATCTCTTTCACATCGGCGCCGCCACTCACCCGGGCCCCGGCCTGGGCGGCGGCTCCGGCTATCTCGTCGCACAACAAATAGGCAGGAGGGGAACATGAACGGACACCTGAAACTCCGGCGGCTGGCTAGCGCCACGGCATTGGCGCTGGCCAGCGCGGGCGCCCAGGCTACCGAAGGCGGCGGCCTGGGCGTCTACCCGGATGGCCTGGAGAACTTCATGTCGGGCGCGCTGCCCCCGCCCGGCGTGCACATGCTGGTCTATGCCGGCGGGGCGCGCTACGACACGCTGCGCGGCAACGACGGCCAGCGCGTGCCGGTGCCTGGCTTCAAGGTCGACGTCAACGTGCTGGCGCCGCGCCTGATCTGGGTCACGCAACAGCAGGTCATGGGCGGACAGCTGGCCTTCCACGCCATCGCGCCGCTGCTGGACGTGACCGCCAAGGCTGCGGGGCAGCGCAACCGCAGCACCGGCCTGGGCGACATGACGCTGGGCGTGGCGCTGGGCTATCACCCCTCCGAAAGCCTGCACTACGTGGTGGGGCTGGACATGTACGCGCCCACCGGCGAATACGACCGCAAGGACCCGTCCAGCCTGGGCAAGAACTACTGGACCGCGCAGCCGGTGTTCGCCCTGAGCCGCATCAGTCCGGACGGCTTCAACGCCGACCTGAAAGTCATGTACGACTTCAACTTCACCAATTCCGCCACCGATACGCGTTCAGGCCAGGCGCTGCACGCCGACTACGCGCTGGGCTGGGGCGTGGGCAAGGGCTGGGTGCTGGGGGTGGGCGGCTACGCCTTCCAGCAGGTCACGGACGACAGCGGCCCCAACAGCGCCGCGGGCCGCGCCCGCGCCTTCGGCGTCGGCCCTTCGGTGCGCTACATGAATGAAAAGGGCTGGTTGTTCACGGCGAAGTGGCAGCAGGATTTCAAGGTCAAGAACCGGCCCGAGGGCGCGCA
>JALDYL010000325.1:0-4567 GCA_032153965.1 Achromobacter sp. | reverse complement strand
ACAACGAGCTCTTCTACATGGACCGCACGATGATGGTTTTCGGCGACGCCAAGAAAGTGCTCGAAGACATGGTCAAGGCCGTGGAATAGGAAGGCCTGGCGCCGGATGCCGCCAGGCGTCCGGCGCCTACGCGCCGCGCTGGCCCGCAGGCTGGCGCAACTGCTCGTCCACCACCTCGATCCAATGCCGCACGGGCGTGTCGGTGCCGCTTTGCAAGTGGCCGATGCAGCCGATGTTGGCGGACAGGATCACATCCGGCCCGCCCGCGGCGATCGCGCCCAGCTTGCGGTCGCGCAGCTCCAGCGCGATCTCCGGATTCAACACCGAATAGGCGCCCGCCGAACCGCAGCACAAGTGCTTGTCGGCGAACGGCTGCAACGCGAAACCCAGATCCGCCAGCAACTGTTCCGACAGCGGCCGCAGCCCCTGCCAATGCTGCAGCGTGCAAGGCGGATGGAAGGCCGCGCGCGTGCCCGCCGGCAGCCGCGCGCGCAGTTGCGCCGCATGCGGCGCGACGATCTCGGCCACGTCCTTCACCAGCGCCACGATGTCCGCGGCCTTTTGCGCATAGGCGGGATCGTGCCGCAAGTGATGCGCATATTCCTTGACCATGGCGCCGCAGCCCGACGCGTTCATCACGATGGCCTCGACCTTGCCGTCCTCCAGCAGCGGCCACCAGGCGTCGACGTTGGCGCGCATCTGCGCCAGGGCGGCGTCCTGCGCATCCAGGTGGAAACTGGCCGCGCCGCAGCAGCCGGCGCCCGGCGCGATGCGCGCGCCTATGCCCACCGCGTCCAGCACGCGGATGGTGGCGGCATCGATGGTCGGCATCATGGCAGGCTGCACGCAACCCGCCAGCATCAGCACCTGGCGCGCATGGCCGTCTACCTGCGGCAGCGGCCCCGCCGCGCGGCGCTCCGGCACCTTGCGCTTGAGCGCCTCCGGCAACATGCCGCGCACCGCCTGCCCCAGCCGCATCGCGGGCGCGAACAGCGGCGACAGCATGGTCTTGCGCAACAAGGTCCGTTTGGTCTTGTCGGCCCAGCTGCGCGGCACGCGCTCTTCGACGATCTTGCGGCCGATATCCACCAGATGGCCGTACTGGACGCCGGACGGGCAAGTGGTTTCGCAATTGCGGCAGGTCAGGCAGCGGTCCAGATGCTGTTGCGTGGACTGCGTGGGCTCGGCGCCCTCCAGCACCTGCTTGATCAGGTAGATGCGTCCGCGCGGGCTGTCCAGTTCATCGCCCAGCACCTGATAGGTCGGACAGGTCGCGGTGCAGAAGCCGCAATGCACGCAACGCCGCAGGATGGCGTCGGCCTCCTTGCCCAGATCGGTATCGCGTGCCCAGGATGCCAGATTGGTTTGCATGATGCCCTATAGATCCAGGACCAGCCGGCCGGGGTTGAACAGGCCGGCCGGATCGAGCTCTTGTTTGAGGCGGCGCGTGATCGAAGCGATCCCGGGCGCCAGCGGATGGAATACGCCGTCGGCCGGCGGCCTGCCCTGCCCGGCGCGGAACAGCGTGGCGTGGCCGCCCAGCCGCTCGGCGGTCTCGCGCAGCGCGGCGGCGTCGTGCTCGCCCGACAGCCAGCGCTGGCCTCCTCCCCATTCCAGCAGGGTCGGCCCCAGTCCGAGCGCGGCGGCGGTGGGCGGCAACGCCAGGCGCCACAAGGGCCGGCCCGGAGCGAAGAAGGAATGCGTCTGCTCGCGCAGCGACCGCCACCAGGCCTGCGCCGCCTCGGGCGCCATGGGCGCGCCGCCTATCAGCTGGCGTGCGCTGGCGATCGCGGGCGGCGCGCCCGACAGGCGCACGGCCATCTGCCCTTCGGCGGCCCCATCGTCGCCGCTCCAACTGGTGGCAGAGATCGGCAGTGGCTTGCCGCGCCACAGGGCGAAGCTGGCCAAGGCCTGCGCCTGCGTGGCGGGCAGCGCCAGGGTGATCTCTTGCATCGGCCGCGGCACGACTTTCAAGGACACTTCCAGTATGGCGCCGAAGATGCCGTGCGAACCGGCCAACAGGCGCGACACGTCATAGCCCGCCACGTTCTTCATGACCTCGCCGCCGAACGAAAGAATGCGGCCTTCCGAATCCAGCAGTTGCGCGCCCAGGACGAAATCCTTGAGCGCGCCCGCGCTCATGCGGCGCGGACCCGACAGCCCCGCCGCGACGCATCCGCCCACCGTGGCGGACGCCGAGAAGTGCGGCGGCTCGAAGGCCAGCATCTGCCCGTTCTCGGCCAACGCGGCCTCGAGTTCAGCCAGCGGGGTGCCCGCGCGCACCGTCACCACCAGTTCCGACGGGTGGTAGCTGACGATGCCGCGATAGGGTGTCATGTCCAGCAGGCAGTGGCCGTCCTGCGGCGTCACCGGACGGTAGTTGCCATAGAACGCCTTGCTGCCCCCGCCCATCACAAACAGGGGCTTGTGCCCGGCACGGGCCGTCATGACCTGGTCGCACAATTCCGACAGGACGAAATCCATAAGGACAGGTCCTAGAAACGGGCGAGATCGGGGAAGCGCAGCTCTCCCGCATGGACATGCATCTTGCCGTATTCGGCGCAGCGGGCCAGCGTGGGGATGACTTTTTCAGGATTGAGCAGGCAGGGCGGATCGAAGGCCCGCTTTACCGCCAGGAACGCGTCGAGTTCTTCGCGAGAGAATTGCACGCACATTTGATTTATTTTCTCCATACCCACACCGTGCTCTCCGGTCACGGTCCCTCCTACCTGCACGCACAGTTCGAGAATGGCGGCGCCGAATTTCTCGGCGCGCTCCACCTCGTCCGGCTTGTTCGAATCGAACAGGATCAACGGATGCAGGTTGCCGTCGCCTGCGTGAAAGACGTTGGCGCAGCGCAGGCTGAACTCGTCTTCCATCTGTTCGATGGCGCCCAGTACGCGCGCCAGATGGCGGCGCGGTATCGTGCCGTCCATGCAATAGTAATCGGGCGATACGCGCCCGGCGGCCGGAAAGGCATTCTTGCGTCCGGCCCAGAATTTCAGGCGCTCGGCCTCCGACGACGATACCTGGCAGCGCGTGGCCCCGGCCTCGCGGAACACGGCCTCCATGCGCGCGATCTCGTGCGCGACCTCTTCGGGCGTGCCGTCCGATTCGCACAGCAGGATGGCTTGCGCGTCCATGTCGTAGCCTGCGCGCACAAAGGGTTCGACCATGTGCGTCGCGCGGCGGTCCATCATCTCCAGGCCAGCCGGGATCATGCCGGCCGCAATCACCTGGGTGACCGCGTTGCCCGCCGCTTCCACGCTGGAAAAGCTGGCCATGACGACCTGCGCGCAGGCCGGCTTGGGAATCAGTTTGACCGTCACTTCGGTGACCACGCCCAGCATGCCTTCCGAGCCGATGAAGACCGACAGCAGATCCAGGCCAGGCGCATCGGGCGCCTCGGAGCCCAGCTCGACCACATCGCCGTCGATGGTCACGACCCGCACGCGCAGCACGTTGTGCACGGTCAGCCCGTACTTCAGGCAATGCACGCCGCCGGAGTTCTCCGCCACGTTGCCGCCGATGGAACAGGCGATCTGGCTGGAGGGATCGGGCGCGTAATACAGGCCGTAGGGCGCGGCCGCCTCGGAGATCGCCAGGTTGCGCACGCCGGGCTGCACGATGGCCGTGGCGCTGGCCAGGTCTATGTGCTTGATGCGATTGAACTTGGACAAGCCGAGCAGCACGCCGCGGCTGTGCGGCATGGCGCCGCCGGACAAGCCGGTGCCGGCGCCGCGTGCGACCACGGGCGCATTCAGGCGTTTGCAGATGCGCATGACGGCCTGCACCTGCTCTTCCGTTTCAGGCAGGGCGACAACCGCGGGCAGCGCGCGATACAGGGATAGGCCGTCGCACTCGTAGGGGCGCGTATCCTCTTCGCGGAACAACACGCAGTGCGCGGGCAACACGGCCGACAACGCCTCGATGAGCTGCTGCAAGGAATAAGGCGCCTGCACTTGTGCCAGGCCGGTTTCGACCAAAGAATTCATGAGCGCAACAATAGCGCGAGCACCCGTCACTAGCAGACCGGGATTTACCCGCATCCGTGCACCTGCGGCACACCAGATAAGTAACCAGCCGTAATCGCCAGCGTTGCAGGCTGCGTCCGGCCGGCTTGTTCCCTTCATGCCCGCAAAAAAGCCGACGGCATGCCGTCGGCTTCGGAGGTCGGGAGCGCCGCGGCGCCGGCCTTACCAGGAAACGATCTTTCCCGGGTTCAGGATGTTGTTCGGATCAAACGCATGCTTCAGGCTGCGCATCAGATCCAGGGCATTCTCGCCATGCTCTTCGGCCATGAACTGCATCTTGTGCAGGCCCACGCCATGCTCGCCCGTGCACGTGCCGTCGGCGGCGATCGCGCGGCGCACCAGGTTGTGGTTGATGGTTTCGGATTCTTCCCACTCTTTGGCGCTGTCCGCGTCGAGCAGCATCAGCACGTGGAAGTTGCCGTCGCCGACGTGACCCACGATCGTGTAGGGGAAGCTGGCGCGGTCGAGTTCCTCGACCGTGTCGCGCACGCAGTCGGCCAGGCGCGAGATCGGCACGCAGACGTCGGTGGTGC
>JALDYL010000324.1:0-4570 GCA_032153965.1 Achromobacter sp. | reverse complement strand
CTCGAACAGCGCGCGCTGCACGTCTATCACGATCAAAGCGGACGTCATGGTTTCCTCAACATGGTTGTGCGTCAGTCCTGCGCGGCATTGACGCGCGCGTACATCCAGAAATCGCGGGGTACGCCGCGCACCAGCCGGTAGCGGCGCAACAGCCCTTCGCGCTGAAAACCGCAGCGTTCCAGCACGCCGGCCGACGCCACGTTGGTGTCCAGCACGGTGGCCTGGATGCGCGCAAGGCCGAGTTCGCGCAAGGCCCATCCGGTCACGCACGCGCAGGCGCGCGTGGCGATGCCGCGCCGCCAGTACTGCGGCGCGACGTCGTAGGCGATCTCCGCGCGCCGCGCGGACGCGGCAATCTCGTTCAAGCCTATGGTGCCCGCCAGGGCGCCGTCCAGCGTGACGATGGCCAGGCGCAGGCTGTGCGACTCCGATGGCTGGCCATAGCCGCGGATCAGGCGGACCAGCGTATCCGGTCCGTCCAACTGCCAGCTGGTATGGCGCGTGACCGCCTCGTCACGCAGATACTCGTGCCAATCGCCGGCGTCGGCTTCCCGCAAGGGGCGCAGCCGCAAGCCTTCCAGCCCCAGTTCGAGCAGGTCCTGCGGATAGTCAGTGAGGTGCGGAATCATCCTGGGGCGCGGTCGGCTGCGGCGCCAGCGCCGCGACATGGCGCAGCTTATCAGGGTTGCGCACGATGTAGATGGCGCTGATCCTGCCGTCGCGCACCTCCAGCGTGGTGGACCGGGGCAGACCGTCCAGTTCGGTCGCCAGCACGCCCGGCATGCCGTTCAATTGCGTCACCACCGCGTCCAGGAACTGGCCGCTGGGCTTCTTCGCCAGGCCCGCAAAAAAACGCGCGATCTTGTCGCTGCCCAGAATGGGCCTGAATACGGCCAGCTTCTTGCCGCCGCCATCCGCATGCAGCACGGCGTCCTGCGCCAGCAAACTGCGCAGCGCGTCCACGTCGCCCGCGCGCGACGCCTGCCAGAAGGCATCGGCGATGCGCGCCCCTTCCTGTTCGGTCACCGCGAACCGCGGACGCGACTCGCGCACGCGGTTGCGCGCCCGCGCGGCCAACTGGCGGCAGGCGGCCTCGTTGCGGCCCAGCGTCGCCGCGATCTCCGCGAACGGCATGTCGAACACATCGTGCAGCAGGAAAGCGGCCCGCTCGAGCGCCGACAGGCGCTCCAGCGCCAGCATCAGCGCCACCGACAGATCATGCGCGATCTCCCCCGCCCCTGCCGCCTGATAGCTGCCGGCATCGGGCAAGGGTTCCGGCAGCCATGGCCCCACGTATTCCTCGCGCCGCGCGCGCGCCGACTTCAGCTGGTCCAGGCACAGCCGCGTGACCGTGCGCGACAAGAAGGCGCGCGGCGTCTCGACCTGGCCGCGGTCCGCGTCGCGCCAGCGCAGCCAGGCGTCCTGCACGATGTCCTCGGCCTCGGCCCAGGAACCCAGCATGCGGTAGGCCAGGCCTTGCAGATGCCTGCGATGCGGCTCGAAGTCGGCAACGGCATCGGAAATGGCGGACGCGCTCATAAAGCCTGGGCCTCAGTGCTTGGGATGTTGCGAGCGGAAGCCGACGGCAATGCGGTTCCAGCTGTTGATCATGTTGATGGCAACCGTCAGGTTGACCTGCTCTTCCTCGCTGAAATGCCTGGCCATTTCGGCATAGTCGGCGTCCGGCGCGCGGGTCTCGGCAAGCCGGGTCAATGCTTCCGTCCACGCCAGCGCGGCGCGCTCGCGCTCGCTGTACAGCGAGGACTCGCGCCAGGCGTCCAGCAGGTACAGGCGCATTTCCGTTTCGCCCTGCTTGCGGGCGTCGGTGGAATGCATGTGCAGGCAGTAGGCGCAGCCATTGATCTGCGAAGCGCGCATCTTCACCAGTTCAAGCAGGCTGTGTTCCAGGCCACAGCCCTCGACGAAGTCGTTCAGGGCGATCATCGCCTTCATGGCCTTGGGCGAGGCGGTATAGGCGTTCAGGCGGGCAGTGCTCATGGGTAAGTCTCCGGCAAGGTCGGCATGCGCCGCGGGATGCGGCGCCCATGCTCCTATGACGAGGTAGCCTGGACCGATGTGACATCGCTCGCCGGAAAATTTGTAAATCCGGCCTAGAAATCCAGCCGCCCGCGCAGTTCCCCGAACGGCACCATCACGTGCTCGCGATAGGCCGGGTGCGCCTGCAGGCGCTCGTACCAGGCTTGCACATGCACCATGGGCGGATGCGGGATGTCCAGTTCGAAATAGCGGTAGAGCACGGTGCCGGCCGGAATGTCGGCCAGCCCCAGAGACTCGCCGCCCAGGTACGGGCGGTCCGCCAGCGCGCGGTCCAGCTGCCGCAGGCAGGCATGCGTGGCGACGATGGCGCGCTCGATGGCGGCCGCGTCGCGCTGCGCTTCAGGCGTGCGGTAATAGCCCCAGAATACCCCCGTCAGAAAGGCAGGCTGCAAGGCAGTCTGGGCCCAGTCCATCCAGCCGTCGGCGGCGGCCCGCGGCGCAGGGTCGTCCGCCCAGAAGCGGCCGGCGCCATCGCGCGCAGCCAGATAGCGCAGGATGGCGTGGGATTCCCACACGACGGTGGCGCCGTCGCGCAGCAGCGGCACCTTGCCATGCGGGTTCATGGCGCGGAATTCGGCCGTGTCCAGCAGCCCATGCTGGCCTCCCGCCAGCACGTGCTCGTATTCCAGGCCCAGCTCCCCCGCCAGCCACAATACCTTCTGCACATTGAACGAACTGCGGCGCCCCCAGATGGTCAGCATGGCGGCGGCTCTCAGGCGGCGTGCACGATGCGCGGCTCGCAGCGCACCGGAAAGTTCACCGAATTGGCGATGTAGCAGAAATGATGCGCGCGCTCGTGCAGCTCGGCCGCCAGCGCCGCGTCGTCACCGGCGCGGATGGTCACTTCGGGGCGCAAGGTGACGGCGCTGAAGGCGCCGCCGCGCTCGCGGTCCTCGACCATGACGCCTTCGGCTTCGTCGCGGTAGGCCTCGACCGTCACCCCTTCGACCGCGCACAAATGCAGGTACCAGAGCTTGTGGCACGCAGACAGCGACGCCACCAGCATGTCCTCGGGATTCCAGCGCGCGGGATCGCCGCGGAAAGCCGGGTCGGACGAGCCCGGCACGTCGGGCTTGCCCGCCGCTCGGATCAGGTGGTCGCGGGAATAGGCTGCATAGCTGGACGTGCCCGAGCCGGTGTTGCCGGTCCAGTCCACGGTGACGTTGTAACGGTGTTCGCCTTGCATCGGAATCGTCCTATTCAAGAGGGAAGGCCAGGCCGGCGCGCCTGGAAAACAGCTTAGCGTAGCGCATGCGCCGCTGCACCAGGCCCGCGCGCTTTACATCCCGTTTCAGCACCACCCCGTTACTATCCGTATCGTGACCGGTCTGCCAAACAGGAGCTCGCCATGATGAAAACCACCCTGACCTGCGCCCTGACGCTAGCCCTGCTCGCCGGCTGCGCGCCGTCCCGGCCCGGCGCCAGCGGTTCCGCGCCCGTCGACAGCCACACCGCCCGCGATTCCCTGGACTGGGCCGGCAGCTACGAAGGCACCCTGCCTTGCGCCGACTGCCCCGGCATCCGCACCCGCCTGACCTTGGAACAGGACGGCCGTTACGAACGACAGACCCAGTACCTGGACCGCCAGCCGCAACCCGAGGTCGTGACGGGGTCGTTCAGCTGGGAGTCCGACGGCAGCACCATCCGCCTGGACGCAGCCGGCGACAGCCAGCGCTACTTCGTCGGCGAAAACCAGGTGACCATGCTGTACCGCGACGGCACCCGCCCCACCGGCCCGCTGGCCCCGCACTACGTCCTGCGCCGCGCGCAATAAGGCATCGCGCAACGCGCGCGCTTGCGGCTATGCTTGTGCCGCAACGTCCGCGCCGGCGCGCGGCCCCGACCCCCAAGGTAATCATGAAGACCGATCACGAGCTGCTTTCCGCCTTCGCCCCCACCGGCACGCTGCGCGCGTCCATCAACCTGGGAAATCCCATCCTGGCCCACGCCGACCCCGTCAGCGGCCAGGCCGGCGGCGTATCGGTCGACCTGGCCACGGAACTGGCGCGACGCCTGGGCGTCCAGCTGGAACTGGTGGTGTTCAAGTCGGCCGGCGAATCCGTCAACGCCGTGGCGGCCGAAGAGGCCGACGTGGGCTTCTTCGCCATCGATCCGCTGCGCGGCGCGCAGATCGCCTTCACCGCGCCCTACGTGGTCATCGAAGGCGCATACCTGGTGCGCCAGGACTCGCCCATCGCCCGCATGGATGAAGTCGACAGCAAGGGCCTGCGCGTGGTGGTCGGCAAGGGCAGCGCCTACGACCTGTACCTTACGCGCGAACTGAAGCAGGCAGAGATCTTCCGCGCGCCGACCTCGCCCGCCGTGGTCGACACCTTCATGCGGGAAAACATGGAAGTCGCCGCGGGCGTGAAGCAGCAGCTTGAAGCCGACGCGCAGCGCCTGGGCGGCCTGCGCCTGCTGGACGGCCACTTCATGCTGATCCGCCAGGCCATGGGTGTGCCCAAGAGCCGCGGCGACAAGGCCAGCGCCTACCTGGCCGCCTTCGTCGAGG
>JALDYL010000075.1:0-22453 GCA_032153965.1 Achromobacter sp. | reverse complement strand
GTGGTCTGCATCGTGTAGATGCCGTCCGCCACGCTCCAGCAGCCGGTCTCGCGCAAGGCGGGACGCGTCTTGCGGCCGATCTTCAGCAGGGATTCAAAGGCCATGGTGCCGTCGGCGGACAGCACGATCAGCGATTGCAGATCGCCGCTGACGTCGCGCGGGCGGCTGTTCGACAACCACGTGCCTATCATGGGATCGCCGGCCTTGGCGGGCACGCAGGCCACCGGTTTGGGCGGGTCCGCGGGCTGGGCCTCGGTAATGGCGGCGGGCTTCCTGGCGGCGCACCCGGCCAGGATCAGAACGGCGCAGGCGACGCCCGCCGTACGCAAATACACACTGCTCATGACTTCCTCAACACGTCTGTCGACGCGCCGCGCCGATCACCCCGGCACGTCCCTCGCGCAGCAAACATCACGCACTCTAAAGAGCCATTTGCGAAGAATCAACGGCGATCCGCGCCGCGTGCAATTGCGCAACAGTAGGCCCCGGAATTGGCCTGTTTTATGGCCGCAAATCGCAAAAATGCGTTGGTTTCAAGCGACAGTGCGGCCGCGCTTCGCGGCCTTTGCGCGCAGCATTTCCTCCATGCGCGCAGCGGCCGGAGACAGGCTGCGATCGGCCAGCCGGGTGATGCCCAATTCACGCTCGATGCGCGGGCCGGACAGCGGCACGAAGGCCAGGCCGCGCGAGTCCGGCGGCACGCCCAGCCGCGCCAGCACCGTGACGCCGACGCCGCGTTCCAGCATGGCCAATAGCGACATCATGTTGGACACGAAGACCTGCCGGTCCAGCATGAAGGCCGCTTGCGGATAGCCGGCAAGCTGGCGGTGGGCGATGGTGCCGACCAGGGGCAGGTTCTCGATCTCGCGCCAGGTCACCGACTTGCGCCTGGCCAGCGGATGACCGCGATGGCAGACCAGGCCGAAGGCGTCGCGCAGCAAGGGTTCGAACGACAGCCGCCGGTCCTGCGACACCGGGCTGCATACGCCCAACTCCGCCTCGCCCGCCAGCACCATGCGCTCCACGCCTTCCGAGTTGTCGTCGA
This sequence comes from Achromobacter sp., assembly GCA_032153965.1. Lineage (GTDB taxonomy): Bacteria > Pseudomonadota > Gammaproteobacteria > Burkholderiales > Burkholderiaceae_B > Achromobacter. The sequence continues at coordinate 21,408 of JALDYL010000075.1, read as the reverse complement.
ACAGGCGCAGCGCCACCGCCGGATAGCGCTCGCGGTACGCAGCTACCAGTTCCGGCAGCCAATGCGTGGCCACGGTAGCCACCGACGCCATGGTCAAGGTGCCGGCCTCGTTGCTGGCCAGTCCCGACAGCGCCCCCGCCACGCGGTCGTGGTGCTGCACCAACTCGCGCGCCAGCGGCAGGCAGTCCTGGCCGAAACGCGTGAGCGTGCCGCGGTTGCCCGGTTCAAACAAGGGCTGCCCCAGGCGCTGCTCCATTTCGCGGATCGACAGCGACAGCGCCGGCTGCGAGCGGAAGGCCCGGGCCGCGGCCGCGCGGAAACTGCGTAGCTCGGCCACCAGCAGGAAATGGCGGTAGTGCGTGATGGAAATCTCGGGCAAGGGGCGCATGGCTGGCTTCGATTAGTGAAACTTATCCAATCATATGAAAAATAAAGTTTTCTGATAGATCGAGCCCACCTAAGATGGCCGCACCATGAATGCCGACTCGCTGCTCCCGCCGCTTTCCACCCGCGCCGATCCGCTGGATTTCCGCCTCGCCGACCAACTGCCCGAGCGCCCCGCCGGCCTGGGCCGCCTGATCGTCGGCGCCGGTCCCCTGGACGCCAGGCCCGGCCTGTTGTTCGTACCCGGCGCGTATCACGGCGCCTGGTGCTACGCGCACTACCTGGACTATTTCGCCCGCGCCGGCCTGGCCTGCGCGGCGCTGGACCTGCGCGGCCATGGCGCCCTGCCGCAAGACGATGCGTTCATGTCGGCCGGCATCGCCGACCTGGGCCAGGATGTCATCAGCGCGCTCGACGCGCTGGCGCGCCCCACGGTCGTCGTCGGCCACAGCATGGGCGCGCTGCCTGCGCTGCTGGCCGCCAGCCAACGGACAGTGGCGGGCGTGGTCCTGCTGGCGCCGTCGCCGCCCGGCGACCTGCCCGGCGCGCAAGCGCTGCCGCCCGTCCCCGAAGGCGTGCCGCGCCGCGCGCCGAACGACGCCGAAATCCGCGCGCGCTTCCTGGCGACTTCGCCCGACCGCGACGTCGCGCTGGTATCGCGGCGTCTGTGCGCCGAAAGCCCCGAAGTGCTCAACGACCGCTATCTGCTGCGCGTGCCCGTCGACGCCGCCGCCATCGGCGCGCCCGGCCTGTGCCTGGAAGCCGGCCTGGACACGCATGACCGCCACCCGCCCGGCCAGGACCTGGCGATCGCGCGCCGCTTTGGTTTTTCGCACGCCGTGCTTGCCGGGCAGCCGCATTGCATGATGTACGCGGACCAGTGGCAAGTCAGCGCCGCCGCCATTCTGGATTGGCACCGCGGCCAGTTCGGCTGAGCGCCCCGCCCCCCCACCACAACAACGACAACGACGCGCAACCGCGCCATCAGGAGACAACCATGTCCATCCCCCGCTATATCCGCCCGGCCCTGATCGGCGCCGGCCTGCTGCTGGCCGCAACGGCGCACGCTGCCGGCTGGCCCGAGAAGCCCGTGACCCTCATCGTGCCGTCCGCCGCCGGCGGCGCGGCCGACCTTACGGCGCGTACCCTGGCGCAGTACCTGGGCGAGAAGACCGGCCAGACCGTGGTGGTCGAAGACCGCCCCGGCGCGGGCGGCATCGTCGGCACCAACGCCGCCAAGAACGCGGCGGCGGACGGCTATACCTTCCTGCTGTCCACCAATTCCACCCATTCCGCCAACCAGTTCCTCTACAAGAGCCTGCCCTACGACGCGCAGAAGGATTTCCGCCAGGTCGGCATGCTGGGCACCTTCGGCACGGTCGGCGTGGTCTCGCCCGACAGCCCGTACCGCACGGTGCCGGACCTGGTCGCCTACGCCAAACAGCATCCCGGACAGGTCTTCTTCGGCTACTACAGCTCGTCCTCGCAAGTGCCGTCCGAACTGCTGAAGCAGCGCGCCGGCATCGAGATCACCGGCGCGGCGTACAAGAACATCACGCAGATCATCACCGACCTGCGCGGCAAGCAGATCAACTTCGCCTTCGTCGACTATCTGACCGCGATGGGCCAGATCGACGGCAAGGGGCTGGTCCCCATCGCCGTTACCGGCGCCCAGCCGCATGCGGCCTGGCCCAGCGTGCCGACCATGGCCACCTACTATCCGGATTTCGTCGTCGCCGGCTGGCTCGGCCTGTCGGCCCCGGCGGGCACGCCGCAGGACATCGTGGAAAAGATGAACGCCCACATGCAGGCGGCGGTCAAGGACGAAGCCACGGCGAAAAAGCTGCGCGCCCTGGGCCTGACGCCGGAATCGATGGACGTGGCGCGCTTCGATGCCTTCGTGAAGGAAGACACCGCGCGCTGGAAGGAATGGATCCGGATCTCGGGCATCCAACCCCAATAAATCCGCCGCCCTCCCTATATCTATATAGAGAGGGCCCGCCCGCCTACAGCGGCAGGCGCTGCTCGTGCTTGATTTCGCGCAGCGCGACGATGGTGCGCGTCTGCCGTATGCCGGGCATGTTGAACAGGAAGCGGTGCAGGAAGCGGTCGTAGGCCTCCGGGCTTTCGACCAGGATCTTCAGCAGGAAGTCCGAGTCCCCCGTGACCGCGTAGCACTCCAGGATCTCGGGCGCGTCGCGCACCGAGCGCTCGAAGTTCTCGACCGTATTGGCGGAATGCCGCTCCAGGCTGATCTGCGCGAACATGCAGCCCAGCCCCACCTTGCTGCGGTCCACCTGGGCGCTATAGCCCTGGATCACCCCGCTGGCCTCCATCGCCTTCACCCTCCGCCACACCGGCGCGGCCGACAGGCCCACCTTCTCCGACAGCTGCTGCGCCGAGGCCCGGCCGTCCTCCTGCAAGGCCTTGAGGATGCCGATATCGGTCTTGTCCATCGCTTTGTCTCCTGGTTTTTGTCGTACACGAAATGTTCATTGCGAATTATAGGGATAGCACGATCCAAAAACGCAATAAACCTGATGGCTCGCGAACCTATCATGGTGCCGAAACCAGGAGTATTCACCATGGACGGTACCCCCGCCGCCGAACCCCAGCTGGACCTCGAGTACCAGCTCGCCGACAACCTCACCCGCAGCTCCGGCCGCATCTTCCTGACCGGTACGCAGTCGCTGGTGCGCATCATGCTCACCCAGGCCCGGATGGACCGCGAGCGCGGCCTGAACACGGCCGGCTTCGTCTCCGGCTACCGCGGCTCGCCGTTGGGCGGCGTGGACATGGCCATGTGGAAGGCGCAAAAGGCGCTGGACGCCAACCAGATCACCTTCCTGCCCGCCATCAACGAAGACATGGCGGCCACCGCCGTCATGGGCACCCAGCAGGCCGGCGTGCGCGCCGACCGCAACGTCGATGGCGTCTACGCCATGTGGTACGGCAAGGGCCCCGGCGTGGACCGCGCCGGCGACGCCCTGCATCACGGCAACGCCGCGGGCGCATCGCGCAATGGCGGCGTGCTGGTGGTGGTGGGCGACGACCACACCGCCGTCTCGTCGTCCATTCCGCATTCCAGCGAGGCCTCGCTGATCGGCTGGCAGATGCCCATCGTGCATCCCGCCTCCATCGACGAATACGAAACCTTCGCGCTATGGGGCTGGGCCCTGTCGCGCTACTCGGGCACCTGGGTCGCCTTCAAGGCCGTGTCCGAAACCATCGAATGCGGACATTCCTTCGTTCCCGCCGCCGCCCAGCGCTACGACATGCCGGCGGACCCGGACATGCCGCCCGAATCGCTGGAATACTCCGCGCGCGACTTCCTGTCGCTGGCGATCGAAACGCGCATGAACCTGCGCATGAAGGCCGTGGCCGCGTTCGCGCGCCGCCACAGCATCGACCGCCTGACCTGTCCGGCGCCCAAGGCGACCGTGGGCATCGTCACGGTCGGCAAGGCGCACCTGGACACCATGGAAGCGCTGTCGCGCCTGGGCGTGGACACCGTCACCGCCAACGCGCCGGTGCGCATCTACAAGCCCGGCCTGACCTGGCCGCTGGATAGCGAACGTCTGCTGGAGTTCGCACGCGGCCTGTCGCACATCCTCGTGATCGAGGAAAAGGGCGCGGTGGTCGAAAGCCAGATCAAGGACCTGCTGTTCAACCTGCCGGACCGCCCCTCGGTCATCGGCAAGAAGGGCTTCGACGGCGAAGCGCTGGTGCCCTCGGCCGGGCAGCTGCGCCCTTCCCTGCTGGCCCAGCCGCTGGCCAGCTGGCTTAGCCGCGCCGCCGGCCTGCCGCTGGCCGCGGACCTGTCCGCGTTCGCCTGCCAGGCGCCGCTGTCCAATGACGCCGACGGCATGCGCCGCCGCCCCTACTTCTGTTCGGGTTGCCCGCACAGCACCTCGACCAAGGTACCGGAAGGCAGCCAGGCGCTGTCGGGCGTGGGCTGCCACTACATGGCCGCCTGGATGGACCGCGACACCGGCGGCCTGACGCAGATGGGCGGCGAAGGCGTGGACTGGATCGGCCTGTCGCGCTACACCAAGATGCCGCACATCTTCCAGAACATGGGAGAAGGCACCTATTACCACTCTGGCTATCTCGCCATCCGCCAGGCCGTCGCGGCCAAGGCCAACATCACCTACAAAATCCTGTTCAACGACGCCACGGCCATGACGGGCGGCCAGCCCATCGACGGCCCGATCTCGGTGCCCAGCATCTGCCAGCAACTGCGCGGCGAAAACGTGACGCGCATCGTCGTCACCACGGACGAGCCCGAAAAGTACCAGGGCATGGACCTGGGCGCCGGCATCAAGGTGCACCACCGCCGCGAACTCGATGCGCTGCAGCGCGAGCTGCGCGAGATCCCCGGAGTGACCGTGCTGATCCATGACCAGACCTGCGCGGCCGAAAAGCGCCGCCGCCGCAAGAAGAACCAATTCCCCGACCCGGCGCGCCGCATGCTGATCAACAGCGCCGTCTGCGAAGGCTGCGGCGACTGCGGCGTGCAATCGAACTGCCTGTCGGTGGTGCCGCTGGAAACGCCTTATGGCCGCAAGCGCGCCATCGACCAGTCCAGCTGCAACAAGGACTACTCCTGCGCCGAAGGCTTCTGCCCCAGCTTCGTTTCCGTCATGGGCGGCAAGCCCAAGAAAAGCGCGGCGCCCAAGGCCGACCAGGAACGCCTGCAGAAGCTGATCGCGCAATTGCCCCTGCCCGCCATGCCCGCGCTGGACCATCCCTACCGCCTGCTGGTGGCCGGCATGGGCGGCACCGGCGTCATCACCATCGGCGCCATCGTGTCGATGGCCGCGCACCTGGAAGGCCTGTCCGCCGCCGTGCTCGACCTGACCGGCTTGGCGCAGAAAGGCGGCACGGTGGTCAGCCACATCCGCCTGGCGCCTGCCGGCGCACCCGCAGGTCCGGTGCGCCTGGACTGGCAGCAGGCCGACGCCGCGATCCTGTGCGACCCGGTGGCCTCCGTGGCGCCGGATTCGCTGGGCGCGCTGCGCCGCGGCCACACCCAGGTCACGGTCAACAGCTACGTCGCGCCGGTCTCCGACTTCACCCGCAATCCAGACGCGGCCATGCGGCCCGAAGCGCTGCTGGCCAAGATCCGCCACGCGGCGGGCGAATCCAACACCGTCGCGATCGACGCACACGAGGCCGCGCTGGCCCTGTTCGGCGACAGCATCCTGTCCAATATGTTCATGCTGGGCTATGCCTGGCAGCGCGGCGGCGTGCCCTTGTCGCAGGCCGCCATCAACCGCGCCATCGAACTCAACGGCGTGGCGGTGGCCGCCAACCGGGCCGCCTTCGACAGCGGCCGCCTGGCAGCGCACCAGCCCGACGCGCTGGAAGGCGCGCTGCGTCCGCGCGCCCAGGTGGTGCAGCTGCACGTGCCCGAATCGTTCGAACGCGCCGTCGCCCGCCGCATCGAAGACCTGACCGCCTACCAGGACGCGGCCTACGCGCGCCAGTTCCAGGACGTGGTCGAGGCCGTCGCGGCGCGCGAACGCGAACTCGCGCCCGAGGCCAAGAGCCCGCGCCTGGCGCTGGCGGTCGCGCGCGGCCTGTTCAAGCTCATGGCCTACAAGGACGAATACGAAGTCGCGCGGCTCTACACCGGCGAGTCGTTCCAGGCACAGCTGCAGGGCCAGTTCGAAGGCGACTACAGCCTGCGCTTCCACATGGCGCCGCCCATCTTCGCCCGCAAGGATCCGCGCACCGGCGTGCCGCGCAAGATGACGCTGGGCCCGCGCACCATGACCGCGCTGAAAATGCTGACGCGTCTGAAGGGCCTGCGCGGCACCTGGTTCGATCCCTTCGGCCACACCGCCGAACGCAAGATGGAACGGGCGCTGGTGCGCGAGTACCGCCAGACCATAGACCAGTTGCTCGCAGGGTTGACCCGCGACAAGCTGGCCCAAGCGGCTACAATCGCCGGCCTTGCAGAAACCATCCGCGGCTTCGGCCACGTGAAGGCTGCAAACGTCGAGAAGTATCGGACGGAGTTGGGCCGCTTGATGCAAACCTATACGGCGCCTGCCCCGCGCGATATGCCCCTGCGGAAGACCGCATAAACATTCGCTCCGAGCGGCACCTTCCTGGGCGCGCCTTGCTGGGCGCGCCTAGTGCATTTGGTAACAACCTTTTGTGAACTTCGTCTTATTTTTTTCTTGTCCCTGTCGTACTCGATCACTAGAATTAGTGTCCAACGAGGGGTGCTACACTACATGTTGTGGTCGCCTAAGCGCTGATTCCCGTCGGCCACGCCTTTTGGACTAGCCCGTCCAGAACGTTGCGACCCCCTCAAAAGATCCAATTTCGTACCTGACATGACGTCGTCATGTCGCTATCTACGCGCTTTTTCGCACAGGAGCTTCCATGCAGACTACGATCGCCTCTGTGACCCGGCCTTCGGCCGTGCCGCCCTCACAAACCGATTCCCCTGCCGACGCCAATGGCGGGCAATGGGCCAGCTACAACATCATTCGCCGCAATGGCTCGGTGGTTGGGTTCGAACCCAACAAGATCGCCATCGCCATGACCAAGGCCTTCCTGGCCGTCAACGGCGGCCAGGGCGCGGCCTCGGCGCGCGTGCGCGAACTGGTCGAGAACCTGACCGGCCAGGCCGTCAATGCGCTGGTGCGCAACCGCCCCAACGGCGGCACCTTCCATATTGAAGACATCCAGGACCAGGTCGAACTGGCCCTGATGCGCTCGGGCGAACACGACGTCGCCCGCGCCTACGTGCTGTACCGCGAAAAGCGCACGCAGGAACGCGCGGCCGCCGCTGCCGCCGCCGACAAGCAAGAGAAGGCCGCCGCCCCGCAGGAACACGTGCTGAACGTGACCGACGCCGGCGTGCGCCGCCCGCTGGACCTGGCTGAACTGCGCGCCACCATCGAAGCCGCCGGCGAAGGCCTGGCCGAATTCATCGACACCGAAGCGATCCTGAAGGAAACGGTCAAGAACCTGTACGACGGCATCCCCGTCGACGAAGTGTTCAAGTCCGCCATCCTGTCCGCGCGCGCGCTGGTCGAAAAGGACCCGGCCTACAGCCAGGTCACCTCCCGTCTGCTGCTGCACACGATCCGCAAGGAAGTGCTGGGCGAGGAAGTCTCGCAAGACGGCATGGCCGCCCGCTACGCCGAATACTTCCCCACCTTCATCGCCCGCGGCATCGAAGGCGGCCTGCTGTCGCCCGACCTGGCCAACTATGACCTGACCAAGCTGGGCCACGCCCTGAACGCCAAGCGCGATCTGCAGTTCGGCTACCTCGGCCTGCAGACCCTGTACGACCGCTACTTCCTGCACATCCGCGGCACCCGCATCGAACTGCCGCAGGTGTTCTTCATGCGCGTGGCCATGGGCCTGGCGCTGCGTGAAGCCGACCGCGAAGCGCGCGCCATCGAGTTCTACGAGATCCTGTCCTCGTTCGACTTCATGAGCTCGACGCCGACGCTGTTCAACTCGGGCACGCTGCACTCGCAGCTGTCGTCGTGCTACCTGACCACCGTCTCCGACGACCTGGAAGGCATCTACGACGCCATCAAGGAAAACGCGCTGCTGGCCAAGTACGCCGGCGGCCTGGGCAACGACTGGACCCCGGTGCGCGCGCTGCGCAGCCACATCAAGGGCACCAACGGCGAAAGCCAGGGCGTCGTGCCGTTCCTGAAGGTCGTCAACGACACCGCCGTCGCGGTCAACCAGGGCGGCAAGCGCAAGGGCGCTGTCTGCACGTACCTGGAATCGTGGCACCTGGACATCGAAGAATTCCTGGAACTGCGCAAGAACACCGGCGACGAACGCCGCCGCACGCACGACATGAACACGGCGAACTGGATTCCCGACCTGTTCATGAAGCGCGTCATGGAAGGCGGCGAATGGACGCTGTTCTCGCCGTCCGACTGCCCCGACCTGCACGACAAGTACGGCCGCGCGTTTGAAGAAGCGTATATCGGCCACGAAAAGCGCGTCGCCAGCGGCGAGCTCAAGCTCTACAAGAAGATGCCGGCGCTGACGCTGTGGCGCAAGATGCTGTCGATGCTGTTCGAAACCGGCCACCCGTGGATCACGTTCAAGGATCCGTGCAACATCCGTTCGCCGCAGCAGCACGTGGGCGTCGTCCACAGCTCGAACCTGTGCACCGAGATCACGCTGAACACCAACGAATCCGAAATCGCGGTGTGCAACCTGGGTTCCGTGAACCTGGTCGCGCACATGAAGCCGGCTGCCGGCGGCGGTTTCGAACTCGACCACGACAAGATCAAGCGCACCGTCAGCATCGCCATGCGCATGCTCGACAACGTGATCGACATCAACTACTACGCCGTCGAGAAGGCCCGCAATTCCAACGCGCGCCATCGTCCGGTGGGCATGGGCATCATGGGCTTCCAGGATTGCCTGCAGATGATGCGCGTGCCGTATGCATCGCAAGCCGCCGTTGAATTCGCTGATCGTTCGATGGAAGCCGTTTGCTATCACGCCTACTTCGCGTCGAGCCTGCTCGCCGAAGAACGTGGTCGCTATCAATCGTATGAAGGTTCGTTGTGGTCGCGTGGCATCTTGCCGCAAGACACGTTGAAGATGCTGCGTGATGAACGCGGTGGTCATGTTGAAGTTGATGAATCGAGCACGCTCGATTGGGATACGTTGCGCGCGCGCATCAAACAACATGGCATGCGCAACTCCAATTGCGTGGCAATTGCCCCAACCGCGACTATTTCCAATATCATTGGTGTATCTGCGTGCATCGAACCTACTTTCCAGAACTTGTACGTCAAATCGAATCTCTCCGGCGAGTTCACGGTCGTTAACGATTACCTCGTGCGTGACCTGAAGAAACTCGGTCTCTGGGACGAAGTCATGGTCGCCGACCTCAAGTACTTCGACGGCAGCCTGTCCCGCATCGATCGCGTACCTTCCGAACTCCGCGACCTCTACGCCACCGCGTTCGAAGTCGAACCGAGCTGGCTGGTTGAATGCGCCTCGCGCCGCCAGAAGTGGATCGATCAAGCACAGTCGCTGAACATCTACATGTCGGGCGCGTCGGGCAAGAAGCTGGACGACACCTACAAGCTGGCCTGGAAGCGCGGCCTGAAGACGACCTACTACCTGCGTACCCTGGGCGCCACCAGCGCCGAGAAGTCCACGGGACGCGGCGGCGAATTGAACGCCGTCTCCGCGAGCGGTCAGTCCACCTCCGCGCCGATTGCTGCTGCACCTGTTTTGCCGGAACCCGAAGTTCTCGGGGCGGTTTGCACCATGCGGCCGGGCGACCCCGGCTTCGAAGAGTGCGAAGCCTGCCAATAACCGCCTCCGGAGAATGAATCATGATTAATTGGGAAGACGACACCATCGCCACGCAACCTGCACAATCGCCCGCCCCCGCGGCGGGCGGGCAGGCTGCGCCCGCAGTCCGGGCGGCGACCGGTGTTTTCGGCGACACCGCCATGCCCACGCCTGCCGCGCCTGAACACGCGGCCGGCCTGACCGCCAGCGGCGCCGCCACCTCGCAACGCGTGAAGGTTGCCGACAAGCGCATCATCAACGGCCAGACCGACGTCAACCAGCTCGTGCCCTTCAAGTACAAGTGGGCTTGGGAAAAGTACCTGGCCACTTGCGCCAACCACTGGATGCCGCAAGAGATCAACATGTCGCGCGACATCGCCCTCTGGAAGAACCCGAACGGGCTCACCGAGGACGAGCGCCGCATCGTCAAGCGCAACCTGGGTTTCTTCGTCACGGCCGACTCGCTGGCCGCGAACAACATCGTGCTGGGCACCTACCGCCACATCACGGCGCCCGAGTGCCGCCAGTTCCTGCTGCGCCAGGCGTTCGAAGAAGCGATCCACACGCACGCCTATCAATACATCGTCGAAAGCCTGGACCTGGACGAAGCGGAGATCTTCAACGCTTACAACGAAGTGCCGTCCATCCGCGCCAAGGACGAGTTCCTGATCCCGTTCATCGACGCGATCGCGGACCCCAACTTCAAGACGGGCACGCCCGAAGCCGACCAGACGCTGCTGAAGTCGCTGATCGTCTTCGCTTGCCTGATGGAAGGCCTGTTCTTCTACGTTGGCTTCACGCAGATCCTGGCGCTGGGCCGCCAGAACAAGATGACCGGCGCCGCCGAGCAGTACATGTACATCCTGCGCGATGAATCCATGCACTGCAATTTCGGCATCGACCTGATCAACACCGTCAAACTGGAAAATCCGCATCTGTGGACGCCGGAATTCCGCGAAGAAATTCGAGAACTCTTCCGCAAAGCGGTCGAACTCGAATACGCTTACGCCGAAGACACGATGCCGCGCGGCGTGTTGGGCTTGAACGCACCTATGTTCAAATCCTACCTGCGCTTCATCGCCAACCGTCGTTGCCAGCAAATCGGTATCGAACCGCTGTACCCGCAGGAAGAGAATCCCTTCCCTTGGATGGCGGAAATGATCGATCTTAAAAAGGAACGCAACTTTTTTGAAACTCGCGTGATCGAATACCAAACCGGTGGCACGCTGAGCTGGGAGTAAAAGCAGTACGTCATCAGGCCCGGCGCGGGCACGCTCCAGATGCAAGGAGCGTCGCGTTCGCGACAGGCTTGATGACGCTCTCCTAGGTCAGAGTGTTTTCGAACACACGTAGAACAAGCGGTCGGCGGCCTGTGATCAGGTCGTCTACCGGCGCCATTTGAAATGGCTCGCGCCAAAGGAGCGGGGGCCATATCAAATGGCTGTGCCGAATTCATTAGCGCAAACCGTAGTAGCTGTTGCTCGCACAGAACAGCGGCATGCGCCGATGAATAGCCCGGGCACGATTCGCTTTGTTGGCGAGTCGGGGCACGGGTTTAAGTTCTGGGACCCCTGAACCTAAGGAGCATGACCATGGCAACAGCCAAGAAAGCCGTAAAGAAAGCGGTGAAGAAGCCCGCCGCCAAGAAGGCAGTAGCGAAGAAGGCCGCACCGGCCAAGAAAGCTGCCGTCAAGAAGGTAGCCGTCAAGAAAGTCGCTGCCAAGAAGCCGGCAGTGAAGAAGGTTGCCGCCAAGAAGCCGGCAGTCAAGAAGGTCGCCGCCAAGAAAGCGGTAGCCAAGAAGGCCGTCGCCAAGAAGGCCGTCGCCAAGAAAGCGGTAGCCAAGAAGGTTGTCGCCAAGAAGGCCGTGGCCAAGAAGGCTGTCGCCAAGAAGGCGGTTGCCAAGAAAGCCGTAGCCAAGAAAGCGGTTGCCAAGAAGGTTGTCGCCAAGAAGGCCGTCGCCAAGAAAGCGGTAGCCAAGAAGGCCGTCGCCAAGAAGGCTCCTGCTGCCAAGAAGGCGGTTGCCAAGAAGGCCGTAGCCAAGAAGGCGCCTGCCGCCAAGAAGGCTGCTGCCAAGAAGGCCCCCGCTGCCAAGAAGGCTCCTGCTGCCGCCAAGCCTGCTGCTGCCAAGAAGCCTGCCGCCGCCAAGAAGCCCGCTGCGAAGAAAGCCGCTCCGAAGAAGCCCGTAACGCCGCCGTCCACGGCTGCCGCTCCGGGCGCGAAGACCGCGCTGAACCCCGCCGCGTCGTGGCCGTTCCCGACGGGTGGCCGTCCTTAATCAGGACGGTTCGAAGCTTTAGCTTCGCAGAGCCGCCTGGCCTAGGCCGGGCGGCTTTTTCGTGTCCGCCCGGTCCGGAGTCGACCGGCCTCCCCCAGAACGGCGAGCCCGCGCGGCCTGCAGGCGATTTTTCGCCTGGGCGTGCGACAATTGACTCCTCTTTTTCAGGGTGACCGTGTCCATGCTCGATGAAATCTTGCGCTTCCTTCTCGAAATCGTGTTCACGCTGTTCGGTGCGGCGCTGATTGCCCGCGCCTGGATGCATGCGATACGGCTGCACCCGTTCAATCCCTTGTCGCGCTTCATCTACCAGGCCACCAACTGGCTGGTAATGCCCTTGCGCAAGATCATTCCCGCCGGCAACAAGATCGACTGGACCAGCCTGGTCGCCGTGTGGCTGTCCGCGCTGGTCTATCTGGTGCTGACCTGGCTGGTCGCGATCGGCGCGCTGATTCCGCTGGAGTACCTGCCCAGGGTCATGGGCTCGGCCCTGATCATGGCCATCAAATGGGCGCTGAACCTGGTGGTGTGGCTGACGCTGATCCAGGCCGTGCTGTCGTGGGTGAATCCGATGGCGCCCATGATGCCGCTGCTGCAGGCGCTGACCGCGCCCATGCTGGACCCCATCCGCCGCCTGCTGCCGCGCACCGCGATCGACTTTTCGCCGCTGGTGCTGCTGATCGTCGCGCAGGTGCTGTTGATGGTGCTGTCCAACATCAGCCAGCGCATGGTCGGCCTGTAAAGCGGCGGGGCCGCGCCCCGCCCGCCCTTACGCCGGAATCCCGGCGTAGATCTCGACCAGCTTCTTGCGGTCGATCTTGTGGTTGTTCGACATGGGCAGCGCCGGGCAGACCACCAGCTCGGACGGAACCATGTAGGGCGGCAGGCGCTGCGCCAGCCGCTCCTTCCAGCCCGCCAGCGCCTCAGGCGCCAGAATGCGCGGCGCTTGCTCCGCTTCCACTCCCGCCACGAATCCGATCAAGCGCACCGCCGTGCCGTCGGGCCGGCGCAGCACCGCGCAGGCGCCGCCCTCCACGCCTGGCAGGCCATGCAGCGCTTCGTCGATCTCCGCCAGTTCGATGCGATAGCCGTTCAGCTTGATCTGGTCGTCCATGCGGCCGCGGCAGAACAGCAGGCCGCCGTCCTCCATCTGGCCCAGGTCGCCCGTGCGAAAAGCGCGGCGGCCGTCGGCGTAGGTGTAGAGCTTGGCCTCGTTCAGGTCGGGGCGGTTCAGATAGCCGCGCATGACGTGATCGCCCACGATGCAGATCTCGCCTTCATCCACGATCAGCACGCTGTCGGGCTTGGCGTGCCCCACCGGCAGCGGATCGTGCGCGGCCAGGACGGCATCGGTGACCTCGATCCAGGTGGTCGCCACCGTCGCTTCCGTGGGACCGTAGGTATTGAGGATGACGGCGTCCGGGAAGCGCTGGCGCAGCTTCTTGGCCAACGCCGACGGCAAGGGCTCGCCGCAGAACAGGAAGGTGCGCAGCGTGGGCAAGGCCGCCGGCGAGAAATCGCGGTTGGCCAGCTGCTGGTGCGCGAATGACGGCGTGGACACCCAAGCCGTCACGCCATGCTCGGCCAGGCGGGCCATCCAGGCGCTGGGCGCGGCGATCTGCTCGCGCGCGTTCAGCACGCAACAGCCGCCCGCGGCCAGCGTGGCGAACACCTCGTACATGGACAGGTCGAAGCTGAACGGCGCCTGGTTCATGAACACGGGCGCCTCGCCCAGGCCAAAGCTGCCCAGCATCCAGTCGCCCAGCAGGCCCACGCTTTCGCGGCCGATCTGCACGCCCTTCGGGTCGCCCGTGCTGCCGGACGTGAACATGACGTAGGCCAGGCCGCGCTCGGCCAGCATGGCGCCCTCGCCCGGCGTGAAGCTGCCGCTGGCGGCATCGAACACGGCGGCGGCGCGCACGATCTCGACGATGCGGCGCAGGCGCTCATCCGGATAGATCGTGTCCACCGGCACAAACGGCGCCCCGATCAGCAGCGCGCCGACCATGGCGACGAAGAACGAGGCTTCCTTGTGGCCGTAGATCGCCACCGGCACATCCGGCGCGGCTCCGTATCTGCGCGCCTCTTCGGCCCAGGCGCCGGCTTCGGCGCGCAATTGCGCCCAGCTCAGGCTGCGGTCGGCGGCGACGACCGCGGGCGCGTCGGGCGCGTACTCGGTATCCGTGAACTGGAAAGACTTGAGATCGAAACGCATGCCGAAACTCCCGGCGTCAGATGGGGCTGCGGCCGCTGAACACGTAGAGCGCCAGCGCGGCCAGGATCAGGGTAAGCACGCGCCCGAGAAAACGCATGACGGGTTGCGCCAGCGCGGCCTGCAGGGCCGGACGGGTGCGCGCGGCGTTGATCAGCAGGTTGTGGCCCACCGAGTACGCGCCGAACATCAGGCCGCTGACGATGTAGTGCAGCGACAAGCCGTTCCAGACGCCCATGGCCAGCAAGGTCGCGAAGATGCCGATGTTCTGCGCCGCCATGCGGTGGCGTCCGAAGAACTTGGTCTTGCTCAGCGCCTTGTAGATGGGCATGAAGACCACGTCGCGCAGCCACTCCGACAGGCTGATGTGCCAACGGCGCCAGAAGTCCTGCGGGTTGAGCGTGGCCAGCGGATTGCGGAAATTGATCGGCAAGGTGAAGCCGAACAGCATGCCGATGCCGATCGCCATGGTGGAATAGCCGGCGAAGTCGAAGAACAGGTAGGCGCTGTAGAGCGAGGCATTGAGCGCCACGCCGGTGAACGAGTAATCGTGCGCATCCAGCGTCGCCAGGCCATAGCGCCAGATCAGCTCGGCCAGGCCGAACTTCTGGATCACGCCCAGCATGATCAGTTCCAGCCCGGTCAGCCAGGTGTTCAGGTTCACGCCTTCATAGCCGCGCTTGAGATCCGCCTGGAAATTGCGCCAGCGGTACATGGGGCCGGCCAACAGCGTCAGCGGGAAGAACAGGTAGATGAAGTAGTCCAGCGGCGACACGCGCTCGTTGCGTTGCGCGAACAGCAGCACGTCGATGGCGCGGAACGTGGCGAAGGACAGCCCCAGCATGGCGCCCAGGTGCGACACGCCCGTCTTCACCAGCAGCAGCGGCGTCATGGTGATGATCACGGCCAGCCAGGTGGGGATGTAGTTGCGGCGCATGGCCCACAACGCGCTGCCGGAAATGGCCAGCAAGGCGATGGGTTGATAGGGACGCGCCCAGAACACCGCCATCCACACACCCAGGCAGATCACGCCGATGATGTGGCGGTAGCCGATATGGAACGGCATGCCGAAGGAGCGGTAGGCCAACAGACCCAGGCCGCCGCACAGGGCGCCGCCGAAAAAGCTCAAGCTTGCGAACAATTCCATGGCGGGCTCAGAACTGTTGGTATTGGAATTCGACCTTGATCGGCCCGCCGCTGCCCGTGGTGGGCTGCGCCTGCAGGACGAACACCAGGATCACGCCGATATACAGGCACAGGTGCCAGAGAAAGCGGCGGCCCCAGGCGGCAGCCGCCTTGCGGGTCTCCTGCCCTTCGACGGCGCGGCCGGCCTCGGGCGCAGCCGCGGGAAGAATCTTGCTCATCGGGAAAAGTACTCCGCAATGCCTTGATCGGCCATGGCCCAGCCGAGTTCGGCCAGGTGCATGTCGTCGCGCAGCATGCCCGGCTCGAACGGGATGCTGTAGAGATCCAGGCAGCCCATCTGGTAGCGCTCGCACATGCCCGTGATGGCGGCCACCACCGGGTCGAAGCGCTCCACATCCAGGATGAGCTTGGGATTGAAGGGCTGGATGACGAAGTAGGCGTGAACCTTGCGCTTCTGCAGCAAGGCCATCACCCGCGACAGGTCGCCAAGTTCCGTGCGAGTGATCGGATCGATGTCGGCGAACTCGTTGCGGGCCGGCGAATACAGCGCCGCCAGGTACTGCTTGTAGTAATCGTCGCGCACGTCGTAGGGGTTGTGCCCGCCCAGGTCATGCTCGACCACGCGCGCCTGATGCGTCAGCCGGCCCCACTGGCCCTGGTCCAGGCGCGCGGCCGACGGCCAGGACACGTAGCGATGCGCGGGCACCGACAGTTTGCTGCGCGGACGGTCGGGCGCCGGCTCCTTGCGCGCATGCCACCACAGCGCCAGCTTGTCCTTCAGTTCCGCGACCTGGCCGTTGGCGATGAGCCACAGCAGCCCCCAGTTGGCGTTGTCGCTGATCCAGTTCTGCATCTGCTCGCGCGTGTTGGGCTGATCCCAGAGCCGGTCCCAGACCGGCCCCGTGACGTGCTCCGCAAACGCGCTGCGCGGCAACTGCCCGCCCGAGGCAAACCAGGCCGGCGACAGCATGATCACCAGCCGCGTGTTGGGCGTGAGCGAATCCGCCACCGACTCCAGCACGCTGACGATGCCGTAGGACTGGAACATGGCGTGGCCATAGGCCAGCGTCGGCACCTTCAGCTCTTCAGGGAAGAAGCGGTAGGGCACGAAACGCAGATCGTGGCTGGACAGTTCGGACGAGCCGAGCACGACCAGCGTCCCGTCGCTCAGGGCGTTGCCCAGGCGATTCAGGTTGACGTGCTGGGTGCCCCAATCCGGACCCAGATTGGGCAGGTAGTTGCTCTTGGCGGCCGCCGAGACCGAGGGCGCCGACATGGGATTGACGACGCGGCTGAGCAGATCGTCCGCGCCACAATACGTACCCACCGCCAGAGCCACCGCCGTCGCGGCAGCCACGACGTGAGACAACAGCCGGGTATTACGAAGTATGGGCAGCGACATAGCCGGCAAGCGTGCGGACCGACTGTAGATGCTCCGCGATCTCGGGAGCCGGGATGCTGCAGCCGTACTCCGACTCGACCGCCAGCGTGATGTCCACGGCGGCGAGCGAATCGACCAGGCCGGTGGCAATCAACTGCGTATCGGGAGTGACTTTCTTCATGACGATCGACTCGACGATCTCGCCGATCTTGGTGTGGAGTTCTTGCTCGGTATGCATAGATAGTGCGGCGTTACGGGCCTGATCGGCCAACAATCCCCCGCCCCGGGATTCAGGACGACGAGATTACAAAGAAACTGCTGAAATCAGGCTGAACGTCCAGCCCACCACGCACAACGCCTCGATGCACTCCGTTACATGATTTTCGCAATGCGGCGTCGATCGCAGGCGCAATCATGGCACCACGTTCGTCAAATCGCCATGACGCTTTTGGAGGAAATCGCGAGAAAACGCTGGCAAACGTAACGTTCGCGGGTAAGTCCCGGGGTGCCGCGTTGCGGCTGAGCGACAGATTCTTACGACTGCACAGGCTTTCCCGCCCTGCCCCCGTTATGGCCCGCAAAACCGCCAGCAATGAAAAAGCCCCCTTGACGGGGGCTTTTGCCAAGCCGCGCCGCGGACGGCGCAGGATGGATGCTTACATCGGCGTGACGCGGGTCGGGCCGGAGCCGCTGATCACCTGCACGCGCTGGCCCACGCTGATGGGCACATCGGCTTCCTGCGCGACGACGCGGGTTTCGCCGTTATCCAGGCGCACGGTGATTTCGTAGCCGGAATTCTTGCCGGTCTGGTTCTCGATGGCATTGCCTGCCAGCGCGCCCAGGATCACGCCGCCCACGGTGGCGATGGTGCGGCCGGTGCCGCCGCCGATGGCGTTGCCCGCCACGCCGCCCAGCGCGCCGCCGGCCACCATGCCGACGCCGCTGGACTTGTCGTTCTGGATCACGATGGGACGCACGCCGGTGACCGTGCCGGTACGGACGATCTGCTCGCGCTGCGCCTGGTCATAGCTGTAGACGCCGCTGGACGCGCTGCGATTGGCGCAGCCGCCCAGGACTGCCATCGAGGTCACGACGGCGGCGATCGCCAGCCAGCGCCCCGCGCGCGGCGTCACCAGGGAAAAAGTTTTGCTTTGATTCATTTGGACTCCTCGATCGGCCATTGCCGACGATGTACTCATCATACCCTGGCCCCGAATCGGGGCCAGCGATGCTGCAACACACTGAAACGCACCGCCAGAAGCTGAAAAAATCGGCCAGGAAAGGCGCCGGGACACGCCGCCTTCACCCCTATCCAACGGTTCGACCGTGGAGCAACTGCCGGGTTCCCGAGGGGATCAAAGAGGCAGATGGATGCCGTAGGTGGCGTGCAGCACGGCGTCGATTTCGGCGCGTGACGGCGCATGATTCTGCGGGCCGCGCGAAGCGATCTTGATGGCGCCCATGACGTTGCCCAGGCGGCAACTGTCTTCCCAGTTCCAGCCGCTGGTCAGGCCGTAAAGCAGGCCGCCGCGCTGCGCGTCGCCGCAGCCGGTCGGGTCGACCACCTGGGCCGCGCGCACCGGCGGAATCTGGAAGGTCTTGCCTTCGGTCAGCAAGGTGGCGCCTTCCGCGCCGCGCGTCACCACCACGGCCTGCAGGCTGCGGGCGATGTCGTCCATGCTGCGGCCCGTGCGCTGTTCCACCACCCCGGCTTCGTAGTCGTTCACGGTCAGCGCCTGCGCCAGCTTGAGCATGCGCTCCAGGTCGGCGCCGTCGAACAGCGGCATGGCCTGGCCCAGGTCGAAGATGAACGGAATGCCACGCTTATGCAGGCGCTCGGCGTGGGCGAACATGCCTTCCTTGGCGTCGGGCGCAACGATGGCCCAGGCCGCGTCGGCGTCGCTCAGGTCGTTTTCCGCCGCGTGCGACATGGCGCCCGGATGGAAAGCCGTGATCTGGTTGCCGTCCAGGTCGGTGGTGATGAAGCACTGCGCCGTAAACGTGTCCGGAATCACCTTGACGCGGCTGACGTCGATGCCCAGGCCGGTCATGCGCTCCATGTATTCGCCCGCGTCTTCGCCCACGGTGGCCACGGGCACGGGTTTACCGCCCAGCAGGTTCATGCTGTAGGCGATGTTGCCCGAGCAGCCGCCGTATTCCTTGCGCATGCTGGGCACCAGGAACGACACGCTCAGCGACTGGATGCGGTCGGCAAGAATGTGCTCCTTGAACCGCCCTTCAAACACCGCGATGGTGTCGAACGCCATCGAACCGCAAACCAGAACTGGGGTAGCCATGCGAGTCATCCCTTAAGGAAAGAATTTACTGAGTTGGAAGCCATTGACCTGGACGCCGGTCACTTCAATGGGCACGGAAATCTTCAGGTCGCTATTCGGCGCGAAAGGACCACGCAGTTGCTCGGGCGTCAGGTAGTCCTCGGGCCTGAGCACACGGCGCACGACCACCGTATCCGACAGGTCGTTCAGATCCAATACCACCGCCGGCCAGTGCTGCGGTTTGTCATGGCTGTTGCGTAGATTCACTGTCAGCACCAGGCGGCTGCGGCCGTCGTCGATCGCCGCGGCGCCGGTCGGCGGTTGCAGCGACGAGGAGAGAATGAGGATGCGGTCCAGGCGGCGCGCGTACCCCACGGTGCAGCCCAGCGG
This sequence comes from Achromobacter sp., assembly GCA_032153965.1. Classification (GTDB taxonomy): domain Bacteria; phylum Pseudomonadota; class Gammaproteobacteria; order Burkholderiales; family Burkholderiaceae_B; genus Achromobacter. Next base: position 2,037 of record JALDYL010000075.1, on the reverse strand, counting down.
CTGGCACGCGGTCTCCAGCACCGGCCGCAGAATGGGCACGGAGTTGGCGATATCGGTGCGGTACGCGTACAGCAGTTGCAGGCCCAGCGCGATCAGGCCGACCAGGCAGGCATAGCCCCACAGCTTGCGCATGAGGCCATGCCGCTCCTCGCGGTCCTGGTCGAGGAACTCGGGCGGCGCGCGGCCCACATCGGTGGCGCTGGAATAGCGCGTGCGCGCGTCGCCCAGCACGGGCTCGCCGGCGTCTTCGCGGTCCGGGTCGTGATCGTCGCGATAGTCTTCTTGGTAGTCGTCGCGGTCGTCGTCGCGGCGCTCGTCGGCGTATTCATCTTCGTATTCGTCGTCGCGCTCTGCGTCGCGCACGTCGGCGCGAGCACGGCCGATGGTGAAGGACGGCTCCGCAGGCGCGCCGCGCGTGGCGGCATCGGCGCGATGGCCGGGCTGCACCGATACCGGGACGGTCCAGCGCGGCGATTCATCATCCCGGGCAACGGCGTCATCAGCCGCGCGATGACGAGCCTGGTGATCCGCCGGGCCGTCGGCCCAGTCATCGGCCGGATCGTCGTCGCCCTGTTCGCGCTCCTGCATGCCGTCGGCCGGTTCGGCGCGCCGGCGGATATCGTCGCGGCCGCGCAGCACGGCCGGCGGCACCGCGGGCGCACCGTAGGGCGGCGCCACGGGCGCGCGCGGCGGTTCAGGCTCGTCGTCCCAGGGCGCAATCTGTGAAAAATCCGGCGCGGAACGTGCAGCCGGCGGCATGGTGGGGGACTGCGGCGCGATGGGGGCTGCCGGCGCAACCGGCGCCTGCGGCGCAGCGGGCGTGTACGGCGCGACGGGCGGCGCTGGCGGCGCCAGGACCGGCGCGGCCTGGCTGGCGGCCGGCGTCACCGGCATGGACGGCACAGTGGGCGGCGCCGATTGCGGCGCAGCGCCCGCGGCCGGCAGCAGGCAGGCGCGCCCGTCGAACACGGTCGAGCAGGCGCCGCAACGCACCAGGCCATTGCGGACCCGCAGTTGATCAGGCACCACCTTGAAGGTGGTGCCGCACTGCGGGCAACGGGTGGTCAAGGCCATGGCGCAATCCAGCCGCGGGCGCTCAGGCCTTCTGGCCGTGCAGGCACACCCAGCCGTCGCGCGCGCGCCAGACCGACATCGCGATCCACGGCGCGTAAGCGGCGGCCACTTCCTCGGCCTGGCGCTCCAGCACGCCGGACAGGACCAGATGGCCGCCCGCGGCAACGCGTCCGGCCAGCATGGGCGCCAGCACCTTCAGGGGGTTGGACAGGATGTTGGCCACCACCACTTCGAACGTGCCTTCCGCCAGCCCGTCGGGCAGCATGGCTTGCAGTTCGACGTGGTTGACCTCGGCATTGAAGATCGTGCTCTGCACCGCCTGGGCGTCGATATCCACCGCCTGGGTCGGACCCGCGCCCAGCTTGCGCGCGGCAATCGCCAGGATGCCCGAACCGCAGCCGTAGTCCAGCAGCGTGGCGCCAGCCGGCAATTCGGCTTCCAACCAGGCCAGGCACAGATGGGTGGTGGGATGGCTGCCGGTGCCGAACGCCAGGCCCGGATCCAGTTCGATATGGATCGCGCCATCCTGGGTGGAGGCATCCGGCTCGAAAGCCGGCACATCGGGACTGTCGCGGTGCCAGCTGGGCACGATCCACAGGCGCTCGGCGATATGGATGGGGCCGAACTGCGACTGCGTCAGGCGCACCCAGTCGGCGTCGGGCACGTCGCGCAGGCTCCAGCCCTCGAACACGGCGGGGTCCAGCTCGCCCGCGGCGGCCGCTTCTTCCATGATCTGCGCGGGATCGGCGCCATCGGGCAGCAAGGCGACGACGCGGTTGCGGTCCCAGGCCTGCACATCGGGCTCGGTGCCCGGCTCGCCAAACAAGGGACGTTCGTCGTCGGTGCCCAGGTCGGCGTCTTCGACGGATACCGACAGCACGCCTGCTTCCAGCAGGGCGTCCGAGAGAGCTTCGGCCTGCGCCTCCAGGCAATGGAGCACGAGTTCACGCATGATGATTCTTC
>JALDYL010000323.1:0-4576 GCA_032153965.1 Achromobacter sp. | reverse complement strand
GATATTGGCTGATCTTTGCTCAGGCCGTCACGGTCTGCCTGGGTATTCTATTCGTCGTGACGACCTTGCGGCCCGACCTGCTGCGGCTGGCCGGGCCGGCCGCAGGGTCTCAGCCCGCCGCGGCGGCCGCAAGACCGCCAGCTGCGCGCGTCCAGGCCACGGCATCCTATGCCGAAGGCGTGGCCCGCGCGGCGCCCTCCGTGGTCAACGTATACACCACCAAGCACGTGAACGTGCCGTTGATTCCGCTGCCCGACGATCCGGTGCTGCGCCAGTTCTTCGGCCAGGTGCCGGGCGTGACACGGCGCCAGGCCTCGACCAGCTTGGGCTCCGGCGTGATCGTGAACCAGGACGGCTACGTGCTGACCAACTACCACGTGGTGCAGGCCGCGGACGCGATCGAGGTCGCGCTGGCGGACGGCCGCCGCGATGCGGCAAAGGTGGTGGGCGCGGATCCGGACACCGATCTGGCCGTGCTGAAGCTGGCCACCCTGCGCGCCCTGCCCGCGGCTACGCTGGCCCCCGACCGGGGCCTGCGCGTGGGCGACGTGGTGCTGGCCATTGGCAATCCGTTCGGCGTGGGGCAGACCACCACGTTGGGCATTGTGTCGGCGCTGGGCCGCAACGGACTGGGCCTGAACACCTACGAGAACTTCATCCAGACCGACGCGGCGATCAATCCCGGCAATTCGGGCGGCGCGCTGGTCGACGCCGCGGGCAATCTGGTCGGCATCAATACCGCGATCTACTCCGAATCGGGCGGGTCCATGGGCATAGGTTTCGCCACCCCCATCGAGATCGCGCGCAAGGTCATGGACGAGATCGTCAAGACCGGCGGGGTCAAGCGCGGTTGGCTGGGCGTGGAGCCGCAGGACGTGACGCCGGAGCTGGCGCGCGCGTTCGGGCTGGATCGCGACACCACGGGCGTGATCATCGCCGGCGTGATGCGCGACGGGCCGGCGGCGCGCGGCGGCTTGCGGGTGGGGGACATTGTGCAGTCGGTCAACGGCAAGCGCATGGCCGACACCAGCAGCCTGCTGTCGGAGATTGCGCAGCTGCCGCCGGGCCAGAGCGCCAAGCTGGGCATATTGCGCGGCGGCAAGCCCGCCGAGCTGGCGGTGGTGGTGGGCACGCGCCCGGGCAAGCCGCGCTAGAAGGGGACGACCTCCGGGCGGCCGGCAATCAGGTCGCGGCGGGGTCCTTGGCCATCAGGCGCACCGCCGACAGGATGGCCTTCTTGGTGCTTTCGGATTGATTGCGCAGCAGCGCCCAGATTTCCGTGCAATAGCCGTCCGGGCCGTCGTCCGGCGGGGACGCGCCGTTGTGCGGAGCATCCCCGCCCGGCCCCACGCCGTCGGTCAGCCACGGCACGCTGGTGTCCAGCGCGCGCGCTAGCCGCAGCAAGGTGGCGCGAGACGGCGAATAGCAGTCTTTGCGCATGAGGATCCGATGGATGCAGGACTGTGGCACGCCGGAAATGCGTGCCAGCTGGTTCTGGCTTTTGATGCCGCGCCATCGCATCAGGGTGTGCAGTCTTTGGGCGAGTGACATTAAGGCAATGTAGAGTCGCCTTGGGCCGCCCACAAGGTGAAACGGTCCTGCTTTTTGGGCAGGACCGTCCGGGGGGATCAGTGGCGTTCGGTCAGCGAGTCCGATCCGGCCTCGCTTTGCGCATCCGGTTTTGGCGTGACCAGGCGGGCGCAGATCAGCCCGACCTCATAGAGCAGGCACAGCGGCACGGCCAGCATGAACTGGCTGACCACGTCGGGCGGCGTGACCACGGCGGCGATGATGAAGGCGCCCACCACCACGTAGCCGCGGGCGGCCTTCAGCTTGGACAGTTCGACCACGCCCATCTTCACCAGCAGCACCACGGCCACGGGCACTTCGAAGGTGATGCCGAAGGCCATGAACATCGTCATGACGAAGCTCAGGTAGGCCTCGATGTCAGGCGCGGGCGTGATGGACTGCGGCGCGAACGTGGCGATGAAGTGGAACACCGTGCGGAACACCACGAAATAGCAGAACGCCATGCCCGCGATGAACAGAAAGGTGCTGGAAACGATGAGCGGCAGCGCCAGGCGCTTTTCATGCCGGTACAGGCCGGGCGCGACAAAGGCCCAGGCCTGGTACAGCACCACGGGCAGCGCCACGATGAACGCGGCCATCATCGTGACCTTGACCGGCACCATGAACGGCGTGATGACGCCGGTGGCGATCATGCGCGTGCCTTCCGGCAGCGACGCCAGCATGGGCTGGGCCAGCACGTCATAGATCGCCGACGCGCCGGGGTAGATGAACAGCACGATGAACACGACGACCACGGCGCCAACGGCGCGCAGCAGGCGGGTGCGCAATTCGACCAGGTGGGAGATGAAAGTCTCCTGCTGGCCCTCTTCTTGGGTGGCGTCCTGGGTCACGTCGGTGTTCCGGAGGGCGCGACGGGCTTGGCGGCGGGCGCGGCGTCGTCGGCCTTGGGCGCGCTGGGCGCGGGTTGTTGGGTTGCGGCGGGAGCGGGCACGGCCATCGGCGGCAGGTCCAGGTCCAGGCTGTGGTTCTGGCCGGGCGGAGGCGCGATGCTGCGCTCGGGTTCGGCGGGCGCGTCGCCGGCGGCGCCCGGTTCGGTCTTGATGCTGGCTTCGCGCGCGACTTCGTCGAGTTCCGCGCGGAACTGCTGGACGGGTTCCTGCAGCGAGGCCTGGGTTTCGTTCAGCGACTGCTGCACGCCCTGGGCGGCATCTTCCATCTCGCTCTTGAACTTGCGCAGTTCGTCGAGCTCGATTTCGCGCTGGATATCGGATTTCACGTCATTGACGTAACGTTGCGCGCGCCCGAGCAGGTGGCCGACGGTGCGGGCAACCTTGGGCAGGCGTTCGGGGCCGATGACGATCAGGGCGATGACGCCGATCACCATCAGTTCAGTGAAGCTGACATCAAACATTCGACGGCCGCTCGGGAGTGGATGCAATAAGGGCCGGCCTGTTCAGGACGGCCCGGGAGCCGAGCAGGCGCTCAGGAGTTGGATTTTTCCTTGGCCTGCACGTCGATGGTTTCGCCGGACACGCGCTGCTGCGCGATCGGTTCGGCCGGCTTGTCGCCGTTGGCGTCCTTCATGCCTTCCTTGAAGCCCTTGACCGCGCCGCCCAGGTCCGAGCCGATGTTGCGCAGCTTCTTGGTGCCGAAAATCAGCGCCACGATGACCAGGACAACCAACCAATGCCAGATGCTGAAACTACCCATGATGTTTCTCCGAATTACGCGTTGGGAGCCACGCGCCCTTTCCAGGGTCGCGAGCCGCCGATGATGTGGAAATGCAGATGCGGGACTTCCTGGCCGCCTTCGACGCCAGAATTGATCATGATGCGAAATCCGCCATCAGGGCCCGGACGGCAACCGTTTTCAGCGGCTAACCGCGGCGCTAACGTCATCATTCTACCCAACCATTCTGCGTCCTCCCCCTTAATATCCTGCATGGATGTGACATGACGTCGAGGGATCAGCAATAAATGTACCGGCGCGGCCGGATTGATGTCGTGGAACGCAACAAAGTCCTCGTCCTCGTGGACCTTCTTGGACGGGATCTCGCCAGCGGCGATCTTGCAGAAGATACAGTTGTGGCTCATTTTTTTGGGTTCCGGGTTCAGTCTTGCGGGCGGCTCGCCTTTTCCGCCAGGCCGGACAGGCCTTCGCGGCGGGCCAGTTCGGCCAGTACGTCTTCGGGCCGCAGCTTGAAATGCGTCAGAGCCACCAGGCAATGGAACCACAGATCGGCGGTTTCGCTGACGATGCGGTCGGGCACGCCGTCCTTGGCGGCCATGACCAGTTCGGTGGCTTCCTCGCCGATCTTCTTGAGAAATGCGTCCGGGCCCTTGGCCAGCAGCTTGGCGGAATAGGAGGCTTGGGGATCGCCGCCGTTTTCGGGGCGGCGGGTTTCCAGGGTATCGGCGATGCGCGCCAGGATGTCGGCGGCGCTTGCGGCTTGAGCGGTCATTTGTAGATCAGTTCGGGGTCTTTCAGCACGGGGTCCACCGTGATCCAGGAGGCCTGGTCGGTCTGGCCTTCCAGGCGGCGGTAGAAGCAGCTGGCGCGTCCGGTATGGCAGGCGATGCCGCCATGCTGGTGGATCTTGAGCAGGATCACGTCGCCGTCGCAGTCCAGGCGCAGTTCATGCACTTCCTGCGAATGGCCGGACTCTTCGCCCTTGCGCCACAGGCGCTGGCGGGAACGCGACCAGTAGACGGCGCGCCCGGTGGCGGCCGTTTCGGCGAGCGATTCGCGGTTCATCCAGGCCACCATCAGGATCTGGCCGTTTTCGGCGTCCTGCGCGATGGCGGGTATCAGGCCGTTTTCGTCGAAGACGACTTCGGCCATCCAGGCGGGTTCGTTGCTCATCTCATTCATCCGTTGTCCTCGCGCGGCGGCTTGCGGGCCGCCACCGGCGCGTGGGGACTCATCATCTTACGGCAATACCTTGTTGCACGCTGGGAAGCGCAATCCCGGCCAAGCCATCCGACCCACGCAATCCCCAGTGCTCCCCAAGCGGGGCCGCGCGGATCCGGCTTCGCCGGTCCGCAGC
>JALDYL010000322.1:0-4581 GCA_032153965.1 Achromobacter sp. | reverse complement strand
CCGCCATCAGGCCCATGAAGGTGCCGACGATGGCGCCCATGGCGACCGACAGGAAACCCGCGGCCAGCGAAATGCGCGCGCCCATGATGATGCGGCTGAAAATGTCGCGGCCCAGCGAGTCCACGCCCAGCCAATGGGTGGTGGAAGGCCCGGCGTTCAGGGCGTCGTAGTCGAAGAAGTTCTCTGCGTCGAACGGCACGATCCACGGCGCAAAGATCGCGACCACGACGAGCAGCAGGACGAAGAGGCCCGCGCCGACGGCGAGCTTCTGCTTCTTGAATTTGCGCCAGAACTCGGTGGCGGGCGTGCGCACGTCGTTCTTCGGAACGGCGGCAATGGTCGTGGCGGGTGTCGTATTGCTCATGGCCGCCTCACTTGTAACGGATGCTGGGATTGATGACGCCATAGAGCACGTCGACAATCAGGTTGATCAGGATGAATTCCAGCGAGAACAGCAGCACCAGGCCCTGGATCACCGGATAGTCGCGCTGGGTCACGGCGTCCACCAGCAGGCGGCCGAGGCCGGGCCAGTTGAACACGGTCTCGACCACGATGGAGCCGCCCAGCAGGAAGCCGAACTGCAGGCCCATCATCGTGACGACGGGAATCAGCGCGTTGCGCAGCGCGTGCTTGATCACGACGCGGCGCTCGGTCAGGCCCTTGGCGCGGGCGGTCCGCACGAAGTCTTCCTGAATGACTTCGACGAAGGAAGCGCGGGTGAAGCGCGCCATCACGGCGGCCACGGCGGCGCCCAGCGTGATGGACGGAAGTATGTAGTGTTGCCAGGTCGAGGCGCCCACGGTAGGCAACCAGCCCAGATTCACGGAGAAAACCTGCATCAGCATCATGCCCAGCGCGAACGCGGGGAACGAGATGCCGGACACCGCCAGCGTCATGCCGAGACGGTCGGGCCAGCGATTGCGCCATACCGCCGACACGATCCCGATGATCATGCCGAAGGTCACTGACCACACCATGCTGGCGAGCGTGAGCCACAGGGTGGGCATGAAACGGTCGGCGATTTCGGTCGAGACGGGGCGCTTGGTACGCAAGGAGGTACCCAGGTCGCCTTGCAGCATGTGGCTGAAGTAGCGCACGAACTGCTGCGGCAGGGGCAGATCCAGTCCCAGTTCCTTGCGCACGAGTTCGACGGTTTGCTGGTCGGCCTCCTGGCCCGCGGCCAGTCGCGCCGGGTCGCCCGGAAGCATGTGCACAAACAGGAACACGACCACGGCTACCAGCAGCAGCGTGGGGATCATGCCCAGAAGACGTTTGACGATGTAGGTCAGCATTGAAATTCCTGCAACATCGGCGGGGACACCGCGCCCCCGCCGTATGTGGCCTTACAAGGGCCCGAGGGCCCCGAGAGTGACTGCTAGGTTTACTGCTTCAGGTCGATGTCGCCGAACCAGAACGAGGTGTCCGGTTCCACGTACACGCCCGACAGGTTCTTCGACTTCACGTACAGGTTGTTCTGGGTCACCAGGAAGGCCCACGGGGCGTCCTTCCAGATGGTTTCCTGAACGTTCTTGTAGATTTCGGTCTTCTTGGCGCGGTCGGTCGTGGCCAGGGCTTGCTGGATGCCGTCGTCCACCGACTTGTTCGAGTAGTACGACACGTTGTTGAGCACCGGCGGGAACGCGGCGGTGGTCAGCAGCGGACGCAGGCCCCAGTCGGCTTCGCCGGTCGAGGACGACCAGCCGGCGTAGTACATGCGGACCTTGGCGTCTTCAGGCTTTTGCACCTGTTGGACGCGCTGCACGCGCTGGCCCGATTCCAGCACTTCGACCGACACCTTGATGCCGACTTGTGCCAGTTGCTGCTGCAGGAACTGGACCACCTTCACCGAGGTGCCGTCGTTATAGGCGGACCACAGCTGGCTTTCGAAGCCGTTGGGGTAGCCGGCTTCGGCCAGCAGGGCCTTGGCCTTCTTGATGTCATACGGCCACGGACCCGTCTTGTGGGCGAAGTCCACGCCTTGCGGCACGACGCCGTCGACGATCGTGGCATAGCCCGAGAAAGCGACCTTGGCCAGGGCTTCCTTGTTGATGGCGTAGTTGATGGCTTCACGCACCTTGACGTTGTCGAACGGCTTTTGCTGCGTGTTCATCGACAGGTAGCGGGCCATGATCGAGTTCTGGTGATCGACCACGTCCAGCTTGTCGTTCTTCTTCAGCACGGCGGCTTGTTCGAACGGCACCGGGAAAGCGAACTGCGCTTCGCCCGTCTGCACCACGGCGGCGCGGGTGTTGTTGTCGGTCACGGTACGGAAGGTCAGCGTGTCGACCTTGGGGTAGCCCTTCTTCCAGTAGCCGTCGAACTTCTTGACCTTCAGGTATTCAGCCGGCTTCCATTCGACGAATTCGAAGGGACCGGTGCCCACGGGGTGGAAGCCGATTTCCTTGCCGTACTTGGCCAGCGCGGCGGGCGAGATCATCATGGCGGCCGGGTGGGCCAGCGCGTTGATGAAGGCCGAGAACGGCTTCTTCAGCGTGATCTTGATGGTCATCGGGTCGACCACTTCGGTCTTGTCGATGACGCTGAACTGGATGTAGCGCGACAGGCGGTTGTCCGGGTTGGCCGGACGATCGAAGTTGATCTTGACCGCTTCGGCGTTGAAGTCGGTGCCGTCGTGGAACTTCACGCCGGGACGCAGCTTGAACGTGTAGACCAGGCCGTCTTCGCTGACGCTGTAGTCGGTGGCCAGCACCTTCTGGATCTTCAGGTCTTTGTCGAATTCGAACAGGCCTTCGTAGTAGGCCTTGCCGGCCGCCTGGTTCAGCGTGCTGTTGGTGTTGTACGGATCGAGCGTTTCCAGCGCGATGGAGACGGCGAACGTCACGTCCTTGGCGGCATGCGCCAGCGGCGAAGCAAGCACGCCAAAGGCCAGCGCGGCGGCGGCCATCAGTTTGGTGGGGCGCAGAACTTTCATCATTGCAACTCCTGGTTCCGGATGGAATTAGGGGGTTTGGTGGAAGAAAACTAGTACGGCAAAGACTCAATACGCTCCGCCGACCGGATGCCGGGCGACGAAGTGATCCGTTCCGACCTGCACCAGCGGCTGCACCACCGGCTCGTCGCCGAGCTTGCGGATGGGGCTGGGGATTTCGTCGGACAACAGCGTGCGCTTCATGTGACGGCGGGCCGGATCGGCGATCGGCACGGCGGACATCAGCTTCTTGGTGTAAGGGTGCTGCGGATTCTCGAAAATGGCGCGGCGCGGGCCGATCTCCACGATCTGGCCCAGGTACATCACGGCCACGCGGTGGCTGACGCGCTCGACCACGGCCATGTCGTGCGAAATGAACAGGAAGGAAATGCCCATGTCGCGCTGCAGGTCGATCAGCAGGTTCACGATCTGCGCCTGGATCGACACGTCCAGCGCCGACACCGATTCGTCGGCGATCACGACCTTGGGGTTCAGGGCCAGGGCGCGCGCAATGCAGATGCGCTGGCGCTGGCCGCCCGAGAATTCGTGCGGATAGCGCTGCGCCATTTCCGCCGGCAGGCCCACGCGTTCCAGCAGTTCGGCCACGCGGCGCTCGGCATCGCGGCCACGGGCCACGCCGTGCACCAGCAGCGGCTCCATGATGGAGAAGCCGACCGTCACGCGCGGATCCAGCGAGGCGAACGGGTCCTGGAACACGAACTGGATGTCGCGGCGCAGGGACTGCAGCTCGGTGTTCTTCAGGCGCACGATGTCGCGGCCGCCGAAGCGGATCTCGCCGCCCTGGCTGTCGACCAGGCGCAGCAGCGAACGGCCGGTGGTGGACTTGCCGCAACCGGATTCGCCCACCAGCGACAGCGTTTCGCCGGGGAACAGGTCGAAGCTGACCTGCTCCACCGCGTGCACGCGGCGCTGCACGCGGCTCATGATGCCGCCGCGCAGGTCGAAGCGGGTGACCAGCTTGCGCACGCTCAGGATGGGTTCGCGCTTGGCGTCCGGCGCGGGCTGCGCGCTGACGGCAGCGGCCTCGGGCTGAGCCTGGCCTTCGGCCTGCAGCAGCGGAAAGCGCGCGGGCAGGTCGGTGCCCTGCATGGCGCCCAGCTTCGGCACGGCCGACAGCAGCGCCTTGGTATAGCGGTGCTGCGGCGTAGCGAATACCTGCTCGGACGGGCCTTCCTCGACCTTGTCGCCGCGGTACATGACCAGCACGCGGTCGGCCACTTCGGCCACCACGCCCATGTCGTGGGTGATGAACACCACGCCCATGTGCATTTCTTCCTGCAGCTGGCGGATCAGTTGCAGGATCTGCGCCTGAATGGTGACGTCCAGCGCGGTGGTGGGTTCGTCGGCGATCAGCAGCGCGGGCTTGCAGGCCAGCGCCATGGCGATCATCACGCGCTGGCGCATGCCGCCCGACAATTGGTGCGGATAGCGGTCCAGCACCGACTTGGCTTCCGGAATGCGGACCTGCTCCAGCATGCGCAGCGCCTCGGCGCGGGCGGCCGCCGCGTCCTTGCCCTGGTGCTGGCGGATCGATTCGGCGATCTGGTCGCCGGCCGTGAAGACCGGGTTCAGGGAGGTCATCGGCTCCTGGAAGATCATGGCCATGTCCGCGCCGCGCACATTGCGCATGA
>JALDYL010000321.1:0-4584 GCA_032153965.1 Achromobacter sp. | reverse complement strand
CGCAATCGCCCGAACTGTTCAAGAAATTCGTCGAGTTCGGCATGCTCTTGAAGTCTGGTTCGATAGAACAGCCAATCCTGCGTCTGATCGAAATCCGGGCCTCGCAACTCAACGGCTGCGGGTTCTGCCTGGACATGCATGTGAAAGAGGCCAAGATCCAGGGCGAGAGGGAGTTACGCCTGCACCACGTGGCGATCTGGCGCGAATCCGCCGAATTTTCGCCGCGCGAGCGCGCCTGCCTGGCCTGGACCGAGGCGCTGACCACGCTGGGCGCGCAGGGCGTGCCGGACGAGATCTATGAACGCGTCCGCGCGCAATTGTCCGAAAAGGAAATCTCGGACCTCAGCTTCGCCGTCATGGCGATCAATGGCTGGAACCGGTTGAACGTGGGTTTTCGCACGGTGCCCGGTTCGGCCGACAAGGCATATGGCCTGGATCGCGCCAAGTTCAACTAAGGAACCATCATGAAAATCCTGGTTATCGGCGGCACGGGCCTGATCGGCTCCAAGCTCGTCAAACTGCTGGTTGAGCGCGGCCATGAGGCGATTGCCGCGTCCCCCGCCACGGGCGTCAACACCATGACAGGCGAGGGCCTGGACGCCGCGCTCGCCGGCGTCGATACGGTGGTCGACGTTGCCAACTCGCCGTCGTTCGAAGACCGCGCCGTGCTGGAGTTCTTCCAGACCTCGGGGCGCAACCTGCTGGCAGCAGAAGCGCGCGCCGGCGTGCGCCACCACGTCGCGCTGTCGGTGGTCGGCACGCAGCGTCTGGCCGAAAGCGGCTACTTCCGCGGCAAGATCGCGCAGGAAGCCCTGATCGTGGCGGCCGGCATTCCCTACACCATCGTGCATAGCACCCAGTTCTTCGAATTCCTGGGCGGCATCGTGCAGTCGGGCGCCGAGGGCGCGCAGGTGCGGCTGTCGCCGGCCTACGTCCAGCCTATCGCGTCCGACGACGTGGCGCGGGCCATGGCCGATGCCACGCTGGCGCCGCCGGTGAACGGCATCGTGGAAATCGCCGGTCCCGAGCGCGTGCGCCTGGCCGAGCTGGTGCAGCGCTATATGACCAAGATCGGCGACACGCGCAGCGTGCAGACAGACGCCGGCGCGCGCTATTTCGGCGCGCTGCTCGACGACGACACGCTGGTTCCGGGCGCTGGGCCGCGCCTGGGTCAGATCGACTTCGAAACCTGGTTCAGCCGTTCGGGCGCAAGAAAGTAGCGGCGGATACAAAGACCGTCATGAGCAAACTGCGGCCTCCTCCCCAGAGCCTCCTGGAAAAGTACCGAGGCGGGGATTTCCATCCCCTGTACACCACCAGCGTGACGGTGCGCGGCGGGGAGGCCGCGCATGGGCGGGCTTCCGGCATGGCCATTTCGGACGATGGCGAGCTGGTCGTGGAACTGCGCCTGCCGGTGGAGCTGGGCGGCACGGGCGGGGGCACCAACCCCGAACAGCTATTCGCCGCCGGCTATGCGGCGTGCTTCCACGGCGCGCTGAGCATGCTGGCCGAACGCGCCGGGCTGGCCATTCAGGAGGCTTCGGTGACGGCCACCATCGCGTTCGGCCGCGATCCCGTCGACGGCCTTTTTGCGCTGACCGCGGATGTCAACATCCACCTTCCCGGCCTGCCCAAGCCGATCGCCGAAGAGCTGGTGCGCAACACCGAACGCCTGTGTCCGTATGCCAAGATGGCCCAGGGCGGAATCCAGAACGTGGTGGCCCTGACCCAATAGCATTCACGCCTGTTTCAACAGCACGCTGTCGATGCTGTGTAGATCCAGCGCGCGGATGCGTTCCGTCATGAAATCGATGAACACCCGCATGCGCGCCGGCAGGTGCTGGCGGCTGAGAAAGCACAGATAGTGTCCCCGGTCGTCGGGCGCATGCTGCGGCAGGCAGGCGACCAGCGTACCCGCGCGCAGATGTTCGCAGACCTGATAGGCCGCCATCTGCGCGAGGCCATGGCCGTCCAGCACCGCCTGCAGCACCAGGTCGGCATCGTTGAACGTGAGCATGGCGGGCGGCGCGAACTTGCGCAGATGGCCGCCGACCTTGAACTCCCATTCGTACACGCGGCCCGACGCCAGCAGGAAATTCACGCAGCTATGGCCGGCGAGTGCTTCCACGTCCCGCGGCAGCCCGTGCCGGGCCGCATAGTCGGGCGAGGCGCACAGCATCATCTGCATGGGGATGACTTTCTTGGCGATCACCTGGCTGTCTTCCATGCGGCCGTTGCGAAACGACACGTCGACGCGGTCCGTGGTGAAGTCAGTCGGGCCGTCATCCAGCAGCAGCTCCACAGAAACGTTCGGATGGGCCTCGCGGAACTCCTTCAGCAGGGGCGCCACGACCTTGCGGCCGAAACCCACGGTGGAACAGACGCGCACCAGGCCGGAAGGCGGGCCCTCGCGCAGGTCGCGCATATCGTCCAGGGCCTGGATGATCCGTTCCACGCCAGGATGGCATTGTTCATAGAAGCGCTGCCCCTCCGCGGTAAGCGAGGTGCTGCGCGTGGTGCGCACGAAGAGCCGCACGCCCAACTGGTCTTCGAGCTTCTGCACGCTGCGGCTGACCGCCGAACGCCCTATGCCCAGCCGGTCGCCGGCCTTGGCGAAGTTGCCCTCGGCGGCGACGGCCAGGAAGGCCATGACGCCGGCATAGCTGGTGGCGAAGCCGTCGGCCAGGGAGTCCGGGCCGTTCGCGGAAGGGGTAACCGGGGAGGCGGGGAGAGGGGTAGGCATGGTGGCAGCGCCGCAAGTTGGTTGATCCTACCCGCTAAGACGTGGCGCAGGACGCTTTTGTGACGCGCCCTTGAAAAAAAATGGCCAGTCCCGGGGCGCGGCGCGCCCGAGACTGGCCGGGATAGGACCAGTATTCGTCCCTTATTGAACGGGGATCAGGGCGGGCGCTCCCTTTTTCTTGATCAGCACGACCACGAACTTGGCCGGCTGGGTCTGGCTGGCGTTGCGGCCCACGGTGTGGATGTCGTCCGGCCCTTCGTAGAAGGTCTGGCCCGGGGTCAGCGTCACTTCCTTGCCTCCCTTGACCTGCATGACGATGCTGCCCTCCAGCACGTAGACGAAGGCCGAAGCGTCGTGGCGGTGCAGGGGATCGGCCGCCCCGGGCGGATAGTCGACGACGAGCATCACCGCATCCCGGCCGGGAATGTCCGGCAGGTCCTTGCTCATCACTTCGGTGACGATGGGATCGGCCGGCTTGCCGGCGGACGCCCCGTGGTGCGATGCGGCATGGGCGGGCTGGCCCAGCAGCGCGCCAGCGGCGATGAAAGACAACGCGAGTTTCGTGAGCTTCGGCATGGCCTGTCCTGATTGGAGGGGTGACAGGTCCATCGTAGAAGCGCGCGCGGCGCGGCGGTAGGTCCGTGCAAGGGACCACCATGTTGCCCGTCATGCACCAACGCTGGCGCAGCGGGCCTCAGCGCTGCGCCAGCGCGGCGGCGATGCGCGCCAGCTTGTCGGGATTGCGTTGCACCAGGACCCGCGTCAGGCGCTTGCCGTCCGTCTCGTAGGACTGCACGGATTCGAGATGGCCGTCGATGAAACGCAGCAGCGTCCATTGCCCGTTGACCTGGACCACCTCGGTGCGCAGCGCGTCGCGGTAGCGGCGCTTGCCGGCGTAGAACAGCTGCGCCAGCCGCTTGCCGCCCACCAGGCTGGCAAAGGCGCTGACTTTGTCGCCGCCGTCGCCGATGAGCTCGGCGTCGTCGCTCAGCAGCGCATGCAGGCCGTGGAAGTCGCTGCGGTTCATCGCGTCGGCGAAGGCCTGCAGGAGCCTGTGCAGCGTCGCGCGCGGCACGGCCTCGCGCGGGGCGCCCTGGCGCAACTGCAGCCTGGCGCGCCGCACCAGCTGGCGCACCGCGGCCTGGGTCTTGTCCAGGGTTTGCGCGATGTCGTCGTAGTCGGCGTCGAACACGTCGCGCATCAGGAAGGCCGCGCGGGCGTCCGGCGACAGGCGCTCCAGCATGAACAGAAACGCCACCGAAACATCGTCGGCCAATTCATGGATCTGTTCAGGCGTGGGCGGCGCTGCCATCAGCATCGGTTCCGGCAGCCAGACGCCCACGTAATTCTCCCGTTCGGCACGGGCGGCGCGCAGGCGGTCGATGGACAGGCGGGTGGTGACGGTGACGAGCCAGGCCTCGGGGTTCTCCACGCTTGCGTGGTCGGCGCCATGCCAGCGCAGCCATGCGTCCTGCACCACATCTTCAGCCTCGGCGACCGAGCCCAGCATGCGGTAGGCGATCGCATAGAGACGGGGACGATGGCGGTCGAACAGGGTCAGGGAGCCGGTCATGGAGTGGGCCAACGCCTGGGTTGGGAAGGGCACACATTTTGCCGCAGCAGCGTGGGCAGGACAAGCGCGAGCAGTGTCGGCGCATTGGTGCGCGTCGCACAACAACGTGCTTCCCCTCGCATGCCTACCGCGGTCAAAGCGCCGCACCTACGATGCACCCACTTCGCCATGCGTGTCGAAGCATTCGCGCCGCCGCCCGGCGGGCGCGCCTTCCTGGAGATACCGCCATGTTTGCCATTGAAAACACCGAATCCATCGACCTGGTTCC
>JALDYL010000320.1:0-4586 GCA_032153965.1 Achromobacter sp. | reverse complement strand
AGGCGGCGGTCATCGGCGCCGGCTGGGCCGGCCTGGCCGCCAGCGTCGCCCTGCGCGAAGCCGGCGCCAAGGTCACGGTATTCGAAGCCGGCCATACTCCCGGCGGCCGCGCCCGGCGCGTCTTCCACACCGATTTCGACGCGCCGCTGGACAACGGCCAGCACCTGCTGTCGGGCGCTTACAAGCACACGCTGGCGCTGATGCGCCGCGTGGGCCGCAACCCGGACGCCTTGCTGATGCGCCGGCCCTTGCAGCTGGCCAGCCTGGACGGCCGTTTCCGCCTGGCCGCGCCGCGGCTGCCCGCGCCGCTGCACATGGCGGCGGCGATCCTGCGCGCGCGCGGCCTGTCCTGGAAGGACCGCCTCGCGACCCTGCGCCTGATGCGCGGCCTGAAGGCCATGTCGTGGACGCCGCCGCGCGAATGGACCGTGCTGCACTTGCTGCACTACCACGCGCAATCGGACGCGCTGATCCGCCAGATCTGGGAACCGCTGTGCCTGGCCGCGCTGAATACGCCCGCCGCCACAGCCAGCGCCGCGTTGTTCGCACGCGTGCTGCGCGACAGCCTGACCGGCAGCCGCGAGAACAGCGACATGCTGCTGCCCTGCACCGACCTGTCCGCGCTCTGGCCCGACGCCGCGGCGCGCCAGGTGACCATGCGCTACGGCAGCACCGTGCGCCAGGTCCGCCCGTCCGCCGAGGGCATCGACATCAACCAGGAACGGTTCGACGCGGCCGTGCTGGCGGTGCCGCCCTCCTTCGCCGCGCGGCTGCTCGACGCCCCGCTGCGCGAGGCCGGCGCCACCGGGCTGCTGGATGCGCTCAAGGCATTCGAATACATGCCCATCGCCACGCTGAACCTGCGGCTGCAGGATCCCTGGCGCCTGCCCGAACCCATGATGATGCTGCGCGAGGAATCCGCCCGCGACCACTACGGCCAATGGCTGTTCGACCGCGCGCAGCTGGCCGGCGACACCAAGGCCGGCGAACTGGCCGTGGTGACCAGCGCAGCCACCGGCATCGCGGAACGCAACCGCCGCCAGGTCATCGAAGCGCTGATCGACCAGGTGGCCGAACAGGCGGCGCGCCATCCTGCGCGCCTGCCGGCCATGCCGGACGTGACGGCCGCGGAGCTGTTCATCGAAAAGCGCGCCACCTTCGCGGCGGTGCCGGGCCTGACCCGCCCGTTGAACTCCACGCCCTGGCCCACGCTGGCGCTGGCCGGCGACTGGACCGACACGGGCTATCCGGGCGTGCTCGAAGGCGCGGTGCGCAGCGGCCTGCAGGCCGCCCGCGTGCTGAATCCGGCAGCGGCCTGAACGCCGCGGCCGGCCTTAACGCAGCAGATTGGCGGTGGCCAGGCCGGCCGCCGTCAGCAAGAGCGAGCCTGCCAGGCTGAAACCCGCATAGCCCAAAGCACTGGCGTAGGCGCCGCGCTCCAGCATCGCCACGGTCTCGGCCGAAAAGGTCGAGAACGTGGTCAAGCCCCCCATGAAGCCCGTGATCGCGCCCAGCCGCACCCAGGCCGGCCATTCGGGATGTCCCGCCACCAGCGCCAGCACCAAACCAACCAGATAGCCGCCGGCCAGGTTCACCGCGAAGGTTCCCCAGGGCCAGGACTCCACGTTCAACCACAGGCTGACCAGCCAGCGGACCCAGGCGCCGAACATGGCGCCCACGCCCACGGCCAGGAAATTCAGGGGAATCAGGGTTTGGTATGCGGACATCGGACTTCAGGACGCCTTGTGCTGTTTGAGGCGGAAGGAAAACACCAGCAGCAGTATGCCGAAAAACACCGCGTAGGCGCCGATGACCCAGACCAGCGCCAGCGCGCCCGCGCCGGGCTGCATGATCAGCATGCCGCCGAACAGGATGGACACCAGCCCCGACAGACCCAGCAGCCATTCGTTGCGGATGTCCTTGCGGAAACGGATCGCGGCCACGACCTGGAATACGCCGGACACCAGCGCCCAGATCGCGATGATGTAGAGCAGGACCAGCGCGGTCAGGCCGGGATAGAGGAAGGTGACGATGCCGGCCGCGATGCCCAGCAGGCCCACGATGATGAGCGCCCACAAGGGCTTGCCCTGATCCCGAATGCGCACGCCCGCAACCAGCGCCAGCACGCCGTCCACCAGCGCGAACGCGCCCCACACCAGCACCAGGGCGGACAAGGTGATGGCGGGCATGAGCAAGGCCATGAGCCCGAACAGGATGGCGACGACGCCGCGCAATGCCACCCAACCCCAATGACGACCGATCTGATCCACGACTTGCTGTTCAAGCATGACGACCTCCGGTGTTTGTAACGGGTGGCCTATCTTATCGCCGCTGGCCGGCAGGCGCCACGGCGCGCCCCTTTCCGCCGCCGCATGCCGCCCGAAACCGATTGAAATTTCCTTGGGCGGCCCACGGAGGCATTTATAAGAGTCATTCTCATTAAATGTTAGAATCCGCGGGCTTTCACCCTATACCCCATGGACAGTCAACCCACCCCTCGCCGCCGGGCCTATTGGCTCAAGACGCTGCACCAATGGCATTGGATCAGCTCGGCGTTGTGCCTGCTGGGCATGCTGTTGTTCGCGGTGACGGGCCTGACCCTGAACAACGCCTCGCACATCGAGGCCCGGGCGGTCGTGACCAGCCGCGAAGCCCGCATGCCGGACGCCGTGCTGCAGCAACTGTCCCCCCCGCCCGCACAGAAAAAAGCGCCGCTGCCCGCGCCCGTGGCGCAGTGGCTGGACCAGACCCTGGATGCCTCCGCCGCCGGCAAGCCGGCCGAGTGGTCGGCCGACGAGGTCTATCTGTCGCTGCCGCGCGCCGGCGGCGACGCCTGGCTGTCCATCGACCTGGCCAGCGGCGACGTGGAATACGAACGTACCGACCGCGGCTGGATCTCGTACCTGAACGACCTGCACAAGGGCCGCAACACCGGCCTGGCCTGGAGCTGGTTCCTGGACATCTTCGCCGTCGCCTGTCTGGTCTTTTCGCTGACCGGACTGGTGCTGCTCAAGATGCACGCCGGCAACCGCAGCGCGACCTGGCCCATGGTCGGCCTGGGCGTGGTGATTCCGGTGGTGCTGGCCCTGCTTTTCATTCATTGATTCCAACGATCCGCCCCTGGAGATTTCCATGCGCAAGCTGTTGCTGTCGGCCCTGCTGGCCGGCCTGATCGCCCGAACGGCCCAAGCGGCCGACATCGGCCTGTCCATCGAGATCCCGCGCCTGGACGTGGCCGAGTACCACCGTCCCTACGTGGCGATCTGGATCGAGAACCCGGACCAGAGCGTGGCCACCGACCTGGCCGTCTGGTACGACGTGGCCAAGAAGAACGACGAAGGCACGGAATGGCTCAAGGACATGCGCCAATGGTGGCGCCGCAGCGGTCGCAACCAGAAATTCCCGGTGGACGGCGTCAGCGGCGCCACCAAGCCCGTGGGCAAGCACGCGCTGAGCTTTGACGCGGCCGGCAAGCCCCTGTCGGGCCTCAAGCCCGGCCAGTACGCCGTGGTGGTCGAAGCCGCGCGCGAAGTCGGCGGCCGCGAGCTGCTGCGCATTCCCTTCCAATGGCCGCCGCAAAAGGCCGAGCAGTTGACGGCGCGCGGCGAACACGAACTGGGCGCCATCGCGCTCGACCTGAAACCCTGAGACCTCCTAGGAGCGCAACGATGAAATCCGCCGCCAAACTGGCCGCCGCCCTGGCGCTGTGCCTGCCCTTTGCCGCCCAGGCGCATGACGTCTGGATCGTGCCGTCCTCGACGGTGCTGTCGGGCACCGACAGCTGGGTCACCGTCGACGCCGCCGTCGGCAACGACAAGTTCTATTTCAACCACGCGCCGCTGCGCCTGGACGGCCTGGCCGTGATCGCGCCGGACGGCAGCGCCGCAGAAGCCGAGAACATCAACAAGGGCAAGCTGCGCAGCACCTTCGACCTGCAACTGAAGCAGGCCGGCACCTACCGCGTGGCCGTGGTCAACGACGGCGTGTTCGCGCGCTGGAAGGAAGACGGCAAGAACAAGCGCTACTTCGGCAAGCCCGAAGGCCTGGCGCAGGCCGTGCCGGCCAAGGCCGATGAGCTGGAAGTCTCGCAAAGCCTGGGCCGCGTCGAAACCTTCGTGACCGCCGGCAAGCCTTCGGCCGTCAAGCCGGTCGGCCGTGGCCTGGAACTGGCGCCCGTGACCCATCCGAACGACCTGTTCACGGACGAGCCCGCCACCTTCCAGATGCTGCTGGACGGCAAGCCCGCCGCCGACCTGGAAGTCAACGTGGTGCCCGGCGGCAGCCGCTATCGCGACAAGGTCGGCGAAATCCAGCTGAAGACGGACAAGGACGGCAAGTTCTCCGTGAAGTGGCCGCAGCCCGGCCTGTACTGGATCGAAGCCGGCATGGAAGACGCCAAGGTCAGCGTGCCGCAGGCCAAGAAGCGCCGCCTGTCCTACGCGGGCACGGTCGAAGTGCTGCAGCCCTAAACCGTCGCGGGCGCATGGCCAGTTCTCCTTCCTACGCCCAGCGCGGCGCGCCGGCCGCGGCCGTGCGCGTCGCCTACGGCGCCATGCCGGCAATGCCGGCGGCGCCCGCGGCGCTGG
>JALDYL010000319.1:0-4589 GCA_032153965.1 Achromobacter sp. | reverse complement strand
CTCCAAAAGGAGCGATGCCCGAGTCGGACTTCAAGGATTGAGCTTTACCGGTAGGCCTGGAAGACCTTGGCGCCGCCTTGCTTGTCCACCAGCACCACGTCGTGCGGCGTCTTGCGGCCGCCGTACTCGGGGCCGTCCATGCCGGGGGAACCCAGCGGCATGCCGGGCGCGGCCAGGCCGGCGGCGTCCGGCTTTTCGAGCAGCAGGCGGCGCACGTCGCTGGCCGGCACGTGGCCTTCGATCGCATAGCCCTCGACCGCGGCGGTGTGGCAAGAGCCGTAGTTGGCCATGCCGGCGTTGCGGCGGATGGGGCCGGTGTCCTGGACGTCGTGGGTGGTGACGGCGAAGCCGCTGTCGCGCATGTGCTTGACCCAGTCTTCACAGCAGCCGCAGGTCGGGGTCTTCCAGACCTCGACCTTGACGGGTGTCTGGGCGGTGGCGAAAGCGGGCGCGCACAGGGCCGCGGCAAGGGCCAGGCGGCGCGTAAGACGGGTAAGGTTCATGATGCTCCGTTGCGGGACGATGTGATTGCAAGCGTACTGTAGAGGAACGGGGGTGACCCCATTCTGTCCTGAACATTACGATTTTGTAATGTTGGCCGCGGCGGCATGGCCGTCCGGCGCACGCAGCGTGATGCCGACCACGGTGCCGTGCGCGCCCGAGGCCGCATCGACCTCGCCGCCGTGCATGCGCGCGATGGCGCGCACGATGGCCAGGCCCAGGCCATGGCCTTCGCTGCGCGGCGCGCGCGCCTGGCTGGAGCGGAAGAAGCGGTCGAAGATGCGGGGCAGGTCGGCCGGCGGGATGGGCGGGCCGGGGTTGCGCACTTCGACCCGCGCGCCCGCTGGCGAAGCCGAGCAGGTCAGCACGATGTCGCCGCCGCGGGGCGTGGCCTTGATGGCGTTGGAAATCAGGTTGGCCAGCGCGCGGCGCACCAGCCCGGCGTTGGCGGCCACGGTGGCGTCGCCCACGCAGCGCAGGTGCACGCCGCTTTCTTCCAGCGTGGCTTCGTAGTATTCGGCCACGCGCCGCGCTTCGGCGGCCAGCGACACCGGCGCCAGATCGGCGGCCCGTTCGCCGCGGTCGGCGCGCGCCAGGAACAGCATGTCGTTGACCAGGGTCTTCAGGTCTTCCAGCTCTTCGAGGTTGGATTCCAGCGCATCGCGCAGTTCGGCCGCATCGCGCGGCGACGACAGCATGACCTGCGTGCCGTTGATCAGCGTGGCCAGCGGCGTGCGCAGCTCGTGCGCGACGTCGGCGTTGAAGCCTTCCATCTGCTGGTAGGCGGCCTGCAGGCGCTCCAGCGTGCGGTTGAAGGAACGGACCAGTTCATGCAGTTCGCGGTCGGTGTGTTCCAGCGGCAGGCGCCGCGCCAGGTTGTCGGGCTGGATGCTGGCCGCCTGTTCGGACAGCCTGCGGGCAGGCGCCATGCTGCGGCGCACGGCCCAGGCCGCCAGCACCACCGTCGCGCCCACCCACAGCGCGCAGATCAGCACCAGCGCGGTGCCGTAGGCGTAAAGGAACTGTGAGCTGGTGCGCGTGCTGACCGCCACGGTCAGTTGCGCGCCGGGCAGGATGCGGTCATTCATGGCGACCCGCAGGCCGCGCATGCGGCCGCCGTCGGCGGTTTGCAGGACGACCTGCCTGCCGTCCTCGGTGGCCAGCGTTTCGGGGGCGGGTCCGCCGTACACGGAATGGCCGTGCGCATCCACGATCCAGATGCCGAGCTGGCCTTCGCCCGCGCGCATGTCGTCGAAGGTGGCGGCCAGGTCCTTCAGGCCGCGGGCGCTGTTCTGCATGTCGATCAGGTGATCGATCAATTCCAGCTTGCCGCTGACCTCGGTGATTTCCTGCCGTTCCACTTCGCGCTTGAGCGCCCAGAACAGCGTGGCCCCTGCCAGGCTGGACACCAGCAGGGCGATGGCGCCCAGCAGCAGGGTCAGCCGCGCCTGCATGGAACGCATGCGCGGCGGCCTCATGCGGGACGCGATTCCAGCACGTAGCCCATGCCGCGCACGGTGTGCAGCAATTTGGTGTCGTAGGGGTCGTCCAGCTTGCTGCGCAGCCGCCGCACCGCCACGTCGATGACGTTGGTGTCGCTGTCGAAGTTCATGTCCCAGACCTGCTCGGCCAGGGTGGTGCGCGACAGCACCTGGCCGTGGCGGCGCAGCAGCAGGGCCAGCAGATTGAATTCCTTGGCGGTCAGGTCCAGGCGGCGTCCGCCGCGCTGGGCGCGCCGGCGGGCCAGGTCCAGTTCCAGGTCGGCCAGGCGCAGCAGGGTGGGTTCCTGCGAACGGCCGCGGCGCAACAGCGCCTGCACCCGCGCCAGCAATTCCGAAAAGGCGAAGGGCTTGACCAGATAGTCGTCGGCGCCGCCCTCCAGGCCGCGCACGCGGTCCTCGACCGCATCGCGCGCGGTCAGCATCAGGATGGGCGTGTCCTTCTGTTCGCGCACGGCAGCCAGCACACCGAAGCCGTCCACGCCCGGCAGCATCACGTCCAGCACGATCAGATCGTAGGCGCCTTCCAGCGCCAGATGCAGGCCGTCCACGCCGTCGCGCGCCAGGTCCACGACATGGCTTTGCTCCGACAAACCTTTCTTTAGGTAGTCGGCCAGTTTGGGTTCGTCTTCGATGACCAGTATGCGCATGGCCGAAAATTTACCATCAGCGCCGTGTCAGGCGCCGTTTACGGTAAAAGACCGGCGGTTCAGGCCGGGCTGTCGATGGCGATGCGGTCGGGCGGAAAGCGCAGCGCGAACACGCTGCCCTTGCCGGGTTCGCTGGTGATCACCAGTTCGGCGTCGTGGCGCATGGCGATGTGCTTGGTGATCGCCAGCCCCAGGCCGGTGCCGCCCACCGCGCGCGAACGGCCGCGGTCCACGCGGTAGAAGCGCTCGGTCAGGCGGGGCAGGTGGCGCGCGGGGATGCCGATGCCGGTGTCCTGCACGCTGTAGCGCGCGCCGCCGTCTTCCTCACGCTCCCAGCGCACGGTGATGGTGCCGCCGTCCGGCGTGTAGCGCACCGCGTTGGTCAGCAGGTTGGACAGGGCCGAGGTCAGCTCGGTCTCGGCGCCCAGTACGTCCAGGGATTCGTCGATGTGCCATTCCAGCACATGGCGGCCGCCCGACAAAGCCTCGATCTGCTGGCGCGCCTTCTGCAGCAGCGCGCCCATGTTGACGGCGCGCGGGTCGCTGCCCGGCGAGGATTCCAGCGTGGACAGGGTCAGCAGGTCTTCGACGATGGCCTGCATGCGGTGGGCCTGCTCGTGCATCATGTCGATGTACTGCTCGCGCTGTTCGGCCGGCAGGGCGTCGGCCGGCATGTCGCGCAGGGTTTCCAGAAAGCCCGCCAGCACCGTCAGCGGCGTGCGCAGCTCGTGCGAGACGTTGGCGACGAAGTCGCGGCGCGTGGTTTCCAGGCGTTCGATCTGGGTGACGTCGCGCGTGATCAGCAGGCGCTGATTGCTGGCGTAGGCCGTCAGCTGCATCATCATCAGCCGCTCCTGACCCTGCTGGCCCAGGCGCACCAGGATGGGTTCGGGCCAGGACGAGCGATGCGCGTATTCCACGAATTCGGGCGCGCGCAGCAGGTTCAGCAGATTATGGCCGCGGTCGGCCGGCAGGCGCAGGCCCAGATGCTGGCGCGCCATGCGGTTGCACCAGTCGATCTGGAAATCCTCGTTCAGGGTCACCGCGCCGTCCGGCAGCGCTTGGGCTGCGGCCAGCATGCCCTGCATGGTGTTCTGGGTTTCGTTCAGTTCGCGGGCCCGGGCGCGGGTGTAGCGGTACAGCGGGGCGAGGATATCGTCCCACGGCCCGACCGAAGCGGGGGGCGAGGTGTCCGGATGGTTGGCCCAGTGGGACACCAGGTGCAGGCGCCAGCTGCGCCAGAGCAGCATGGCGGCCAGCGCGACGGAGAACACTATCCAGCCCGCCGGGTCTCCTATGAGCCATTGGACCAATAATGCGGCAACCGCCCACAGGGCGACCAGGAAAAGAGTGCGCAGCCAGATCATCGTGCGGGAGTTTTACCGCGTGGGGAGCTGGGCCGTAAACCGGTAGCCGCTGCCGCGGACCGTTTCCACGTGCGCGTCGTGGCCGCTGGGTTCCAGCGCCTTGCGCAGGCGGCGGATGTGCACGTCGACGGTGCGTTCTTCCACGAAGACGTGGTCGCCCCAGACCTGGTCCAGCAGCTGCGAGCGCGAGAACACGCGTTCGGGGTGCGTCATGAAGAAATGCAGCAGGCGGAATTCCGTGGGGCCGATCTGCAGCGACTGGCTGTTGCCCGACAGGCGGTGCGTCACCGGATCCAGCTTCAGGCCGCCCACGTCGATCACGTCGTCGGTCAGCTGGGGGGCGCGGCGGCGCAGCACCGCCTTGATGCGCGCCATCAGCTCCTTGGGCGAGAAGGGCTTGGTGATGTAGTCGTCGGCGCCGGCTTCCAGGCCGTCCACCTTGTCCTGCTCGGAGCCCTTGGCGGTCAGCATGATGACCGGGACGGCGCGGGTGCGCTCGTCGTTGCGCAGCTTGCGCGCCATGGCCAGGCCGGAGGTGCCGGGCAGCATCCAGTCCAGCAGGATCAGGTCGG
>JALDYL010000318.1:0-4602 GCA_032153965.1 Achromobacter sp. | reverse complement strand
TGCAACTCGGAACGCTTTCCGCCCTGCTGGCGGGCTGCTCCACCACCGCTCCCTCTGCCACCACCAACACCGCCGCCGGCCAGCCGGCCGCCGAATCAACCCCGGCCCCCATTCGCATCGGACCCAGCGCGCCGACACCTGGTTCTGAACTGGCGGACGACGGTCCCGCCGCGCTGGGCGCCAATGGCGCGCTGCGGCCTGAAGTCCGTTCCTTTGTCGAAAACCTGGCCACCGAACGCCAATTGCCGCTGGACCCCATGGTCGCCGCGCTGGCCGGTTCGCGCTACAACGCCACCGTCGCGCGCCTGATCGCGCCGTCGCCGCCGGGCAAGAAGATCTGGCGCAGCTGGCTGACCTATCGCTCGCGCTTCGTCGAACCCAAGCGCATCGGCTGGGGCGTGGAGTTCTACAACGAGAACCGCGACCTGCTCAACCAGGCGGCGCAGCGCTTCGGCGTCCCGGCGCCCGTGATCGCCTCCATCATCGGCGTGGAAACGCTGTATGGCCGCAATATGGGCAATTTCCGCGTGCTGGACGCCCTGACCACGCTGGCCTTCGACTATCCGGACCCGGCCAAGCCCGAACGCGCCACCATGTTCCGCGGCCAACTGGCGGATTTCCTGACCCTGGTCATGAAAGACAAGCTGGACCTGGAAACGCGCGGCTCCTATGCCGGCGCCATCGGCATGCCCCAGTTCATGCCCACCAGCGTCATGCACTACGCCGTGGACGGCGACGACAACGGCCATATCGACCTGAGCAACAACACCCGCGACGCCATCATGTCGGTGGGCAGCTTCCTGTCGCAGCATGGCTGGCAGCGCGGCCTGCCGGTGTTCGCGCCCGTGGTGCTGCCCGCCGATCCCACCGCGCTGGTCGACGGCGGACTGGAACCCAAGCAAAGCTGGGGCACGCTCACGGCGGCCGGCGCGCGTCTGCAGCCGGGCGCCTCTGCCGCGGGCTGGGGCAGCCAGCCGCTGGGGGTCGTCGACCTGGTCGAGGAAGCCAGGGGCACGGCGCAATACCGCGTCGGCACACCCAACTTCTTCGCCCTGACGAAGTACAACCGCAGCTACTTCTACGCGACGTCCGTGGCGGATCTGGCCTACGAGATCGAAGCCCGCGTGGGCCGCTGACAGTGCTTGAAGCCGCGGCGTCCAACGCCGCGGCCTGCCTTTACACCGTCGCGACCGGCGTCGCGGGCGAACCCACGGCGCCAGGCAGGTTCAACGGCGGCGCCGTCAGCAGGAAGCGGCTGCGGCCGTTGGCCGTCAGCCAGCGCGCAAGCGCCCCCAGATACCACATCTCGCCTATCGGCATGCCGAGCTTGAAGATGCAATGGTGGTGCAAGGGCAGCGCCGCGCAGCAGGCATTGGGCTTTTGCGTGGGATAGATTTCCAGTGCATGGTTGTCCGATGCCATGGCCGCCACCTGCGAATCGGTGATCCACTGCAGCAGCTTCTCGTCGCTGCCGTCCAGGCCGGCGCAGATCTCGTGCAGCGTATGGGGGTCCGGCTCGCGGTTCTTTTCCAGCAGGGCGTCGCCGAATTCCGTGTGGAACAGCACGATATCGCCGCGCTCGATCTCGATCCGGTCGGCTTCCAGTATGCGCATCAGGTCGTCGTAGCCGACCGACTTCTGCTCCCGGCCGTAATGGCGCGCCAGATCAACCATCACGCCCCGGGTCTGAAGGCAGGATTCGGCCAGCTGGGTGATGTCCAGCTTCTTGGCGTTGGAGGCCGGGCCCTGACCCAGGTCGGTCTTGGCGTAGCCATTGTCCACGTCGTAATCGACCGGCCCCACCACATGTTCGTTGGGCCGGTAGCCGTTGTAGTAGACGCGTTCGGGCAGGCCGTCGCCATTGGCGTCGAACAGCGCGCCCACGTGCGCCAGCGAATCCCATTGCGTTGAGTATTGCAGGCTCATTTCGACGATGTCGTCGCTGAGCACGTCGACGCATCCCGGACGCAGGCGCCCCAAGGGGAAATTCAGGTACTGGTCGCCGTCCCTTTCGGTGGGCCGCAGCTTGGGCGGATGGCGCCGGACGTTCACGCCGTTGCCCCCGGGGTAATCCAGCGGCAGCGACAGGCAGAAACTCAGGCCCTCGCGGACTTCGCGTACGCCGCTCAGCACGTTCGCGGGGGTGATGTAATTCAGGCAACCTCGCTGGTCGTCAGGCCCGAAATCTCCCCAGTTCGATCCCTCAGGACGGTTCTTCCATCTCATGCGTTGCAACTCCTGGTCGATTGAATGCTGTTTGACATAAATTTATCACGTATAGGATACTAACATCATGGATGTGAAAACCGCAGGCCGCGTGCTGGACGTACTGAACCTCTTCGCCGAGGCGCAGAAGCCTTTGCTGTACAGCGAAATCGCGGCCCAGATGGGGATTCCGCTGTCGAGCTGCCACGGGCTCCTGAAGACCATGGAGGCGCGCGGCTATCTCTATGAAATCGGCAAGAAGCACGGCTACTACCCGACCCAGAAGCTGATCCACGTGGCCACCCTGATCTGCCATAGCGACCCGCTGAACGCGGTGATCGAGCCGGTGCTGGCCCGGGTGCGGGACCTGACGGGCGAAACGGCCTTGCTGGCCAAGCTGGCCGACGACAAGGTCGTGTACCTGATCGTCGCCGAGTCCAAGCAGACGATCCGCTTCTCGCACCAGCCGGGCGGCTTCAAGGCGGTGCATGCCACCAGCTCCGGCAAGGCGCTGCTGTCGGTGCTGTCCCAGGAAGAACGCCAGAAGTGGTTCAAGGCCTACAGCGGTTTTGCCGCCTACACGGACAGCACGCTCACCAGCCAGGAAGCCTTCGACCGCGACCTGGAAGCGGGCGTGGCGCGCGGCTGGCAGCGCTCGGTGGGCGAGAACGTCGAAGACGTGATGTCCATTGCGCTCGGATTCCGGGCATATGAACAACCCTTTGCCATCGTGGTGGCCGGCCCGCTGAGCCGGATGCTGAAGAACGAAGCCACCACGGGGAAACAACTGGCCGAGGTCAAGGCGATGCTGCAGGCAGCGCTGCCGTCGGCCAATCTCACCTTTGTAGGAGTAGACAGTAGATGAACAAACGCACCTTCCTCGCCGCGGCATGCTCGGCGATCGCCACGGCGGCCCTGCCGGCGGCAAGCGCCTACGCGCAGTCGGCCTATCCTGACAAGCCCATCCGCGTGATCATGCCGTGGGCGGCGGGCGGACCGACGGACGTGGTCGGCCGCGTGATCGCGGTCCAGATGGGGGAAATCCTGGGCCAGCCGCTGGTGATCGAAACCCGCGCGGGAGCCAGCGGCACCATCGGCACGGCCCAGGTCGCCAAGGCGCCTGGCGACGGCTACACCTTGCTGATGAACCCGTCGGTGCAGGGCATCTATCCGGCCCAATTCAAGAATCTGAGCTTTGACCCGATCAAGGACTTCCAGATGGTGGGTGTGCTGGGCACGGTGCCCATGGTGGCCGTCGTCCCGCCCGACTCGAAGTTCAAGACCTTCGGCGACCTGATCAAGCAGGGCCAGGCCCAGCCCGGCTCGCTGACCTTCGCCTCGCCCGGCGTCGCCACCTTGCCGCACCTGGCGGGTGAACTCATCAACACGTCCACCAAGGCCAAGATCACCCACGTCGGCTACCGCGGCAGCAGCCCGGCGCTGACCGACGTCGCGGGCGGCCATGTGGACCTGATGTACGCGCCGCTGGCGCCGGCCCTGCCGCTGATCCAGAGCGGCAAGATCCGCCCGATCGCCGTGACGACCAAGACACGCCTGGCCGAACTGCCCGACGTGCCGACCATCGCGGAAAGCGTCCTGCCCGGTTTCGACATCGTTACCTGGTACGGCATGTGGGCGCCGAAGGATACGCCGCAGCCCATCATCGCCAAGCTGAACAAGGCCATGATCGAAGCCTCGCAATCGCCCAAGGTGGTGGAAGCGCTGAAGTCGCAGGGCACGCTGCCCAGCGCCATGAGCTACCAGGAAGCGGAAGCCTTCAACCTCGCGGAAAGCAAGCGCTGGATCAAGGTGATGCAGGACGCTGGCATCCAGCCTGAATAAGCAGGCAAGAAACCGGGGCGCCCGCTGCGCCCCTGCAATGAAAAACCGCCATGTCCGGCAAGCCCGGCATGGCGGTTTTGTTCAGCGCGACGCGGTCAGGCGTTCAGTTGAACACGCCCGTGGACAGGTAGCGGTCGCCGCGGTCGCACACGATGAACACGATGGTGGCGTCGTTGACGCGCTCCGCCACGCGCAGGGCCGCAACCAGCGCACCCGCCGAGGAAATCCCGCCGAAGATGCCCTCTTCCGCCGCCAGCCGGCGCGCCATCTGTTCGGCCTCCGCCTGCTCGATGGATTCATACGCGTCGACCCGGCTGCGATCGAAGATCTTGGGCAGATAGGCTTCGGGCCACTTGCGTATGCCCGGGATCGACGATCCTTCGGCAGGCTGCGCGCCCACTACCTGCACCGCGGGGTTGCGCGACTTCAGATAGGTCGACACGCCCATGATGGTGCCCGTGGTGCCCATGGCGCTGACGAAGTGGGTGACGCGCCCTTCTGTCTGGTTCCAGATTTCCGGCCCGGTGGTCTCGATGTGAGCGCGCGGGTTGTCGG
>JALDYL010000317.1:0-4614 GCA_032153965.1 Achromobacter sp. | reverse complement strand
ACGCCGGCCAGATGCGCGGCTTCGAGGCCGACGCGCTGGCCCAGCAGGTGCGGCTGGCGGCCATGCCCACGCGCTCGGAAGCCGAGCGTTTCGTGCTGGCCGACCGCGCCCTGGCCCGCTACGACGAACTGATTCCGGCCTGGCAGCAGCAGGAAGACGCCCGCGCCGACGCGCTGCGCGCCCGCATCGACCGCCTGCACGCCTTGCACGTCCGCGTGCGCATGGCCGATCTGGTCCGCGAATACGAAGCCCTGCTGGCCGAGGGCGTCACAGTGCCGCGCTACGCCTTGAACGACGTGGCCTCGGCCTACCTGTATGTACGTCAGCCCGAACGCGCCCGCGACATCTATCGCCAGGTCGCGGCCGACGACGCCCTGCGCGGCGACGATGCCGAGCAGCGCCTGGCGACCGAGACCGGCCTGTATTACTCGCTGGCCGAGGGCGAACAGTTCAGCGAAACCGGCGCGGTCACCGACGGCGTCGAATCGGGCTATGCCCCCTGGCTGTACTACAAGGGCCAAGCCACCCGCATGCCCAACGACCTGAACCTGGAAAGCCGGCAAACCCTGGCATCGGCCCGCCTGCAGGCCAACGACACCGTCGCCGCCCGGCAGCGCCTGGAAGAGATGGTCGAGAACGCGCCCAACAACTCCGGCCTGCGCAGCGACCTGGCCACCGTCCACCGCGCCCGTTCGCTGCCCCGCGCCTCGGAGGTCGAACTGAAGATGGCCGAGACCCTGGCCCCGCGCAGCCTGGGCGTGGAGAACGGCCAGGGCTTCACCGCCCTGGACCTGCAGGAATGGCGCCAGGCCGAAACGCTGTCGCAGGACACCATGGCCCGCTCGCCCGAAAACCTGACCAGCCGCCGCCTGGCGCGCGAATGGGAAGTGCACAACAAGGCCGAACTGCGCATCAACGGCTACCGCGGCCTGGCCTCGGACAGCCCGGTCACCGGCAGCGGCGACTTCGGCATCGATGCCGTGCTCTATTCCTCGCCGCTGGACTACAACTGGCGGGTCTTCGGCGGCGGCGGCTATGCCTCCGGCGACTTCGAGGAAGGCCGCGGCAACTACCGCTGGCTGCGCACCGGCGTGGAATGGCGCGGCCGCGACCTCACCGTCGAAGGCGAAGTCTCCACCCACGACTATGGCGACGGCGTGAAGCCGGGCGTGCGCCTGTCGGCCGCCTACGACCTTGACGACCACTGGCAGGTGGGCGGCTCGGGCGAAATCATGTCGCGCGAAACCCCGCTGCGCGCGTTGACCAGCGGCGTCACCTCCAACAGCCTGTCGGCCTACGTGCGCTGGCGCGCCGACGAGCGCCGCGAGTGGACGCTGGCGCTGTCGCCCTCGCATTTCAGCGACGGCAACAACCGCTGGGCGCTGGGCCTGGCCGGGCGCGAGCGCGTCTACACCTCGCCGCACCTGCTGGCGGACCTGGAATTCGAGGCGTCCACCCAGCGCAACAGCCACGACAGCAACGTGCCCTACTTCAATCCGCGCTCGGACCTGATGCTGCTGCCCGGCGTGCGCCTGACGCACACTCTGTACCGCCGCTACGAAACCGCCTGGGAACAGATCGGCACCCTGGGCGCCGGCGCCTACACCCAGCAAGGCTACGGCACCGGCGGCGTCATCGCGCTGGGCTATGGCCAGCGATACCGCGCCAACGACGTCCTGGACATGGGCGCCATGATCACCGGCACCAGCCGCCCGTACGACGGCGAACGCGAGCGCGAACTGCGCATCGTGTTCGACCTGACGTACCGCTTCTGAACCCGGAACCGAGTAACGCCATGATGCTTAAAACCCATACCCGCCTGATTCTCGCCGGCCTGCTGCTGCTCGCGATCCTGGCGCTGACCGCCTGCGCCAAGGACATTCCCGTCTATACGCCGCCGGACCAGCGCCCGGTCGCGCCTGCCGAGCAGCCCTGGGTCCAGGGCCAGTTCCTGGCCCTGGCCTACCACGACGTGGAAGACGAAGACCCCGACCAGGGCTTTCTCAGCGTGCGCACCGACCGCCTGGTCGAGCAGCTGGCCTGGCTGCGCGCCAACGGCTACCAGGCCGTGTCCGTGGACCAGATCCTGGCCGCGCGCCAGGGCGGCAAGCCGCTGCCCGAGCGCGCGGTGCTGCTGTCCTTCGACGACGGCTACCGCAGCTTCTATACCCGCGTGCTGCCCATCCTCAAAGCCTACCAATGGCCTGCCCTGCTGGCCCCGGTCGGCGTCTGGATGGACACGCCCGCCAACCAGCGCGTGGACTTCGGCGGCAGCCCCGAGGACCGCAAGCGCTTTTTGAACTGGGACGAGATCCGCGAGATCTCGCGCTCGGGACTGGTGGAGATCGCCGCGCACACCAATGCCTCGCACTACGGCGCGCTGGCCAATCCCCAGGGCAATACCGAGCCCGCCGCCGCCATCCGCGCCTATGACGCGCAGACCCGCCGCTACGAGACCGAGGCGGAATTCGAGGCGCGCATGGGCGGCGACGTCGCCGCCATCACCGAGAAGATCCGCCGCGCCACCGGCAAGAAGCCGCGTGCATGGGTCTGGCCTTATGGCGCCGAAGGCGGATCCACCCTGCGCATCACCGCGGAACACGGCTATCAGATCGCCCTGACGCTGGAAGACGGCCCAGGGCGCATCGGCCGCCTGATGTCCACGCCGCGCATGCTGCTGTCCAGCGATCCGACGCTCAAGCCCTTCGCCAACAGCGTGGTCGGGATGGAGGCCCAACCCTTCATGCGGGTGGCGCACGTGGACCTGGACTACGTCTACGACCCGGACCCGGCGCAGACCGACCGCAATCTGGGCGAGCTGGTGCAGCGCATCCTGGACATGCAGATCAACACGGTGTTCCTGCAGGCCTATTCGGACCCCGTGGGCGACGGCCTGGTGAAGTCGGTCTACTTCCCCAACCGCTGGCTGCCGATGCGCGCCGACCTGTTCAACCGCGCCGCCTGGCAGTTGCACAACCGCGCCAACGTGATGGTCTACGCCTGGATGCCGGTGCTGTCCTTCGACCTGGATCCCGCCCTGCCCCGCGTCACGCGCTGGCAGGAAGGCCAGGCGCAGCCAGAGCCGGATCCCGACCAGTACCGCCGCCTGTCGCCGTTCGACGCCACCGTGCGTGCGCGCATCGGCGACCTGTACGAAGACCTGTCCCGCTACGCGATCTTCGACGGCATCCTGTTCCACGACGACGCGCTGCTGTCGGACTTCGAAGACGCCAGCCCCGGCGCGCTGGCCGCCTATCGCGCCGCGGGCCTGCCCGGCAGCATCGCCGAACTGCGCGCGGATCCCGACACCCTGCAACGCTGGACCCGCTACAAGAGCCGCGCGCTGGTGGACTTCACCGCCGAACTCGCGCAGCGGGTGCGCGCGGTGCGCGGCCCGCAGATCAAGACGGCGCGCAATATCTTTGCCGAACCCATCCTGAACCCCGGCAGCGAAACCTGGTTCGCGCAGAACCTGGACGATTTCCTGGGCGCCTACGACTGGACCGCGCCAATGGCGATGCCGCTGATGGAGAACGTGCCGGCCGGCAAGGAAAACGCCTGGCTGGACCGGCTGGTCGACACCGTCGCGCAGCGCCCCGGGGCGCTGGACAGGACCGTGTTCGAACTGCAGGCGCGCGATTGGCGCACCGGCCCCGGCCGCCCCGAAGCCACGCCGGTCGACACGGCCGTGCTGGCCGGCTGGATGAAGCGGCTGCAGCTGCGCGGCTCGCGCAGCTTCGGCTACTACCCCGACGATTTCTCGCAAGACCAGCCCCGGCTGCAAGGCATCCGGCCCGCCATTTCCGAAGCCTGGTATCCGCTCAAATGATAGACCGTCTGATTGCCCTGCTGATTCTCTGCGCGGTGCTTGGCGCCCCCTTCGGCTTCACCCTGATGCTGACCGGCGAGGCGCTGCTGGGCTTCGTGTTCTTCTACCCCCTGTTCATGTCCGGCATGTGGATGGCCGGCGGCATCTATTTCTGGTGGCATTGGGAGCGGCACTGGAAATGGGGCAAGGACAGCCAGCCGCCGGCCCTGTCCGGCAATCCGCTGGTGTCCATCCTGGTGCCCTGCTACAACGAGGCCGACAACGGCGAAGAGACGCTGCTGGCCGCGCTGGGCCAGAACTACCCACACATCGAGGTCATCGCCATCAACGACGGCTCCAGCGACGGCACCGCCGAGATGCTGGACCGCATGGCCGCCGCCCATCCGCGGCTGCGCGTGGTGCACCTGGCGCAGAACCAGGGCAAGGCCATGGCGCTGCGCATGGGCGCCATGGCCGCGCGCAGCGAGTACCTGGTCTGCATCGACGGCGACGCCATGCTGGACCCGAACGCGGCCGCCTACCTGGTGGCGCCGCTGATCGACAATCCGCGCGTGGGCGCCGTCACCGGCAACCCGCGCATCCGCACCCGCTCCACCATGATCGGGCGCATCCAGGTGGGCGAGTTCTCGTCCATCATCGGCCTGATCAAACGCACCCAGCGCGTCTACGGCCAGGTGTTCACGGTCTCCGGCGTGGTCGCCGCCTTCCGGCGCGCGGCGCTGGACCGCGTGGGCTACTGGAGCCTGGACATGATCACCGAGGACATCGACATCAGCTGGAAGCTG
>JALDYL010000316.1:0-4621 GCA_032153965.1 Achromobacter sp. | reverse complement strand
GCATGCAGGCCTCCATCCTGATCAGCTTCGCGGGCATGAAGCAGCGCTTCACCACCCGCAACACCCACGTCTATCCCGACCGGATCGACCTGGAGCTGGTTGATGGCCCGTTCTCCAGCCTGGTGGGGCACTGGGAGTTCCAGCCGCTGGCCGAGGACGCCTGCAAGGTCCTGTTCACCATGGAGTACGCGTTTTCGAACCGGGCGCTGGAAATGGTGGTGGGGCCGGTGTTCAACCGCATCGCCACCAGCTTCATCGATTCCTTCACCAAGCGCGCGCAGGCCAAGTATGGCGAATGAGCCGTCCGCGGCGCCGCAGATCGGCGTCAGCGTCTGCTATGCCCTGCCGGGCCATGTCTGGCTGCGTGAATTGCGCCTGCCCGACGGCGCCACCGTGGCCGACGCGCTGGCGGCCAGCGGCTTCGCCCAGGCCTTTCCGGTAGTGCAGCCCTGGACCCGGGGCGTGGGCATTTTCGGCCGCGCCACCGAGCCGCAGGCCAGGCTGGCCGACGGCGACCGCGTGGAAATCTACCGCGGCCTGAGCTTCGATCCCAAGGAATCGCGGCGCCGCCGCGCCGAACACCGCCGCGCCAAGACGGCCAGGAACGGCAGGGTCCGCCCGGCCGGGCTGCTGTAGGAAGCCTCCCGGGGGCGGCGGCCTGCCGCCCCGCACAATGTCGCGAATAGGACAAATGCCGTCGCTGCTTCCGGCGTAACATAGGCATCGCCACGCATTTACGTTTACGTCAACGTCATGTCAAAATCGACGGGCTGGCGTTCACGAGACGGCAGCAACGCCAACAGACAATACTCAGTACAACAGGAGACAGGCTGTGGACTTGGAACTGACCGACGAGCAACGCGCTTTTGCGCAGGCGGCGCGCGACTACGCCGAGGGCGAACTGGCGCCCAACGCGGCGCGCTGGGACGCCGAGGGCATCTTCCCGCGTGAGGCCTTCGCGCGGGCGGGCGAGATGGGCTTTTGCGCCATCTACGCCAGCGAGGACATCGGCGGCCTGGGCCTGCCGCGCCTGGACGCCACCCTGGTGTTCGAGGAAATGGCGGCGGTGGACCCGTCGACCACGGCTTTCCTCACGATCCATAACATGGCCACCTGGATGGTCGGCAAGTGGGGCCAGCCCGCGCTGCGCGAGGCTTGGGGGCCGTTGCTGGCCAGCGGCCAGAAGCTCGCTTCCTATTGCCTGACCGAGCCGGGCGCGGGTTCGGACGCCGCATCGCTGTCGACCCGGGCGCAGCGCCAAGGCGATGACTACATCGTCAACGGCGCCAAGGCTTTCATTTCCGGTGGCGGCGACACGGACCTGCTGGTGGTCATGGCGCGCACCGGCGGCGAGGGCGCGGGCGGCATCAGCGCGTTCGCCATTCCGGCCGACAGCGAGGGCATAGGCTACGGCCGCAAGGAAGAAAAGATGGGCTGGAACAGCCAGTCCACGCGCCCCATCACCTTCGAGAACGTGCGGGTGCCGGCGGCCAACATGCTGGGCCAGGAGGGCGAGGGCTTCAAGATCGCCATGAAGGGCCTGGACGGCGGGCGCATCAACATCGGCACCTGCTCGGTGGGCGCGGCGCAGGGCGCGCTGGACGCCGCCCGGCGCTACATGGACGAACGGCGCCAGTTCAACCGCCGCCTGGCCGAGTTCCAGGCCCTGCAGTTCAAGCTGGCCGACATGGCCACGCACCTGGTGGCGGCGCGCCAGATGGTGCGCCTGGCGGCCTGCAAGCTGGATGCGGGGGCGCCGGACGCGGCGACCTACTGCGCCATGGCCAAGCGCTTCGCCACCGATATGGGTTTCCAGATCTGCCTGGACGCGCAGCAGATTCACGGCGGTTACGGATACCTGCGGGACTATCCCTTGGAGCGTCTGGTGCGCGATACTCGCGTTCATCAGATTCTGGAAGGGACCAACGAGATCATGCGCGTGATCATCGCCCGCCAATTGTTGGAAAAAGGAGCCGACATAAGATGAATGCACCGGTGCTGTTCGAAGAAAAAACCGCTGCCAATGGAGTACGGTTCGGGATCGCGACGCTGAATTCGCCGCAGACCCTGAACGGCCTGTCGCTGGAAATGGTGGACCTGCTGGCCGAGCGGCTGGATGCCTGGGCACGCGATCCCGGCGTGGCCCTGGTGGTGCTGCAGGGCGCGGGCGACAAGGCCTTCTGCGCGGGCGGCGACCTGCACGGCCTGTACCGCAGCATGACTGAAAACGCCGGCAAGCCGGGCTGGAACAACGCCTACGCGCGCCGCTTCTTCGAGCACGAGTACCGCCTGGACTACCGCATCCACACCTATCCCAAGCCGGTGCTGTGCTGGGGCCATGGCATCGTCATGGGCGGGGGCATCGGCCTGATGATGGGCGCCAGCCACCGGGTGGTCAGCGAGACCTCCCGCCTGGCGATGCCGGAGGTCACGATCGGCCTGTTCCCGGACGTGGGCGGCAGCTGGCTGTTGAACCGGATGTCAGGCAGGATCGGCCTGTTCCTGGCCCTGACCGGCGCGCAACTGGGCACGTCGGACGCCATTTTCGCCGGCCTGGCGGACTTCCGCCTGGACCACGCGGATTGGCCCAGGCTGCTGGCTTCGCTGGAAGAGCAGCCCTGGGCTGGCCAGGCGGCAGATGCGGCGGAGGACGCCATTCCGCCGCGCTCGATCAACGATGGCCTGCTGCGCCGCGCGCTGACGGCGCTGGAGCCCAAGACGCCGCTCGCGCCCGGTCATCTGCGTCAGCACTCGTTCCTGATCAACAGCCTGTGCAACGGCAACCGCCTGGACGACATCTACGAAGAACTGGCGGCGCTGAAGGACCACGAGGATCCGTGGCTGGCGCGCGCGGCGCAGACCATGCTGGCCGGCTCGCCCGGATCGGCGCGCCTGTCGTTCGCGCTGCAGCAGCGGCTGCGCCTGCGTTCGCTGGACGACGTGTTCCGCGCCGAGTACATCGCGGCGCTGGCCTGCACCGGCCATGGCGATTTCGCCGAAGGCATCCGCGCCTTGCTGATCGACAAGGACAAGAAGCCGCGCTGGAATCCCGCCGTCATCGACCTGGCGACCGATGCCTGGGTGCAGAAATTCTTTGACGAGCCCTGGCCAGAGGGCGAGCCCCATCCGCTGGCGGACCTGGGGCAGGAAGGGCGCTAGGCGCCGCGCGGCGGCATATCGGCCGCCGCCCGCCGGCGCGGCAACGCAGTACACGATGATTTCACACCTATAGCTATAGCAACAGGAGACAGGACATCATGAGCAGCATCGCGTTTATCGGTTTGGGCAATATGGGCGGGCCCATGGCATTGAATCTGGTCAAGGCCGGACATAGCGTGACGGTTTTCGACCTGGTCCCCGCGGCCGTGAAGACCCTGACGGACGCTGGCGCCAAGGCCGCCGCCTCCGCCTCGGAAGCGGTCAAGGGCGCCGAGGTGGTGGTGTCGATGCTGCCTGCCAGCAAGCACGTCGAAGGGCTGTACCTGGGCGAGGACCTGCTGGGCAAGATCCCGTCGAGCGCGCTGGTCATCGAATGCAGCACCATCGCGCCGGACTCGGCGCGCAAGGTGGCGCAGGCGGCGGACGTGCGCGGCATCGCCATGATCGACGCGCCGGTTTCCGGCGGCACCGGCGGCGCTGTCGCGGGCACGCTGACCTTCATCGTCGGCGGCCAGGCTGCCGCGCTGGAGCGCGCCCGTCCCGTGCTGGAGAAGATGGGCAAGAACATCTTCCACGCCGGTCCGGCCGGCGCCGGCCAGGTGGCCAAGATCTGCAACAACATGCTGTTGGGCATCCTGATGGCGGGCACCTCGGAAGCCCTGGCGCTGGGCGTGGCCAACGGGCTGGATCCCAAGGTGCTGTCGGACATCATCGCCAAGAGTTCCGGGCGCAACTGGGCCACGGAGCTCTACAACCCCTGGCCCGGCGTGATGGAGCATGCGCCGGCTTCCAAGGGTTACGCGGGCGGTTTCGGCGTGGACCTGATGTTGAAGGACCTGGGCCTGGCGGCCGAGGCCGCCTTGTCGGCGCGCGCTTCCATCCCGTTGGGCGAGCTGGCGCGCAACCTGTATTCGCTGCACAGTTCCGGCGGTTCGGGCAAGCTGGACTTCTCCAGCATCGTCAACCTGGTCAAGCGCGAGCAGGACTGACATGGCGCCATCGCAAGCGCAGCTGGACCCGGCTGGACGGGTCCAGGAAAGTTTCGCCCGGCAAAGCATCATGACCTTGCTGGGCGCGGAACTGGCCGTGGTCGAGCCGGGCAGGGTGGACATCGCGCTGCCTTACCGCGCCGACCTGTGCCAGCAGAACGGCTTTCTGCACGCGGGCATTTCCACGACCATCGCCGACAGCGCCGGCGGCTATGCCGCCTATACCTTGTTCGCGCCGGGCGAGGACGTGC
This sequence comes from Achromobacter sp., assembly GCA_032153965.1. Taxonomy (GTDB): domain Bacteria; phylum Pseudomonadota; class Gammaproteobacteria; order Burkholderiales; family Burkholderiaceae_B; genus Achromobacter. The sequence continues at coordinate 222 of JALDYL010000316.1, read as the reverse complement.
TGACCTCGGAGTTCAAGATGAACTTCCTGGCGCCCGCCCAGGGCAGCCGCTATGTGGCCAGCGGCCGCGTGGTCAAGCCCGGCAAGCGCCTGTCCGTCTGCCAGGTCGAGGTGCATGCCTACGACGGCGAGCAAGCCACGCTTTGCGTGATAGGCTTGCTTACCGCGGTGCGCGTGACGCCGCGCTGAATCCCGCGCGCGGCGGGTCCCTGGTAGCCGGACC
>JALDYL010000074.1:0-22831 GCA_032153965.1 Achromobacter sp. | reverse complement strand
CGCGGCTGGGGAACTTTGCCAGCATATCTTGTCCGATCTTGCTGTCCAGCACGTTGCGGGCGTGCGGCAGGTCGCGCAGCAGGAAGGGAATGTCGAAAACGCCGGTCTCGGGCACGAAGTTCAGGGTGGCGCCGGTCGACACGATGGCCAGATCGATGGTGCCGATCTGCAGGCCTTCGATCACTTCACGTTCGCCGCCCAGCGCGCTGTTGGCGAATTGCTGTACCTTGTATTTCCCGCCTGTGGAGGCTTCGATGGACTTGGCCATCGCGTCGGCGCCCGCGCCGTAGTGCGACGAGGTCGACAGGGCGTAGGCCATCTTCAAGGTGTTCTGCGCCGTGGCGGGCAGGGAGGTTGCGGCCGCGCAGGCGGCCAGAATCGTGGCGGCAAGCCAGGATTTACGCATCGTCTTCTCCAGGTTTTGAGTATCTTTATGGGTGGCTCTGCCTCCCGCCCCGGGATGATATCGGGATTCGGCCCCGATCTAGGCCGTTGGTTAACATTGTGGAATGATGGATTTCCCTGATACGTCACGGGCCAGGCGCCCAGGTTTTTGGTCCACCCTGCGCCAAGGCGCCAGGATGATGATGCGCGACGCCCGTGCCGGGGAGCTGCGGCTGCTGGTGCTGGCGCTGGTGATCGCGGTGGCCGCGGTGACCAGCGTCGGCTTCCTGGCGGACCGGGTCGGCCGGGCGCTGGAGCGCGACGCCGGGCAGATGCTGGGCGCCGACCTGGTGCTGGACGCCGACGAGCCGGTGCCCGCCGCCTTCATGGACCAGGCCCGCGAACGCGGCCTGACCGTGTCCAGCACCTGGCAGTTTCCCTCCATGGTGGGGGCGGGCGATGGCGCCCAATTGGCCGCGCTGAAGGCGGTGGAGCCGGGCTACCCGCTGCGCGGCGCCCTGCGCGTGGCCGGCGCGCCCTTCGAGCCCGACGCCGCGACGCGCGATGTGCCGCCCGAGGGCGCGGTCTGGGTGGACGGGCAACTGCTGTCCCTGCTGAACCTGAAGGTGGGCGACACGCTGAACGTGGGCGACGCCCACCTGCGCGTGGACCGCGTCATTACCTATGAGCCGGACCGCGGCATGCAGTTCGTCAACGTGGCGCCGCGCGTGCTGTTGCGCGCCAGCGACCTGCCCGCCACCGGCCTGATCGCGCCGGGCAGCCGCATCGGCTACGCCATGCTGGTCGCGGGCCAGCCCGACGCCGTGGCCGGGTACTCGGCTTGGCTCAAACAGAACCTGAAGCGCGGCCAGAAGGTCGCCACGCTGGAGTCCGGCCGTCCGGAAGTGCGCCGCACGCTGGACCGGGCGCAGCGCTTCCTGTCGCTGGTCGCGCTGCTGGCGGTGCTGATATCGGCGGTGGCCGTGGCCCTGGCGGCCGGCCGCTACATGACGCGCCACCGCGACGGCATCGCGGTCATGCGCTGCCTGGGGGCGGTGCAGTCGCAGGTGTCGCGCATGCTGACGCTGGAATTCACCCTGGTCGGCCTGTTCTCGTCGGCCGCGGGCTGCCTGCTGGGCTATGCGGTGCACCAGGTGCTGGTGATGCTGCTGGGTTCGCTGATCGATACCAGCTTGCCGGCGCCCTCGGCCATTCCGGCCTTGCAGGGGCTGCTGACCGGTCTTTTGCTGTTGCTGGGCTTCGCCTTGCCGGCGCTGGCCCAGTTGCGTCATGTGCCGCCCGCCCGGGTGCTGCGGCGCGATGCCGACACGCTGAGCGCGCGCAGCGCCTTCGGGTACACCCTGGGGGCCGCGGGCTTTGCCCTGCTGATCTGGTGGTTTGCCGGCGACGCCAAGCTGGGTGGCGTGGTGGCGGGCGGCTTCCTGGGGGCCTTCGCCGTGTTCGCGCTGGTGGCCTGGTTGTGCATCCTGGGCCTGGCGCGGGTGCGCCGGCTGGCGGCCGGCCTGCCGGCGTTGCGCTTTGCGCTGGCCGGCGTGGTTCGCCGGCGCGCGGCCACCATCACCCAGGTGTGCGCGCTGGCGGTGGGCCTGATGGCGCTGCTGTTGCTGACCATGACGCGCACCGACCTGATCCAGGGCTGGCAGCGGACCCTGCCGCCGGACGCGCCCAACCGCTTCCTCATCAATGTGCAGCCGGACCAGCGCCAGGCCGTGACCGACGCGCTGACGCGCGAAGGGCTGGGCCGCATCACGCTGGCGCCGATGGTGCGCGGACGGCTGATCGCCATCAACGGCAAGCCCGTGGGGCCGGACGACTACGAGGAGCCCCGCGCCAAGCGCCTGGTGGACCGCGAGTTCAACCTGTCCTACGGCGACGAACTGCCGTCCTCCAACCGCATCGAGCAGGGCCGCTGGCTGGAACCGGGCGCAGCCGAGGTGTCGCTGGAGTCCGGCCTGGCCAAGGCCCTGGGCCTGGCGCTGGGCGACAAGATGACCTTCGACGTGGCGGGCCAGCAGGTCGAGGTGGCCGTTTCCAGCACCCGCCGGGTCGATTGGGATACGATGCGCGTCAATTTTTTCGCCATCCTGACGCCTGCCGCGCTGGCCGACATGCCCCAAAGCTGGATTACTTCCTTCTATCTGCCGCCCGAAAAGGCCGCGGTCCTGCCCGCGCTGGTGCGCGAGTTCCCGAACCTGACGGTGTTCGACGTGGGCGCCATCCTGCAACAGTTGCAGTCCGTGCTGAACGAAGTGGGCAAGGCTGTGCAGCTGCTGTTCCTGTTCACGCTGGCCGCCGGCGTGCTGGTGCTGTCCGCGGCGCTGACCGCCACGCGCGACGAACGCATGCGCGAAGCCGCTGTGCTGCGCGCGCTGGGCGCGACCCGCAGCCAGCTGGCACGCTCCCAACGCATCGAGCTGTGGGCGGTGGGCGGCCTGGCCGGCCTCCTGGCGGCGGCCGGCGCCACCGCGATCGCTTGGGCTTTGTCAACGCAGGTCTTTGATTTCACTATTACTCTTAGCCTCTGGCCGTGGCTGGCGGGCATCGCCGCGGGCATGCTGGGCGCCTGGGCCGGCGGCGCCCTGGCCCTGCGCGGCGTGTTGCGCACGCCGCCCCTGGTCACCCTACGAGAAACCTGATGACAGCCCGCGTCCATACAATTAGCGAACCCGTGGAAAATTCGAGCAGCATTTTTGACCTACTTGGCGGCGAGCCGGGCGTGCGCGCCCTGGTGGACCGTTTCTATGACCTGATGGACATGGAGCCCGACCTGAAAGAGCTGCGGGCGGCCCATGGCCCCAGCCTGGACCAGGCGCGCGACAAGCTGTTCTGGTTTCTTTGCGGCTACTTCGGCGGCCCGGACCACTATATAGAACGCTTCGGCCATCCGCGGCTGCGCGCCAGGCACCTGCCGTTCTCGATCGGCGAGATCGAGCGCGACCAATGGGTCATCTGCATCGGCCGGGCCATGGAAGACCAGGGGATCGAACCGGCCCTGGTCGAACGCCTGCTGCAGTCCTTCTACGGCGTGGCCGACTGGATGCGCAACCGTGAAGGCTGAAGGCGATTCCCGCTCCGGCGAACGGCGCCTGGCCTGGTCCGGCCCCCTGGGCGGAGCCATGCTGAGCGATCCCTCGCGGCTGGCCGAGGCCGGCCCGGACCTGTTCAACCCCACGCACTACGGCGACCGGGCGCGGCCGGTGGATGCCGGCGGGCGCCAGGCGGCCTGGTTCGTGCAAGGCGCGGGCTGGCAGGGCGTGCTGCGGCGCTACCGCCGCGGCGGGATGATCGCGCGCATCAGCCGCGACGCTTATCTCTGGAACGGCGAGGCCCGCACCCGCAGCTTCCGCGAATACCGCCTGCTGGCCGCCATGCGCGCCCAGGGCCTGGCGGTGCCGGCGCCGCTGGCCGCCGCCTACTGGCGGCAAGGCCCAATCTACCGCGCCGCCATCGTGGTCGAGCGCATCCCCGGCGTGCGGCCCCTGGCCCAGGCGCTGGCCGAGCCGGTCTGGCAGGCGGCGGCCGAGGCCATCGTGCGCATGCACCGGGCCGGCGTCTGGCACGCCGATCTCAACGCCTTCAACATCCTGGTGGGCAGCGACGGCCGCGTCTGGCTGATCGATTTCGACCGCGGCACGCAAGGCTCCCTGTCGGACCGGCAGCGCGAGGCCAACCTGGAACGCCTGCGCCGTTCGCTGCGCAAGGTGGCCGGGGAAGAGGGCGAGCGCTTCTGGCTGCGCCTGCGCGACAGCTACTGGACGGCCTGGGGCGTGGGAATCCAGCCCTGACCGGGCGGGGACGGCCAATTGCCGTCATCTGGCCCAAATCGCGCCAATCGCCCGGCAAAGTTGGGCAGGTCCTCGCTAAAAAGCTTTATCATTTCGCCTTTTGGTACTCCTGTCACATACGGCATAACGCAAGGGGGCTGGTGATGAAATTACGGGCGGGTATGCGCTGGGCGCTTGGGGCGATGCTGGTCACGGCGGCCTCTTCGGCGGCGGTGGCGCAGAACAAGGTCGTCAACGTCTACAACTGGGCCGAATACACGGCTCCGGACACAATTCCCGGTTTTGAAAAGGAAACCGGCATCAAGGTCCGCTATGACGTCTACGACAGCAACGACACCCTGCAGGCCAAGCTGTTGGCCGGCAAGTCGGGTTACGACGTCGTTGTCCCGTCCACGCATTACGCCTCGCGCCAGATCGAAGCCGGCCTGTTCCAGAAGCTGGACAAGTCCAAGATCCCGAACTGGAAGTACCTGGATCCCGAAGTGATGGCGCTGGTCGCCACCGTCGATCCCGGCAACGAGTACGCGATTCCCTGGGGCTACGGCACCAACGGCCTGGGCTACAACGTCACCAAGGTCAAGCAGATCATGGGCGACGGGGTGGACCTGGCCAACTGGGACATGATCTTCAAGCCCGAGAACGCCGCCAAGCTGAAGGAATGCGGCATCTCGATGCTGGACGAAGCCGCCCAGGTGTTCCCGGCCGTGCTGAAGTACCTGGGCAAGGATCCCAACAGCACCAACGCCGACGACTACAAGGCCGCGCTGGACGTGCTGATGAAGATCCGCCCGTACATCCGCCAGTTCAGCTCGTCGGGCTATATCGACGAGCTGGCCGTGGGCGACCTGTGCATGGTCTACGGCTTCTCCGGCGACGTGATGATCGCCCGCAAGCGCGCCCAGGACGCCAAGAAGTCCTATGAAGTGAATTACTTCATCCCCAAGGGCGGCGCGCCCGCCTGGTTCGACCTGATGGTCATCCCCAAGGATGCCCCGCATCCCGAAGAGGCGCTGGCCTTCATCAACTACATCGAAACGCCCAAGGTGCACGCGGCCATCACCAACACCATGTTCTACCCCAACGCCAACAAAGAGGCGCGGCAGTACGTGGTCAAGGACGTGGCCGACAACCCCATGATCTACCCGCCGGCGGAGGTCTCCAAGACCCTGTACGTGATCAAGGCGCTGCCCTTGAACATCCAACGCCTGCAAAACCGGATGTGGTCCGAGCTGAAGTCTGGAAGATAAGTCATCATGAGCGATAGCCGTTACTCGGCGCAGCATTCGGCCGATCCGGACGAGTTCGTCCGGATCTCCGATGTCGTAAAGATCTTCGGCGATGTGGTCGCCGTCCGTTCCGTCAATCTCTCGGTCAAGCGCAACGAGATCTTCGCCCTGCTCGGCAGTTCGGGCAGCGGCAAGTCCACCTTGCTGCGCATGCTGGCGGGCTTCGAGGAAGCCACCTCGGGCCAGATTTTCCTGGACGGCGAGGACATCACGCATGTGCCGCCGTACCGCCGGCCCGTGAACATGATGTTCCAGTCCTACGCGTTGTTCCCGCACATGACGGTCGAGGCCAACGTGGCCTTCGGCTTGAAGCAGGAGGGCGTGGACCGGGCCGAGATCCATGATCGCGTGTTCGAAGCCCTGGACCTGGTCCAGATGGCCGGCTATTCGCGCCGCAAGCCCAACCAGCTGTCGGGCGGCCAGCAGCAGCGCGTGGCGCTGGCGCGCAGCCTGGTCAAGCGGCCCAAGCTGCTGCTGCTGGACGAGCCCATGTCCGCGCTGGACAAGCAGATCCGCCAGAAGACCCAGATCGAACTGGTGAAGATCCTGGAGCAGGTTGGCGTGACCTGCATCATGGTCACGCACGACCAGGAAGAAGCGATGACCATGGCCCACCGCCTGGCCGTCATGACCGAGGGCCAGATCGTCCAATGCGGCACGCCGCAGGACGTCTACGCCTTCCCGAACTCCCGCTTCGTCGCCAGCTTCATCGGCTCGACCAATATGTTCACCGGCACCATCGTGGTCGATGAGCCCGACCACGTGGCCATCGAGTGCGGCGAACTGACCCGTCCGCTCTTCGTCAACCACGGCGTGAGCGAGCCGCTGGGCATGGAAGTGCACGTCTCCATCCGCCCCGAGCGGCTGGTGGTGTCGCGCGAGCAGCCCGAAGCCGAATACAACTGGGCCCACGGCATGGTCAGCCACATGGCCTGGATGGGCAGCTACGCGCTGTATCAGATCCGCCTGGATTCCGGCAAGACGGTGGAGGCCAGCGTGCCCAGCCAGCTGCTGGCCCAGATGGACGCGCCCGGCATCGACGAAGAGATCTTCGTCAGCTGGGACGCCGACAGCGCCACGGTGCTGGCGTCATGATCCGCTTTTCGCCCCGCGACTGGTTGCCGTCGGGCCGGGCGCTGGCGGTGGTGCCGCCGTTCGCCTGGCTGGTGCTGTTCCTGCTGGTGCCGTTCCTGCTGGTCCTGAAGATCAGCTTTGCCGAGCTGAAGTTCGGCATTCCGCCGTACACCTCGTTGGCGGAATTCAAGGACGAAGCGGTGCAGTTCAGCCTGCACCTGCGCGGCTACATCCTGCTGTTCACGGACAGCCTGTACTTCGCCACGTATTTGAATTCGGTCAAGATCGCCGCCATCACCACGCTTTTCTGCGTGCTGATCGGCTATCCCATCGCCTACTACATCGCGCGTTCCTCGTCCGCGGTGCGCAACCTGCTGCTGCTGGGCGTGATCCTGCCGTTCTGGACCTCGCTGCTGCTGCGTGTATACGCCTGGGTCGGCATCCTGCGCAACGACGGCCTGCTCAACAATCTGCTGCAGGGGCTGGGCATCATTTCCAGTCCGCTGGAAATCTACCGCACAGACGTCGCGGTCTATATCGGCATGGTCTATGCCTATCTGCCGTTCTTCATCCTGCCGCTGTACGCGACGCTGGTGAAGATGGACCTGCGCCTGCTGGAAGCCGCCTACGACCTGGGCGCCAAGCCCTGGCAGGCGTTCTGGCAGATCACCGTGCCGTTGTCGCGCCAGGGCGTGATCGCGGGCGCCATGCTGGTGTTCATCCCGGCGGTGGGCGAGTACGTGATTCCGGAAATGCTGGGCGGCGCCAACACGCTGATGATGGGCCGTCTCATGTGGAATGAATTTTTCAACAACGCCGACTGGCCCATGGCTTCGGCCGTGACCTGCGTGATGGTGCTGTTGCTGCTGCTGCCGCTGGTGTATTTCCAATACAACCAGGTCAAGCAGCAGGAACAGGCGAGCGGAGGCCGCAAATGAACGGGCCCAACAAAACCTTGCGCGCCGTCGTGCTGGGGCTGGGGTACTTCTTCCTGTACGTGCCCATCATCAGCCTGATGGTGTTCTCGTTCAACGAGTCGCCCACCGTCACGTCCTGGACCGGCTTCTCGTTCCGCTGGTATCACTCGCTGTTCAACGACGACGCGCTGCTGCGCGCGGCCTGGCTGTCGTTCCGCATCGCCGCCATGACCGCCACCGCCGCAGTCATCATCGGCACCTGGGCCGGTTACGTGCTGGGCCGCATGGGGCGCTTCCGCGGCTTCGCGCTGTACGTGGGCATGCTCAGCGCGCCGCTGGTCATCCCCGAAGTGGTGCTGGGCATCTCGCTCCTGCTGATGTTCGTGGAGCTGCGCGGCAGCCTGGGCTGGCCCGCGGAGAACGGCATCTTCACGATCTGGGTGGGCCACGTGACCCTGTGCATGGCCTTCGTGGCGGTGGTCATCCAGACCCGCATCCGCGACCTGGACCGTTCGCTGGAAGAGGCCGCGCTGGATCTGGGCGCCACGCCCATGACCGTGTTCTTCAAGATCACGCTGCCGCTGATCGCGCCGGCGCTGGCCTCGGCCTGGCTATTGTCCTTCACCCTGTCGCTGGACGACGTGGTGCTGGCTTCGTTCCTGTCCGGCCCCAGCTCCAGCACGCTGCCCATGGAAGTTTTCTCGCGGGTGCGCCTGGGCTTGAAACCCGAGATCAACGCGCTGGCGACGCTCTTCATCCTGGCGGTCGGCACTTGCGTGATCCTGGCCAACCGCATGCAATGGCGCAAGGAGTCCGAATCCAAATGAAGCAAACCACCCTGTACGGCCTGACCAAGTGCAGCACCTGCGTCAAGGCGCGCGACTGGCTGAACGAGCATGGCGTCGCCCACGCGTTCGTGGACTACCGCGACAACCCCGTGCCCGCCGCCACGCTGAAGTCCTGGGCGGACCAGGTCGGCGGCTGGGAAAAGCTGGTCAACCGCACGTCCATGACCTGGCGCAACCTGCCCGAAGACCGCAAGACGGCGCACACCGATGCCCAGTGGAGCCAGTTGATCGCCGAGTATCCGGCGCTGGTGCGCCGCCCGGTCACGGTCACGCCTGATGGCGAGGTGAGCGTTGGCTTCAGCGAAAAGCGCTACGGCGAACGCTTCGCCTGAGGCGCCGGCCCAGGCTGGCCTGGCGCCAGGCGCGTCCGGCCGGGCCTTGCCCGACGCCTTCTTCGACCGCGACGCCGCGCAGTTGGCGCGCGAGTTGCCGGGCAAGATCATCCGGCACCTTGTGGGCGGGCTGTGGCTCTCGGCCCGCATCATCGAGACCGAAGCCTATTACCTGGAAGAAAAGGGCAGCCATGCGTCGCTGGGTTACACCCACAAGCGGCGCGCCCTGTTCATGGACGGCGGCACGGTCTACATGTATTACGCCCGTGGCGGCGATTCGCTCAACTTCAGCGCCGGCGGGCCTGGCAATGCCGTGCTGATCAAATCCGCCTATCCGTGGACGGACGCGCTGTCCGGACCACAGGCGCTGGCTCGCATGCTGCAGTTGAACCCGGATGCGCAGGGGCGCCCGCGCCCGGTCTCCAGCCTGTGCGCGGGCCAGACCTTGCTGTGCCGGGCGTTGGGCCTGAAAGTGCCGGACTGGGACGCGCGCGGTTTCGATCCGCAGGCGCTGTACGTGGAGGATGTGGGGGAATCGCCCAAGGCCCTGATTTGCACCACGCGCCTGGGCATACCCCTGGGGCGGGACGAACATCTGCACTACCGCTTTGTCGACCCGGCCTACGCCGCCTTCTGCACGCGCAACCCCTTGCGCCGCGGACAGCGCGCCGGCCATGACTATGTCTGGGTGGACCGCCAGGGCGTGGTGTTGCGGCAGGCCCCGCAGCCGTAGCTGACCTGGCGCGGTCGCGGTCTGGGCGGGCGCTTCAGATCGTGCCGTTGGCGATGCGCTCGGCCAGGGCCGCGCGCATGCGCGCGTACTTGCGCTGGATGCGCCGGCTGTTCAGGCGCTTGCTCCAGGCATAGATCGGAATCAAGGGCAGGCCGCCGAAGCCGTCGATCAGGTACAGGCCCTGCTTGCCGTCTGCGTTCAGGCCACAGGCGATGTTGCTGGCGGAGACGTCGTGCAGGACCACGTGGGCATCGGCCAGGTCCTGGAAGAATTCGTCCAGCTGCGCGCCGAGGGCGTCGTCCAGCTTGCCTTGCCTGGCCAGGTCCGTCACGGTGGGAGCGATGTTGCCGTTGGCGTCGCGGATTTTCTCGACCACCAGGCCCAGGCCCAGGGTGGTTTGGGCAACGCCGAGTATGCGCGCCATGGGCACCTGCCATACGCCCGAGGGGCGGGTGGTGGTGGTGACGTATTCGTAGAGTTCGGTCAGGTAGACGCGGTACGCGCTTTCGCGCTGGTACTGCTTGTACCAGCGCTTGAACGGGCGGGCTTCCAGGTAAATCGCGCGGGCGCGCATGTCCATGACCTTGACGAGCAAGGACGGCATGTTGGGATGCTGGAAAATGTGCCGGTCATGGCCGGAGGCGACCGGCGTGGCGGCGTTCAGGTCTAGCGGTCCGAAGATGGACTGGAAAGACGCCGCGGGCGTGCCGAGGGAGGGATCTGCGGGGTTCAAGAGGAGATCAAGCCTGTTTGGATGCTCCCGAGTTTAATCCTTGAGCCTGGGCATGAGTCCGTCAGATGCCGAATCCCTGTCGGATATGCCAGGGAAGATGTGGCCGGAGTCCTACAATCCTGGCTTTTGGAGACGCATCTTTTGAACGACACTCATCTGCTTTGGATTGCCGCGGGCGGCGCCGTTCTGGCCTTTCTGGCGGCCTTGCTGGCATGGTTGCGCCCGCCCGCACAGGACGCCCGGCTCGACGCGCTGCTGGAAAGCCTGGAACGGACCGAGCGCGCACTGCGCTCCGACATCGCGGAAGGGCAGCGCGGCCTGCGCAGCGAATTCGCGGACTCCACCCGCGCCCTGCGGGTGGAGCTGTCGCAGTCGCATGGCGATCTGCGCGCCGGGCTGTCGCGCGACGCCCAGGCCGCGCGCGCCGAGTCGGCGGAATCCCTGGCGCGCTTTGCCGCCGGCTTCTCCGAGCAGCTGCAGGGCCTTATCCAGATCAACGAACGGCGCTTGATGGAAGTGCGCGCCACGGTGGACCAGCGCCTGCAATCGTTGCAAACCGACAACAGCGCCAAGCTCGACGAGATGCGCCGCACCGTGGACGAAAAGCTCCATGCCACGCTGGAACAGCGCCTGGGCGAGTCCTTCAAGCTGGTGTCGGACCGCCTGGAGGCCGTGCACAAGGGCTTGGGTGAAATGCAGGCGCTGGCGGCCGGCGTGGGCGACCTGAAGCGGGTGCTGACCAACGTCAAGTCGCGCGGCACCTGGGGCGAAGTGCAACTGGCCAGGCTGATAGAAGACAACATGACGCCGGACCAGTACGCCAGCAACATCAAGCCCGTGCCGGGCAGCGATGCCGTGGTGGAGTTCGCCATCCGCCTGCCGGGGCGCGGCGAGGGCGGCGAACCCGTGTGGCTGCCGATCGACGCCAAGTTCCCCAAGGAAGAGTACGAGCGCCTCATGGACGCGCAGGAAGCTGCCGACATCGAAGGCGTGAAGAGCGCCGGGGCCGCACTGGGCCGGGCCGTCGAGCTGCAGGCGCGCCTGATCGCCGGCAAGTACGTGGCGCCGCCGCACACCACCGACTTTGCCATCATGTTCCTGCCCACCGAGAGCCTGTACGCCGAGGTGCTGCGCCGCCCGGGCCTGCTGGACAAACTGCATGACCTGCGCATCAACGTGGCGGGTCCCAGCAACCTGGCGGCGCTGCTCAACAGCCTGCAGATGGGCTTTCGCACCTTGGCCATCGAGCAGCGCTCGTCCGAGGTCTGGCAGGTGCTGCGCGCGGTCAAGACGGAGTTCGGCAAGTTCGGCGAATCGCTGGCCAGCGTCAAGAAGACGCTGGACACCGCCAGCAACAAGATCGGCCAGACGGAAGTGCGTACCCGCGCCATGCTCAAGAACCTGAAGGCCGTCGAGGCGCTGCCCGACGCCGACGCCCGGCTCCTGCTGGGCGCGGCGGACGAGGGCGACGCCGGGGACGACGAGGAAGACCTGGGCGCGCAGGCCGCAGGCCAGAACTGATCCGGTGGCGGCGGCATCGCAGGGGCGTGAGCTTGTTGCCCGCTGCGACTGCCGATATCCTGGCGCTAGCGGCAATCCGCCGTCAGACACCTGGAGCATTGCAAGCATGAGCACCGCTGAACGCCATGATTCCTCCACCCTGGACGCGACGGCGCTGGGCGCCGATATCGCACAAGGGGCCACCACTGCGCTTGTTGCGATGCAGCAGGCGGTGGAACGGGTGGCGGCCCGCAATCCCTCGATCAATGCGGCCTGCGGCTTGCAGGCGGAAATCGGTCTGCGCCTGGCGCAGTCGCTGGACGAGGAACTGGCCGGCCTGTCGCAGGAACAGCGGCTGGCGCAGCTGCGCAAGCGTCCGTTCCTGGGCGTGCCGACCCTGCTCAAGGACCTGGGCACGGCGGCGCTGGGCCTGCCCAGCGCCATGGGCTCGGTGCTGTATGGCCAGGTGGAATGGAACGTCGACGCCGAGATCGTCAAGCGCTACCGCCGCGCCGGTCTGATTCCGTTCGGCCGCAGCACCAGCGCCGAATTGGGCCTGAGCCCCACCACCGAATCGCCGGTCTACGGGCCGGCCACCCAGAACCCCTGGAAGGCCGGCCACAGCGCCGGCGGATCCAGCGGCGGCGCGGGCGCCGCGCTGGCCAGCGGCATGGTGCGCATCGCCCATGGCAGCGACGGCGGCGGGTCGATCCGCATTCCCTCGTCCTGCTGTGGCGTGCTGGGCCTGAAGCCCTCGCGCGGCCTGATGCCGCTAGGCCCGCTGAAGGGCGAAGGCTGGGGCGGCCTGGCCACCGAACACATGATGACCTTGTCGGTGCGCGACTGCGCCGCGTCGCTGGACATCAGCGCCGGCGCCGACGTGGGCGCGCCTTACGCCGCGCCGGCACTGCCGGCGGACTCCTATCGCGCCGTGGCGGCGCGCGTTGCCGCCGACCCGCAATCGGCCGCACGACGGCGTATCGCCTTCGTCAACACGACCTACGAGGGCGAGGCCATTCACCCTGAAGTGGCGGCCGCCGTGGACGAGGCCGCGCAGCTTTTCGCTTCGCTGGGCCATGAACTCGTGCCTGCCGCGCCGCCGGTGGGGTCCGAGGAGGTGTTGTCGCCCATGCTGCCGCTGATCGCGAGCGCGGCGGCCAACGCCATCGACGCCTTCGTGGCCGCGCGCGGCCGCCGGCTCGCCGCCGATGAACTGCAGCCGACCACGCTGGGCGCGCGCGAATACGCCCGCGCCATCTCCGGCGCGCAGTACGTGGCCTGCGTCGATGCCTGCCACGAGATCACGCGCCGGGTCGGCCGCTTCCTGGAACGCGACGGCGCGCATGGCTACGACCTGTTCCTGAGCCCGGTGCTGGCGCAGCCGCCGGCGCCCATCGGCCGCTACGCCATGGACAATGCCGACTACCTGGCCTACCGTTTGGGCAAGAAGGGTGTCATCGGCTATTCGCCTTTTGCACCCTTGGCCAACCTCACCGGCATGCCCGCCATCTCCATCCCCTTCGGCATGTCGTCCGACGGCCTGCCTATCGGCATCCAGCTCATGGGGCCGCTGGGCAGCGAGGCGCTGCTGCTGGAACTGGCGGCGCAGGTCGAGGCGCTGCGGCCCTGGGCCCTGGTGGCGCCGATGGCCAGATAGGCCCGAAGGGGCAGACCGCGCCGCGGGCGGGCGGCGCATCAGTGGACCGATCCAGGGAGCAGCCATGTCATCGTTCGCGACGCACACCGTATCCAACCAGGTGCCGCCCCTGGAGGACTACTCCTTGTACGAGACCGACCCGGCCTTGCGCGAGGCGGTGCGGCGCGAAGGCGCGCAAGCCTGGGCGGCTGATCTGGCGGCGCATGGCGCCTGGCTGGGCCGGGCGCAGACGCTGGAAGCCGGCGCGCAGGCCAACCGCTGCCCGCCACGCCTGATCAGCTACGACCGCGGCGGCCATTGCATCGACCGCGTCGAATTCCACCCCTCCTGGAATCTGCTGATGGGCGGCATCATGGCGCGCGGCCTGCACAGCCGCGCCTGGGCGCAGCCCGAGCCGGGCGCGCAGGTGGCGCGGGCCGCGGCCTATCTCATGCAGGGCCAGGTCGAGGCGGGCAGCCTGTGTCCCACCACCATGACATTTGCCGCGGTGCCGCTGTTGCAGCGCGAACCGGCAGGCGTCGTCGACTTTGGCGGGCAGTGGCTGAATGCCTTGTATTCACGGGAGTTCGACGGCGCCGACGCGCCGCTGGCCGCCAAGCGCTCGGCCCTGATAGGCATGGGTCTGACCGAAAAGCAGGGCGGCTCGGACCTGCGCGCCGTGACCACGCGCGCCACGCCCGTGGGCGCGGCTGGCCGCGGACGCGCCTATCTGCTGGTGGGCCACAAATGGTTTTTCTCGGTGCCGCAGGCCGACGCGCACCTGGTGCTGGCCCAGACCGACGAAGGGCTCAGCTGCTTTTTCGTGCCGCGCTGGATTCCGGACGGACCGCGCAACGCCGTGCGCGTGCGCCGGCTGAAGGACAAGCTAGGCAACCGCAGCAACGCCAGCGCCGAGGTCGAGTTCGAGGATGCCTGGGGCGTGATGGTGGGCGAACCGGGTCGCGGCCTGACGGTGCTGCTGGAGATGGCCGCCACCACCCGGCTGGATTGCGTGCTGGGCAGCGCGGCGCTGCTGCGGCAGGCGTTGGTGCAGTCAGCCCATCATGCGCGCCACCGCCACGCCTTCGGCAAGCGCTTGATCGAACAGCCGCTGATGCGCAACGTGCTGGCCGATCTGGCGCTTGAAAGCGAGGCGGCCACGGCGCTGGGACTGCGGCTGGCGCGCGCCGTGGACGAGCGCGCTGATGCCGAGGCGCGGGCCCTGGTCCGCGTGGGCACGCCGGCCGCCAAGCTCTGGGTCTGCAAGCGCGCCATCGCCGCGGTGGCTGAATGCATGGAAGTCTGGGGCGGCAACGGCTACGTGGACGACGGTCCCATGCCCCGGCTTTATCGCGAAACCCCGGTCAATTCCATCTGGGAAGGCTCCGGCAACGTGATGGCGTTGGACGTGTTGCGGGCCTTGCAGCGCGAGGCCGGCGCGCTGCCCGCGCTGGAGCGCGAGTTCGCGCAGGCGGCGGGCCAGTACCAGGACTTCGACGACGCGCTGGGGCGTTGGCGGGCCCTGCTGGACGACGGCGCCCAGGCCGAGTTCCAGGCGCGCCGCATCGCCGCCGGCCTGGCTCGGTTGTGGCAGGCGGCCTTGCTGATCCAGCACGCGCCGGCGCCGGTGGCGCAGGCTTTTGTCGCCAGCCGCCTGCACGCGGGCGGCGGCGTGTTCGGCGAACTGGCGGCGGGCGCGGATGTACAGGCCATCCTGGCGCGGGCGTGGCCTGCTGCCGCATGCTAAATTTCCTGGCTCAATCAACCTTCCCGCATTCTCCGCCATGCTTTCCCAGCAAGAACTCAAGCAGCAAGCCGCCGACGCGGCCCTGGAATTCGTTGAACAGGTCGCCGGCCCGGACGCCATCATCGGCGTGGGCACGGGCTCCACGGCGGATCTCTTCATCGACGGCCTGGCCCGTTTCAAGGGCCGGATCGCTGGCACGGTGGCCAGTTCCGAGCGCAGCGCCGCCCGGCTTGCCGGACATGGCCTGAAGGTGCTGGACCTGAACGACATCACGACGATGCCGATCTACGTCGACGGCGCCGACGAGATCGACGCCAATCTGCACATGATCAAGGGCGGCGGCGGCGCGCTGACGCGCGAGAAGATCGTGGCCTCGGTGGCTGAGCGCTTCATCTGCATCGCCGACGAGTCCAAGCTGGTGCAGACCATGGGCAAGTTCCCGCTGCCGGTCGAAGTCATCCCCATGGCCCGCGAGTCCGTGGCGCGCGCCCTGGCAGCGCTGGGCGGCCAGCCCAAGCTGCGCGAGGGATTCGTCACCGATAACGGCAACATCATCCTGGACGTGTCCGGCCTGTCCATCACTGACGCGCTGGGCCTCGAAGCCCGGGTCAACAACCTGGCTGGCGTGGTGACCTGCGGCCTGTTCGCGATCGCGGGCGCCGACGTGGCCCTGCTGGCCACGCAGAACGGCATCCGCCGCCTGGATCGCCGCGCCTGAGTCCGTTTCCGGCGATCTCCGGCATTGCCCCGGTCGGCCCGCCTTGTGGCTGCCGGGGACCGCATTCATAATCCTGTCACACTTGGGTCATAACCTTGCGGGTTGTGCAAGCCCACCCCCGTAATATCCTTTTATCAGGGCAGTGCAATGAGACCAATCACGCAGGGAGCCCGGATGTCGGAGCATACAAACAAGCAGTTCGATGCGGACCTGGAAAGCGTCCGTTCGCAGTTCCTGCAAATGGGCGGCCTGGTGGAAGCCATGATCCAGGAGGCCATCGACGCGCTCGCCAGCGGCGACATGTCGCTGGTGGACAAAGTCCGTGAGCGGGAAAAGGAAGTCAACCGCCACGAAGTCGAAATCGACGAAAGCATCAGCCGCATCCTGGCGCGCCACCAGCCCACCGCCATCGACCTGCGCATGCTGATGGCCGTGTCCAAGATGCTGACCGACATGGAACGTTCCGGCGATGAAGCCGAGAAGGTCGCCACCGTCGCGCGCCGCATCCACGAAGCCGAACTGCGCCACATCCCGGTGATCGAGCTGCGCCACATGGCCGCCAATGTGCGCACCATGCTGCATCAGGCGCTGGACGCGTTCGCCCGCCTTGATCCCATCCAGGCCGCCGCCGTCGTGCGCAGCGACAAGGAAGTGGACAAGGAATGGAAGGGCGCGCTGCGCCACCTGATCACCTACATGATCGAAGACCCGCGCACCATTTCGCGCGCCATCGACATGATCTTCATCGCGCGCGCGCTGGAACGCATTGGCGACCATGCCAAGAACATGTCCGAACGTGTCATCTACATGGTCAAGGGCGCCGACGTGCGCCACACCGGCGTGAAGAACACCGAGCGCCTGGCGCGCGGCGAAGAAGAAGACACGGAAGAGTAACTACCGTTACCGGAGGCCCGGCGGCCTCCGGTCGCCCGGCTTCATTCCAGGGGCAGCGCCGCTCCTGCTTCCAGCCTCGGATCCGGCAGGCCGGGTTTGCCGGCGTCGATGCGGCCCGCCAGCCTGCGGCCGAAGGCCGGCATGGCGGGCGCGCTGATTTCCAGGTCGTACCATCCCTGGCAGCCGCCATAGGCAAGTTCCAGCGAGCCGTCCGCCTGCACGTGCGCCATGGCGCACCAGCCGTCGCCCATGCGCGACTCCACCCTTACCGGCTGCGACGTTTCGCCGCGATTGACCAGGCGCAGGCTCAAGCCCGCCGTCGCGCGGATGACTTGCGCCTCCAGTGTGCCCGCATCGCGCGCATCGCCGCGGAACTGCCGGTGCAGGCCGTCGGGACCCAGCAGCCACAGGTCATAGGCGCCGTCCGCGTGCAGACGCCAGCCGTCGTCCAGCCGCGCGCCCGCGCCCACGGTGTAGCGGCGCGGAGCGTGTTCCAGCGCGTGGCGGTCGTACACCTGCAGCACCGCGCCCGCGGCGCCGGGGTTGCGCAGGGTCAGCCGGTAATGCCCGCCGTCGGCTGCCATCCTGCCCTGCACATCCAGCGCATAGGGCAGGGCGCAGGCCTGGCGCCGGCCTTCGGCGTGGGCGCCGCGCTCGGCAGTGAAGTCGAAGGCCGAGGTCAGGTCGCCGGCGATCTCGCGCCGCCAGGCGCTGATATTGGGTTCAAGCACGCCGAAGCGGGCCTCCAGGAAGCGGATCACCGAGGTGTGGTCGAACACCTGCGAATTGACCCAGCCGCCGCGGCTCCAGGGCGAGACCACCAGCATGGGCACGCGCGGCCCCAGGCCGAATCCGCGGCCGTGCAGGCCCGCGGGGTCATCCCGCGTGGCGGCGCTGGGGCCGTGGCGCGCGTCGTGGTATTCGCCGTCCAGCTCGACCGTGGACAGGCCGCCGGGCAGGCCGTCGGCCGCGCGGGCGGGCGGCGCGGGCGGAGGCATGTGGTCGAAGAAGCAGTCGTTCTCGTCATAGGTGACGAAAAATACGCAGCGACTCCAGACCTCCGGATTGCGCGTGAGTATCTCCAGCACGCGTTCCGTGTAGGCCCCGCCCCGCACGGGCGAGGAGACCTCGGGGTGCTCGGAGTCGGCGGTGGGGGCGATGATCCACGACACCTGCGGCAGCGTGCCCTGGGCGACGTCGCGGGCCAGCTCGTCCAGCGTGACCGTGGACAGGCCGCGGTCACGCAAGGGGGCGTGGGCGCCGCCGTCCGCGTGCTGCTGGCGGTACTGCCGGAAGCCGGCCAGCGGGTTGTCGTGATAGTTGTCCGCCATGTCCTGGTAGATGCGCCAGTCCACGCCGGCGTCCTGCAGGCGTTCGGGATAGGTGGTCCAGGCGTAGCCTTCGCCGGCGGGGCCCAGGCGATCGTAGGTGTTGACCAGGGCCGGGCCGCCGGCCAGGCCCTGCGGATCGTTGGTGCCGGTCCACAGGAACAGGCGGTTGGGATTGGTGCCGGCGTGGATCGAGCAGTGATAGGCGTCGCACAACGTAAAGGCGTTTGCCAGCGCGGTCTGGAACGGAATCTCCGCGCCGCGATAGGCGCCCATGCCCAGGCGGCTCTTGGCGGGCAGCCAATGGTCCATGCGGCCGTCGTTCCAGGCGCGCTGCGCATCGTCCCAGGTGTGCGGCGTGATGTAGCCGACCTGCGCATCGCTGGCATATTCCGCCTGCAAGGCATAGGGACGAACCTGTGTCGCGCCGTCTGCCTGCGTCAGCACGTTGCCGGCCAGCGTGGGCGCGGGATGCGGATCCGCGAATCCGCGCACGCCGGGCAAGGTGCCGAAATAATGGTCGAACGACCGGTTCTCCTGCATCAGGATCACGACGTGCCGCACGTCCTGCAGCGTGCCCGTGCGGCGGTCGGGCGCAATGCTTAGCGCACGCTCGATGGGCGAGGGGGAGGCGGCGGAAGGGGGCAGGCTCGATTCTTCTTTCATGACAGCGATGATACGGCCAGGGATGCAGGAATCTTAAGGCTGGCGCGGCGGGCGCCGGAGCCGGAAACGAACAGCCCCTCGTGCGCGAGGGGCTGATTGGAGGCGGCTGCCCGCAGGCGGCCGCAAGCGTGCGGCGGGATCAGGCCGAGGGCGGGACGTAGCCCTGCGCTTCGACAGTACCGTCTTCGAACAGGAAACGCTCCATCTGTTCCTTCAGGTACTTGCGGGCGCGCGCATCCGCCAGGTTCAGGCGGTTTTCGTTGACCAGGCGGGTCTGGATGCCCTTCCATTCTTCCCAAGCTTCCTTGGAAATGCTCTGCCAGATCTTGGTGCCGAGTTCGCCGGGGTAGGGCGGAAAATCCAGCCCTTCGGCTTCACGCTTCAATTTCACACAGTTGACGATACGGGCCATGGTTCGCTGCCGGAAGAAATGAGTAATCCCGCATTTTAACGGGCTTGGCGCCGTGGCGGTTCCAAGCCCCTGCGGACTCTGCGGGTAGCCTGCTTGTTACAGCTTCTTGATGAAGACCAGGCTGTTGCGCGAACGGTTGTAGTTGTGCTGTTTTTCGCGCGGCAGGTCGGCGATGCCGCCCTGCACGAACCCGCGCTTCATGAACCAGTGCGAGGTCCGCGTGGTCAGCACGAACAGGCGCTTGGCGCCGGTGGCGCGTGCGCGCGATTCCATGTGGCGCAGCAGGATTTCGCCTTCGCCCGAGCCCTGCCATTCCGGATGCACGATCAGGCAGGCCATTTCGGCCATCTGCTCTTCGGCGAAGGTATGCAAGGCGGCGCAGCCGTAGATCACGCCGTCGTGTTCCAGCACGGTGAAGTTTTCCACGTCGCGCTCGACCACGCTGCGCGGGCGCGGCACCAGGGTGCCGTCGGCTTCCAGGGGTTCGATCAGGCTGAGGATGGCGCCGACGTCGTCGATGGTGGCGGCGCGCAGGTCGTCCAGCGTGTCTTCCACCACCATGGTGCCCACGCCGTCGTGGGTGAAGATTTCCAGCAGCACGCTGCCGTCCAGCGCGAACGGCAGCAGGTGGGCGCGGGCCACGCCGCGCTTGACCGCCAGCGAGGCGTATTGCAGGAAGGCGTGGGTTTCTTCGTCGAGTTCGCCACCGGCCAGCAGCGCGTCGGCGTCCACCCGGGCCAGCTCGGTGTCCAGGCTGCCGTCGTCGTTCAGCACGCCTTGCGCGCTGGACAGGAAGATCAGCTTTTCGGCGCGCAGCGCCACTGCCACGCTGGTGGCCAGGTCTTCCATGGCCAGATTGAAGGCGTCGCCGGTGGGCGAGAATCCCAGCGGCGACAGCAGCACCACGGACGAGCCCTTCTCGATGGCGAACTTGACCGCGTCGATGTCGATCTTGCGCACCTGGCCGGTGTGCTTGTAGTCCACGCCGTCCAGCACGCCGGTGGGGCGGGCGGTGACGAAGTTGCCGGAGATCACGCGGATGTGGGCGTGCGACATGGGCGTGTTCGGCAGCCCCTGGCTGAAGGCGGCCTCGATGTCCAGGCGGATCTCGCCGGCGGCTTCCTTGGCGCATTCGAGCGCGGCGGCGTCGGTGGGCGACAGGCCGCGGTCGAATTGCTGCGTAAAGCCCTTCAGGCGCAGTTGCTCATTGACCTGCGGACGCGAGCCGTGCACCAGCACCAGGCGGATGCCCAGCGAGGACAGCAGCGACAGATCCTGCACCAGCGCGTTCAGCGCGCCGGCCTGCACCAGTTCGCCGCCAAACGCCACCACGAATGTCTTGCCTCGGAACGCATGCACATAGGGCGCCACTTCTCGGAACCATCGGACGAACTGGGCGGGTGCGAATTCTGGGGCTTCGAGGGCGGAGACGGTGTCTGGTTCCAGGTCGGGCATGATGGGCGGAAGGATTCCTGAGAGTAAGCAAAAACGCGGCGCCGTGCCGCGCCATAGCGCCGTCGGGCGACGGCGTGGCGAAATTATATGACCGTCGCGCCCCGGCGCAGGGGGAAAAGAGTGCCAATTTGGTGCCGGATTTTCCGTTTTGCGCCCGGCGGGCCGGCAGGAGGTCCGCGGAAATTTATAATGCCGGGCTAACCGGACAAATCGTACATGCCTGAATCCTCCAGCCCGCGCGCGCCCAAGAGCGCGGACGCGGCGGCCCCGGCGGCGGCCAACGCGCGCAACGCGCCCCGCGCGCCGCGTCCCGAGCGGCCCATCCCCGTGGTGACCTACCCCGAAGACCTGCCCGTCAGCGCGCGGCGCCAGGAGATCGCGCGCGCCATCGCCAATCACCAGGTGGTGATCGTCAGCGGCGAAACCGGGTCGGGCAAGACCACCCAGTTGCCCAAGATCTGCCTGGAACTGGGCCGCGGCCGCCAGAAGATGATCGGCCACACCCAGCCGCGCCGCCTGGCCGCGACCTCGGTGGCCAAGCGCATCGCCGAAGAGCTGAACACGCCCATGGGCGAAGTGGTGGGCTACCAGGTGCGCTTCAACGACCGCACCGGCCCCAACGCGTCCATCAAGCTGATGACCGACGGCATCCTGCTGGCCGAATCGCAGCGCGATCCGCTCTTGCGCCGCTACGACACCATCATCATCGACGAGGCGCATGAACGCAGCCTGAACATCGATTTTCTGCTGGGCTACCTGAAGCAGCTGCTGCCGCGCCGCCCGGACCTGAAGATCATCATTACCTCGGCCACCATCGACGCCGAGCGTTTCGCGCGGCACTTCGGCGCCTCCGAGGACAAGCTGGCGCCCGTCATCGAGGTGTCCGGCCGCCTGTACCCCGTCGAGGTCCGCTACCGCCCCGTGCGCGAGGAACTCCCGGAAGACGAGGCCGCGCCGGCCAAGCCCGGCCGCGACCGCGAGCGCATGTCGGGCGATGAAGAGCGCGACCTGATCGACGCCATCGTGGACGCGGTGGACGAATGCGCGCGCCACGGTCCGGGCGACGTGCTGGTGTTCCTGCCCGGCGAGCGCGAGATCCGCGAATCCGCCGAAGCGCTGCGCAAGCGCCATCCTGCCGGCACCGAAGTCCTGCCCTTGTACGCGCGCCTGTCGCAGGCCGAGCAGGAGCAGATCTTCCATCCGCGCACCAATGCGCGGCGCATCGTGCTGGCCACCAACGTGGCCGAAACCTCGCTGACCGTGCCCGGCATCCGCTTCGTGGTCGACAGCGGGCTGGCGCGCATCAAGCGCTATTCCTGGCGCAACAAGGTCGAGCAGCTGCGCATCGAGCCGATCAGCCGCGCCTCGGCCAACCAGCGCGCCGGCCGTTGCGGCCGGGTCGGGCCAGGCGTCTGCATCCGGCTCTACGACGAACTGGACTTCAACAACCGGGCGCCGTTCACGGACCCGGAAGTGCTGCGTTCGTCGCTGGCCTCGGTCATCCTGCGGATGAAGTCGCTGAAGCTGGACGACATCGAGCAGTTCCCCTTCGTCGAGGCGCCTCCGGGCCGCGCGGTGGCCGACGGCTACCACTTGCTGCAGGAACTGGGCGCGATCGAGCTGGCGTCGGCCTCGGACGAGGATGCCGAGGCTGCCCGCACCGGCTCGTCCTTCGTGCTGACCCAGACGGGCCACGAACTGGCCAAGCTGCCGGTGGACCCGCGCATCGGCCGCATGATCCTGGCGGCGCGCGAACACCAGTGCCTGGCCGAAATGCTGATCATCGCCTCGGCCCTGTCGGTGCAGGACGCGCGCGACCGCCCCATGCAGGAGCGCGAGGCGGCTGAAGCCGCGCACGCCAAGTTCGCCGACGACAAGTCCGAGTTCATCTCCTTCCTGAAGCTGTGGCGCTGGTATGGCGAGCAGGTGCAGCACAAGGCCTCGCAGCGCAAGCTGGTGGCCTTGCTGCGCCAGAATTTCCTGTCGCCGATCCGACTGCGCGAATGGCACGACGTGCATACCCAGCTAGCCGCGCTGGTGGGCGAGCAGGGCTGGCGCCTGAACCAGACCGAGGCCACGTATGAGCAACTGCACATGGCGCTGCTGTCGGGCCTGTTGGGCAATATCGGCTTCAAGAGCGACGAAGGCGGCCACTATCAGGGCGCGCGCGAAATCCGCTTCCATATCCACCCCGGTTCGCGGCTGGTGAAGAAGGCGGGGCGCTGGATCGTGGCGGCCGAACTGGTCGAGACGACCCGCCTGTATGCGCGCTGCGTGGCGCGCATCGACCCGGTGTGGCTGGAAAAAGTCGGCGCGCACCTGATCCGCAAGAACTGGTCCGACCCGCGCTGGGAAAAGAAGG
>JALDYL010000315.1:0-4633 GCA_032153965.1 Achromobacter sp. | reverse complement strand
GTCCCGTTTCGAGCAAAATTCTAAGGAGAGCCGAGCATTTAAGGAAATGAAATATATAGAACGAATCTTTCAAAAAAAACGATGGCTGATTTTCCCGGTTCCAAGGCCGGCGTGCCTCGCCGATCCGGCCGCTTTGCCCAAGGCGGAGCGCGGCCGCTGTCGGAGCAGGATACGATGACGCGTCCCTTGCTTACCGCCCGCCGCCCTATGTTCCGCATTGCCAGCCGTACCGTACTCGCACTCGTCATCGCCGGCGCAGCATTGCTGCTGCTGCGGGGCAATGGCGGCCCGCAGTTGGTCCATAGCGAAGACTCGCAGTTCGGCAAACTGCTGGTATTCGAGGAAAACGGCGAGCGCTGCATGAACTTCAACTCCATGCACGACGTCGGCCGCCAGACCTGCATGAGCCTGGAGCAACCCGCGCAACTGGTGTTTTCCTACACGCGCATGATGATGACCGCGCTCTACATCAATCCCAAGCCGCGCAACATCCTGATCGTCGGACTGGGCGGCGCCACGCTGCAGAAGACCCTGGCCGCGCTGCTGCCCGATACCGTCATCGATACCGTGGAGATCGATCCCGCCGTGGGCAAGGTCGCGGCGCGCTACTTCGGCTACCAGCAGGGCCCCAGGCAGCGCCTCTTCCTGGAGGACGGCCGCGCCTACATCGAACGCGCCCATCGCGACGGCCAGCAGTACGACATGGTGATGCTGGACGCGTTCGACGTCGACTACATCCCCGAACACCTGATGACGCTGGAGTTCCTGCGGCACGTGCGCGGCATCCTCGCGCCGGGCGGAGTCGTGGTGGCGAACACGTTCACCAACAGCCAGCTGTATGAGCGCGAGTCAGCGACCTATGCCGCGGTGTTCGGGGAATTCTTCAATCTGCAAACGGGCAATCGCGTCATCGTGGCGGTCAATGGCGAACTGCCCGGCCGTGATGAACTCGCCCGCAATGCCGAAGCGCTGAATGCCCGCCTCGGGCCTTTGGGCGTCAATGCCAAGGAAGCCCTGGACCTGTACTCGCGCCGACAGGCCGCCGCCAGCGAAGCGCCGGTCTTGCGCGATTGAGCGCACCCGGCGCGCGCTCACTTCACCGCAGAGTTGCCCCCATCCGCGTAAAGCGCGGACCCCGTCACGAAGCTTGCCATCGGACTCGCCAGGAACAGCGCCGCCGAGGCGATTTCATCGGCGCGCGCAATCCGCTTCATGGCGTGCAGGCTGGCCGCCCAGTCCTTCTGTTCCTGGCTCCCGGCCATCTCGGTGTCCACCCCGCCAGGCAGGAGCGCATTGGCCCGGATGCCTTGCGCGCCATAGTCTGCCGTAATGCCCTTGACCAGGCCCATCAGCGCGGCTTTCGACGTGCCGTAAGCCGCCATCCCGGGCAAGCCCACGCTCGTCCCCACAAAGCTGGACACGAAGACCAGCGCGCCGCCGCCGCGCTCCAGCATGGCCGGAATCTGATAGCGCGCGCCCAGGAACGCCGCAGTGAGATTGACGCTCAGCGTGTGCTCCCACTCGTCCAGGGCGACTTCCGCCAGCGGCTTGACGGGTCCGATGGTGCCGGCATTGTTTACCGCGATATCCAAGCCGCCGAATTCGCGTTGCGCGTTCTGTACGGCCAGCCTGTGCGTTTCCGGCAAGGCGACGTCTCCCGCCGAAACGCAAGCCCGCCCGCCGGCGCTTCTGATCTCATCGGCCACCTGCTCCAGCGGATCACGGCGTCTGGCCGTCAGCACCAGCGCCGCGCCTTCGGCCGCCAGGCGCAACGCTGTCGCGCGTCCGATACCCGATGACGCGCCCGTCACCAAAGCGACCTTTCCAGCAAGAGATAAAGACATGGGCGTCTGCTCCGAGCATCAATAATGGCTGCATCCTATTAATGCCAACGCGCCTTGTCGTCCCGTTTCTTGCTGTCCACGCGCGGCGTGTCACGCCACTGATCCGCGCTGCGCCATCCGTCCCGGCAACGCCTGAGACGCCTGCCTGGCATCGTCTGCAGGCCGTATCAACAAGCAGCCCAGCACACCGAGCGCGCCGCCCGCAAGGCTGTAGAACACGGGCGCCAACGATATCCCCGTGGCCTGGATCAGCCAGGTGACGATGAACTGGGCGAATCCGCCAAAAATCATGACGGCGACGTTGTAGCAAACTGCCAACCCTGCCGAGCGCACGTTCGTCGGAAACTGTTCTCCGAGCGCCGTCGCGAACGGTCCCAGAAAACCGCCCAGCAGTATGCTAAGCACGGTGAATGCGACGATCAGATTCGGCAAGGTCGGCGTCGACTGCACCCATGAGAACAGCGGATACATCAATATTGCGTAGGGCAGCAGAAACGACAGCATCACCGGTTTTCTTCCGCGGCGATCCGAAATCGCGCCGGAAATTGGAATGATGACGATCAGCGCCAGCAGCCCGATGGCCTGCGCGGTAAAGGCATCGTGCAGCGTGAAGCCGAACTGACGAGTCACGAAAGTCGGCAGATAGATGATGAATGTATAGACGGAGGCCGTGGCGCACGTGGTCAGGCACAGCGTGGCGGCGATGGACCGCGGATAACGGCCCAACATGGCTGCCAGGCTGACCGTCTCCCCCTTGCGCAGCGACGCCGCGGACTCTTCGGGCTCGTCCAGATAGCGCCTGATCCACCATCCCAGCGGCGCGATCAGCAACCCCACGACAAACGGAATGCGCCACATCCCATCGAGCAACTGTTGCTCGGTGAAGATCGATGTCAGCAGAAACCCCGTGGCGGCGCCTCCCAGATTGGCGAGATTCTGGCCGAACATCTGCCACGCGCCATAGAGTCCCTTCTTGTTCCTGGGCGCGGCCTCCACGAGATAGGCGGTGGACGATGCGAACTCGCCCCCGGTCGCAATCCCCTGCATCAGGCGGGCCAGCACGATCAGAATGGGCGCGGCGACGCCTATGGTCGCATACGACGGCGTGAAGACCATGATGAGCAAGGACACCGTCATCAATGCAATGATCAGCTGCAGCGCCGACTTCCTGCCTTTGCGGTCTGCGTACATGCCGATGGCAATGCCGCCTATCGGGCGCGTGACGAAACCGACTCCGAACGTCGCCAGCGTCAGCAGCAGCGCGGTATGTTCGCCCGCCTCCGGAAAGAACACCTTGGCAATGATGAACGCCATCGCCGCGAACACGCCGAAGTCATACCATTCGAGCGCATTGCCAAATATCGCCGCCGTCAATTGCAGCCAGCGCGGGGCGCTCTTCTTTTTTGCATTTTTCATGTCTAGTCTCCTCCCAACTGCTACCTAGTTGTTGTTGTCCAGCGGCAGCGCTCTTTCGGCTATCCGGGAAAGCACCGCGCTTCCAATGGGAATGGCGGCATCGTTGAAATCGAAGTGCGAGGTGTGCAGCCCGTGCACATGATCCGGATCGCCCGTGCCCAGGTGCAGATAGGCCCCGGGCCGCTCGCGCAGCATATAGGCGAAGTCCTCCCCGCCCAGACTGGGCATCGGATGCCGGACGACATGCTGTTCGCCCACCACGTCCTGCGCCGCCAGCCTGGCCAGGCGGGTCTGCGGTTCCGTATTGACCGTGGCCGGCACGTTCGGCTCATAATCCAGGGTCGCCGATCCGCCCAGCCCTCTCGAGACGCTTTCCACGGTTTCGCGCAGGCGGGCCTGCAGGACCTGCTGCACTTCCGGCCGCAACGATCTGGCGGTGCCCGTAAGCACCACCTCGTCCGGTATGACATTGAAGCCGGCCAGATTGCCTCCCGCCACGGCGCACAGGCTGAGCACGCCGGCGTCCAGCGGGTCCAGGTTGCGGCTCACGATGGAGTGCGCCGCAACGATGACATGGCCGGCGATCAGGACCGGGTCCACCGTTCGTTGAGGCGCAATCCCCCCATGGCCGCCCTTGCCCCGGATCCGGATCGTGATGCGATCGGACGCCGCCATGACAGGCCCGACCGGAATGGATACCGTCCCCAAGGGCAACGCCGGCCAGTTGTGAAGCGCGTATATCTCTTCAATGGGAAACCGTTCGAACAGTCCATCCTTGACCATCTCCAACCCGCCGTTGTGCCCCTCCTCTCCGGGTTGAAAAATCAGATAGACCACGCCGTTGAAATTCCGGGTGCGCTGCAGATAGGCGGCGGCGGCCAACAGCATGGCGACGTGGCCGTCGTGGCCACAGGCATGCATTTTTCCGTCGTCGGCTGAGGCGTACCCCAGCCCCGTGCATTCGCGGATGGGGAGCGCGTCCATGTCCGCCCTCAGGCCTATCGCCCGTCCGCTGCTCGTGTCCCGGCCCGGGATGAATCCGACCACGCCGGTGCGTCCGATATTGGTGTGGAATCCGATGGAGAGCCGGCGCAGTTCCTCGCAGACCAGCGCCGCCGTCCGGTGTTCCTCAAAACCCAGTTCTGGATGCGCGTGCAGGTCGTGCCGTATCTGCCTGTACCTGGCGGCGTCCGCGGACAAATGATCAAGAATTTTCTGTGGCATGGGCTTGGGTCTTCGTTATTGAAGTTTTTGTCTACACAGGTTCACTACCGCCCGAATGGTAGAGACAGCCCACCCATGCCGTAAAATGCTATTTAACGATGTCCGTCATACTAATAAGGTATAGCCATGGATCTGCGGCAATTGCGCTA
>JALDYL010000073.1:0-23171 GCA_032153965.1 Achromobacter sp. | reverse complement strand
CGCTTAGGCGGCCACGGCGGACAAGCGCGGCAGGGTCAGGGCGCCGCGCCAGCCCCTGCCAGTTGTTGGCGGTGTCGCACCAGGAAATCAACGGCGCGGACGATGTCTTCATCGTTGCGCCGATCTTCGGCCATGTAGGGGACCTGCTTGCGGAACTCGCGCCTGAGGGCGCCGGTCCCCGCTCCGACCAGGAAATCAGGGCGCTGGGCCACGCGCAGGTCCACGGCCTGGGCGGCGTGCATCAGTTCCACCGCCAGCAGCATCGTCAACCGGTCGATCTGGGCGGCCAGCCTGCGGCCCGTGGCTGGCGCATTGGTTCCCACGTCTTCGATGTTCCCGGCCTGGGGCTGCACGTCGGTCACCATCGGCAACGCCAGCATTCTTGCCTCGGCGGCAAGCGACGACACTGTTTTCTGAATCGGGCCATAACCGATGGCGCCGTTGCCCGGGCTGAGAAACCGAGGAAGACCCGTGAAGGCCGTGTCGGTCAACCGTAGGGTGCGCTGAGCGGACAATTGCGCTATCTGCGACAGGGCTACACCCATGCCCTGCAAGGGCAGCGCCCAGGCGCTGGGATCGAAACCGGCATTGGGCAGCACGGCGCCGCGAACCGGGCCTTGCGTGACGTAGAACTGCAATTCGTAAGTGTCGGCATGCTCGCCGGGCTGGGCATCCAGCGCCACGCTGGGGTTGTCGTCGGAACTGTTGATCTGCAGCAGCAGTTGCCGCTGCAGCAGATCCAGCATGTCTCGCGCCGCGCCGTGGGCCTGGCTCACTGTGCGAAAGCTCAGCGGATCCTGCAGCGCGCGCTGCGGATCCTGCCGCCACAGCGAGCTGCCTTGCAACAGGGTCCTGATATGGTCGGCGGTACTCGCTTGCCACTGGTAGGGACGTTGGGCCTGTGATGCGGACAGGATAGGCGCTAGATTGCCGTTCAATCCTTCGAGCGACAGCGCGGCCACCGTATCCGCCTGGGAGAGCAGCCTTGCGACGTCCAGGGCGGCCAGCGATGCCACGGCCGCGCCATAGGCGTTGGAACTGACGATGGCCAAGGCGTCCTTGCCGAAGGGCTGCACCGGGTCGAGGCCCGCCTGGCGCAATGCCTGCGCGGCGGGCAAGCGCTGGCCGCGGTAATAGGCCTGGCCTTCGCCCATCATCGCCAAGCCGATCTGCGGGAGTATCGTGATGTCGGCTTCGCCGACCGAGCCTTCGCCGAACATGACTGGGGTGACGCCCCGATTGAGAAACTCGGCGTACTGGCGCAGCACGGCAGGCTGTAAGCCAGAGCCGCCGAACAGCGCGGTGTTCAGCCGGATGAGCATGGCCGCCCGAGTGAGTTCCTGCGGCGCCTCGGCCCCGTAGGCTGCGCTGTGCGAGCGCAGCAAGTTGCGGTTGAACTGCTCCGACAATCTGCGCACCTCGGGCGAGATTTCTCCTCCCTTGAAGATGGTCTGATCCTTGTTCAGCCCGACGCCCCGGTTCAGTCCGTAGACGGGACGGTCCAGGCGCGCGTACGCCAGCAGCAGGTCGTAGGAGCGTTGCGCGCGCTGCATTGCCTCATCGGCGAGCGTCACGCCGCAGCCTTGCCTGGCCACGGATTCGATCTGCGCCAGGGTAAGCGAGCGGCCGTCCAGCGTGACGGGCGCGCAGGCGGCCGCGGCGACCGCCATGGGCGCCAGCAAGGCGCCCAGCAGCGCGGCGATGCCAGTGGACCGGAGGGTGGCCGCCCGATATCGACGGGCAGGGGAGGACGGCGAGTGCAGCATGGACATTGCGACTCCTGGCATGGGAGGAAGAAACGGGCACGGCGGCGCCGCGGTCCGCCAGGCGGTCCGCGGTGTCGGGGTGGAGCAGGAAAGCGCGAAGGGCGACTAAGGTTGGCGCGGCGCGCCCAGGGGCAGGCGCAGCAGGTCCTGCCCCAGCACGACCGGTCCCCGGAAGGTCTGGCGCGCCTGCAGCCAATGCTCCGCAGGCGCGTCACCCGGCACCAGATGCGACAGCACCAGCGTCTTGACGTCAGCGCGGGTGGCGACTTCGCCCACTTGCTGCGGCGTGGTGTGGGCCTCCAGCAGTTGCTTGGCCAGGGCTTGTTGGCGGGCGTCCCAGGGCTTGGCGCCGACGATGTGGTCGACCCAGGCCGGGTCGATCGCCTCGTGCACCAGGATGTCGGCGCCATGGGCCAGCTTGATCAGGTTTTCGCTGACCGCCGTATCGCCCGAGAACACCACGGAGCCTGCCTCGGTGTCGAAGCGGTAGGCGAAGTTCGGGTACACCAGCCCGTGCGGCACCAGGATGGCGCTGACCTTGACGCGTTCGTCCTGCCACACGGGGAACGGCTCCATCGGCGGGGCCGGCTCAGTGTTGGGATTCTTGACCACGCCCGCCGGCACCTCGATGTCGTGGGCCTGGAAGAATTGCCGGATATCCGGCACGCCTTCGCTGCGCACCCGTATGTTCAGATCGGCCGACATGCCGGCTACGACCGACTCGACCAGATCGCGCGTGCCCGCGGAAGGGTTTTCCGCGTGGATCACCGGGTCGTCCTTCATGCCGGGCGCGAGCGGCGGCAGGACGCCGCGCCGTCCGGGCCCGTATATCTGCATGGATGCCTTGGCGCGGCGGCGGGCGCTGGGGTCGTACATCAGCAGGTTCGCCAGATCGATGATGTGGTCGGTGTGCAGGTGGGTCAGGAACACGGCTTGTTCGGCGCCGGGTTTGACGCCGGCGCGGCGCAACTGGCGGTAAGCGCCAGAGCCCAGGTCGACGATATAGGCCCGCCCGTCCACCAGCACCGCCGAAGAAATCCCGTGCGGCGACTCGGCGCCATACCAGGTCGGGCCGCCGGCCACCCCCAGCAGCACCAGCTCGGTGGTCCGCGGCGATTCCGCCGCCAGCGGCGTCGAGCAAAAGCCGGCCAACGCGAGTGCCGCAGCCGCGGCCAGTGTCTTGGTTACCTTAAACATGGCGACCCTGCGGCAGAACGGTCAATGCAATCAGCGCAACCACGCTGGCTCCCATGACGTACAGCGCGGGTGCGAACGCCACGCCCGTGGTGTAGGTGATCCAGGTAAGAATGGCGGGTGCGAATCCGCCCAGGACCGTGACCGCCGTGTTGTACGCCAGGGACATGCCCGAAGAGCGCACGGCGGTGGGAAATACTTCGGACAGTGCCGCGGGGGCCACGCCCACGTACATGGCCACCATCAGGCAGAACAGCGACTGCACCACGATCAGCGTGCCCAGGGTGTGCGATGCCTTCAGCCACATCATCAGCGGGTAGACCGCGAGCAGCAGGATCAGCGCCGCTGCGCGCAGCACGGTGCGGCGCCCGTAACGGTCCGACAGCGTGCCGGAGAATACGCAACCCCCGATCAGGAACAGATTGCCCACGAGCGCTGCCGTGAAGGCCTGTGAACTGGCGAACCCCAGCGATTTCTGCACATAGATGGGCATGAAAATGATCAGCGCGTAGGGGCCGACGGCCCAGAGCACCGACATGCACAGGCCGGTCAGCAGCTCCTTGGGATAGTCCCGCAGAACCGACAGCAGCGGCGCCTTGACCTGGCCGCCTTGTTGCGCCTGGCGCGCCTGCTCTTCGCGGAAATGCGGCGTTTCGTCCAGCGCCCGGCGCATCCAAAGGCCCACAGGCGCGATCGCAAGGCCGATGATGAACGGCACGCGCCAACCCCATTCTCCGACCTGTTGTTCCGTCAGCAGCGTGGTGACCACGGTCGCGACCAGCGCGCCCAGCAAGTTGGAAATGCCCATGCTGGCCTGCAGCCAAGAGGCATACTGGCCGCGCTTGCCTTCCGGCGCATGCTCGACCAGGAAGGCGGTGGCGCCACCGACCTCGCCGCCGGCCGAGAAGCCTTGCAGCACTCGGCCGCAGACGATCAGCAGCGGGGCGCCCACGCCGATCGCGGCATAGGGCGGCGCCGCGGCGATCAGCAATGTGCCCACGGCCATCAGCATGATGGTCAAGGTCAGCGCCGCCTTGCGCCCGGCCCGGTCGCCATAGGAACCCAGCACCAACGCGCCCAGGGGACGCACCACGAAGCCCAGCCCGAAGGCCAGGAACGAGGCCATCAATTGCACGGTGGGATCGGAATTATGGAAAAAGTTCTGCCCGATGTAGACAGCGAAGAGGGCATAGACGGTGAAGTCATACCATTCGAGGGCATTGCCGGCCGACGCGGCAATCACTGCCTTGCGGCCGCTGCGCTCCTGCGCCGTGGCCTGATGTGCCGGACGGCCGGGTGGAGCCCCGGCTGCCGGATTGATCGTGATGTCTTTCATTGCTTTCCCCTGGAATCATGCGTGCTTGGAGCACGCTCTGAAAAAAACTGAAAATGAGCCGCCGCCCCTTGGCCCTGCGGCGGCACGCGCACGCCTTCAAGCATCGTGCCGTCCACGGTCGCTAGTCGCTCTGTCCAGGGCTGCTGTGGCTGTATCGGGTGGTGTCGATTCGTGCGATGTTCTTCCTGCGCACTTCGTCCAGCGCGTCTTCGTAGCCCGCATCCGCATACCGCAGCACGCCGCTGGCCGTGTCGTTGGTCATCGACAGACGCAGCCGCTGGTCGGCGGCATCGGTGCCGTCCGCCACCACCGTGACGCCAGCGCTGGTCATGTAGCCGCTGTATCCGCCGCCGCCGGAGTGGATCGCCACCAGGTCGGCGCTGGACGAGCAATTGATCATGGCATTGAGCAGCGGCCAGTCGGCGATGGCGTCGGAACCGTCGCGCATGTTTTCCGTCATGATGTTCGGATGGGCCATGGCGCCAGCATCAAGATGGTCCCGCGTGAAGGCGACGGGCGCGCTGAGCACGCCTTCGCGCACCATCCGGTTCACTTCCAGCGCCAGCTCGGTGCGCTCGCCGTGTCCGAGCCAGGCGATGCGGGCGGGCAGGCCTTCGAACGGCACTTCCTTGCGTGCCAGCCGGATCCAGTTGGAAACGATGAAGTTGTCGGGGAAGCGCTGCAGCAGGAAGTCGTCGATCTTGCGGATGTCGTCTGCGTCGTTCGACAGCGCGATCCAGCGGAACGGACCGATGGCGCGCGCGAACAAGGGCCGCAGGAACGCTTCGGTGAAGACCGGGATTTCGAAGGCGCGTTCGACGCCGCCCTGTTTCGCATGGGTGCGGATGAGGTTGCCGTTGTCGAACACGACCGAGCCCCGGTCCTTGAATCCCAGCATGGCGGTGACGTGGCGCACGATGGAGGCGCGGCTGGCCTCCATCAGGCCGGGCACGTCGTCGCGGCGCATCTCGGCCACCTGTTCCAGCGTATGCCCGGCGGGTATGTAGCCGTAGACCAGGTCGTGCGCCGAGGTCTGGTCGGTGACGATATCGGGCACGATGCCGCGGGCCAGGATTTCGGGGTAGATATCCGCGGCATTGCCCAGGAGGCCGACCGAAATGGGTTCGCGGCGGGCCTGTGCGGCGCGGATCAGGTCCAGGGCCTCGTCCAGGGTGTCGGCACGGCGTTCGAGGAAGCCCGCCTTGATGCGTTTCTCGATGCGCTCGGGGTTGATCTCCACCGTGAGGATGGCGGCGTTCGCCATGCGGCCGGCCAGCGGCTGCGCGCCGCCCATGCCGCCCATGCCCGCCGTCAGGATGAAGCGTCCGCGCAGATCGTTGTCGAAGTGGCGTTCGGCAATGCGCGAGAAGATCTCGTAGGTACCCTGGATCACGCCCTGCGAGCCGATGTACTGCCAGTCGCCCGCCGTCAGCCCGCCCCAGCAGATCAGATTGTCGCGTTCCATCTGGTAGAAGTTCTCGGCGTGCGCCCACTGGCCGACCATGTTGCAGTTGGCCATGATCACGATCGGCGCTTGCGGATGCGTGCGCAGCACGCCGATGGGCTTGCCCGATTGGACGATGAGCGTCTGGTCTTCCTCCAGCTCCAGCAGGGCCTGGACCATGGCGTCATGCGCGGGCCAGTCGCGGGCGGCCCGGCCCAGCGCGGCGTAGACCACCAGGTTGGCCGGGTCTTCGCCTACCGCCAGCACGTTTTCCAGCAGGCGCAGCAGCGCTTCCTGGCGCCAGCCTTTGCAGCGCAGGGTGTTGCCGCCGGGGATGTTGAATTCTCGTTTCACGCCGTTTGCCTCAGGATGCCAATGCGTAGTCGGTGAAGTTCATGCCCAGCGCCTTTTCCACGATGGGGTAGACCGAGGGGTCTGTCACACTGGAAGAGAGGGGAATGTGCTGCTTGCGCACATGCAGGACGCTGACTTGCAGGCCCTCGCGCAGCTTGCCCGCACTGACGGGGTTGCCATCGCTGTCCAACGTGGTGATCACATCCGGGTAGCAGGCGACCCGTTCTCCCTGGCCGTCGGTCATCGCCATGTGCTCGTTCATCACATGGATGACGCGCTTGGAGGCGCCTTCGCCGATTTCGACGGTGCCGATGTCGAAGGCCTCTTCGGTGTAGCGCAGCGTGTTGCGCACCACCTTTCCGGAGGCGATGATCTCGCCCTGCGTGGCCTTGCAGATCGCATCGATGACGGCGCTGCCGCCGCGCGGCTGCGCGGCGATGATGGCCTCGCCCAAGGCCAGCGCCTTGCTGATGCCGCCCAGGGCCGCGTGGCGGCGCACGTAGGACGCGCGGATGGGATTGCGGCAACTGGCGATGAAGCCGCCCGCCATGTCGGCCGCCTTGCGCAGCACCGGCGATACCTTGCCGGTGGCGCCATGCACGGTCAGTTCCATATAGGAGTTGCTGGCGCGGTTGCCGCCCACGGCGCACTGGATCATCGGTTCGGGGCTGCCTGCCAGTCCCAGCGAACCCATGTCGCCGGTGGGGTGTGCGCGGATGTCGCCCACGGCATCGACGACCTTGGTGCCCAGCACGGCCGAAGGCAGCCAGCCGTTCAGGGTGCTGGACATGCCGTTCTGGCCGATGATCAGTCCGTAGATGCGCTCTCCGAGCGCGTCCTGCAGCCGTTGTGCGGCCTTGACGTAATCGATGCCCAGCATTTGCCAGTCGGTCAGTCCGCCCGGCGCGCCAATTGCAGCCGCCGTGGCGATCCACGCCTCGTCCGGCACCTCGTCCATGGTCACCAGTTCAGGGCGGCCGATGGTGACGGCAAGCGAGCCCAGCTCACGCCCGTGCTCGGCCCACCCGCCTCCGCCGCAGGCGAATACCGACCCGCCGCGAACCGCAGCCTCGACATCCTGCATCGTCAAAATTCTTCCCATGGCGCCTTTCCTCCCGATTGCTGATTTCAATGATTCCCGCGACGGTTGCGGGATGGACGGGAGGATCATAGGAAGCAGGATCAATAATGTCGTATTACCTTTTATGCTTTATACATAACATGATGTTAATTGCGGGGTACGCTCATAGCGGGGCAGTTGGGCAGATGGAAAAGCGCCTGAGGGATATCCCTAGGCTCTTGATCGGGGTGACAGCTTGATTTAGCCGCGCTGGTCGAGCTTATGGAGCACGTCGATGAAGGCCAACGCCAGTCGAGACAGGGGCTGGAGCTGGAGGTGGAACACATTCACCGGCGCATTCACTGTGCCGATGATCGGCAGGGTCACCACGTCCGACCAGATCGGCCCGGCCACCGTGATCTCGTCCACCAGCGCCACGCCGGCGCCGGCTTGCACCAGGGCGCAGGCGACGTGGGCCTGCTGGACCTCGATGCGCGGTTCGGGTTGCGCGTGCTCGCCGCCGAACAGCTTGTTGATCAACATGCCGAAGGGAATGTCCGCGCTATAGCCGATCAGAGGCTCTTCGGCCAGATCGTGCACCGTCACGCGGCCGCGCGCCGCCAGCGGGTGTCCTTTGGGCAGCACCGCCACGATCTGATTTTCGTATAGCGGCTGCCACGCCAGGCTGGGGTGGTCCACCGGCATGTAGGCCACGCCCAGTTCCACCTGCTGCGTCAACAGCGACTGCAGCATCACCGCGGGGATCAAGGTCTGCAGGACGATGCGCACTTCCGGGAATTGCCGCCGGAACTGCGCGATCGCGCGCGGCAGCAGGGATTGGCCGAGGCTGGGGCTGCAGGATAGCCGCAACTGGCCTTCGCGGTTTTCCGCCAGGTTCTCGGCCACTTCGTTGACGCGTTGCACGTTCTGGTACAGCGCGGTGACCTCCACGAACAGCCGGTGGGCTTCAGGGGTAGGGTAGAGCCGGCCCTTGATGCGCTGGAACAGCATCAGGCCCAGGCGCTGCTCCGTGTAGGCGATCAGCCGGCTGACCGCGGGCTGGGACACGAACAGAAGCTTGGATGCGCCGCTGATGGAGCCGCTGAGCATGATCGCCCGGAAAACTTCGATCTGCCGCAGATTCAATTTCATATGCTTAACCTGATGTTAATTCTCACGCACATATAAGCATAAGACGTTTTGGGTCGCCGCTCCTACACTGCCTGCACTCAACACAGGATGGTGGCGGTCATGAGCGATTTCGATTTGGTGGTGCGCGGCAATATCGTCGACCCGGATGGCGTGGCGATGGACGGTTGGCTGGCGGTTACGGACGGCAAGATCGCGGCGCGCGGCGCTGGCGCGGCCCCGGCGGGCCGCGACAGCGTGGATGCGCGCGGCCAGTGGATCGTGCCTGGCGTGGTCGACGGCCAGGTGCACTCGGGCAGCCAGCTGAACCAGGAAGGGCTGGGCTGGGCGTCGCGCGCGGCAGCCGCCGGCGGGGTCACGGTCATGGTCGACATGCCCTACGACGATCCGGAACCCGTGGCGTCGCGCCCGCAGCTGGACGCCAAGATCGCCGAGGTCGAGCGCGATTGCCACGTGGACGTGGCGCTGTTCGGCACCCTGAACACGCAGCATGGCCTGGGAGCCGCGGCGGGTCTCATCGAAGGCGGCGTATGCGCCTTCAAGTTCTCCACCTTCGAAGCCACCCCCGGCCGTTTTCCCCGCATCGAGGAAGACGACCTGTACGAAGCCTTCCGCCTGATTGCTCCGTCCGGATTGGTGTGCGGCGTGCACAACCAGATGCAGGAACTGACCCGCAAGAACATTGCGCGGCTGATCGAGGCGGACGACACCGGTTGGGACGCGTTCATGCGGGCCCATACGCCGCTGATCGAGAACCTGGCGACGGCGCTGATTTACGAGATAGGCGCCGAAACCGGCGCGCGCGCCCACGCGGTGCACGTGTCGACTTCCCGCGGGTTCGAGATCTGCAATATGTACCGCCGCAACGGCCACCGCGCCAGCATTGAAACCTGCGTGCAGTACCTGATGCTGAACCATGAAGAGCACAGCCGCCGCTTCGGCGCGAAAACCAAGCACTATCCGCCGATCCGGCCCCAGGCCGAGGTCGATCTGCTCTGGACCCATATCGCCCGGGACGAATGCACCTTCGTGTCGTCGGACCATGTCAGTTGGGGCCTCGAGCGCAAGCAGAACCCGAACGTATTCAAGAACTCTTCCGGCGGCCCTGGCCTGGAAACGCTGTTGCCCGCCTTCTGGACGGGCTGCGAAGAGCATGGCATCGCGCCGTCCATGGTGGTGCGCCAACTGAGCCGCAACCCCGCACAGCACTTCCTGCTGGATGACCGCAAGGGCTCGTTGGAGGTGGGCAAGGACGCCGACATCGTCATCCTCAAGCCGGAACGTTATGCCTTTGATCCGTCGGCCAGCCTGTCGGCGGTGCAGTGGAGTTCGTTCGAAGGCCGCGAGTTCACCGTGCGCGTCGCGGGCACCTGGTGCCGCGGCCAGCAGGTCTACGACGGCAAGCGCATCGTCAACCAGAAGGGCGACGGCCGCTTCCTGCGCCCGCGCCAGGCTTGAGGGACACGGCAATGCCTGTGCAATTTCCTGCCCTCAACGCCGAGCGCCTCTGGGCCCGCGTCGAAACCCTGTCCCGATACACCCTGCCCGACGTCCCCTGGACCCGCCGCGCGTTCTCGCCGCTGTTCGACGAAGCCCGCGCCTGGCTGCGCAGCGAATTCGAGGCCGCGGGCCTCACGACCCGCCTGGACGCCGGCGGCAACCTGATAGGCACGCTGGCCGGGCGCGATCCCGCGCGCAAGCCCATCGCCACCGGCTCGCATTGCGACACCGTGATGGCCGGGGGCCGCTTCGACGGCATCATCGGCGTGCTGGCCGGCATCGAAGTCGCCCACACCCTGCGCGAGCAAGGCGTGCAGCTGGAACACCCCTTCGAGGTCATCGACTTCCTGTCCGAGGAACCCAGCGACTACGGCATTTCCTGCGTCGGCAGCCGCGCGCTCTGCGGCCAGTTGACGCCCGACATGCTGGAGGCCCGCAACCCCGATGGCGAAACGCTGGCGGCTGGCATTGCCCGCATCGGCGGCGACCCCTCGGCGCTGGGCGCGCCGCTGCGCGGCCCGGGCGGCACTGCCGCCTTCGTCGAACTGCATATCGAACAAGGCCCGGTGCTGGAAAGCCGCGGCCTGCCCATCGGCGTGGTCACCAACATCGTCGGCATCCGCCGCGTGCTGATCACGGTGGAAGGCCAGCCCGACCATGCCGGCACCACGCCCATGGACATCCGCCGCGACGCCCTGGTGGGCGCGGCCCGCATCATCGACGCCGCCCACCGCCAGGCCAGCGCGGCCAGCGGCAATCCGCATTACGTGGTCGCCACCGTGGGCCGTTTGTCCATGACGCCCAACGCCGCCAACGCGGTGCCGGGCCGGGTCGAGCTGACGCTGGAAATGCGCAGCGACAGCGACGCGGTGCTGGACGCCTTCCCCGAAACGCTAATGGCCGGCGTGGCCGCCGACCTGACCGCGTTGCGCCTGTCCGCAAGCTTCACGCAGCTGAGCCGCGCGCGGCCCACGGACTGCACGCCGCTGGTGATGGACGCGGTGCAGGCCGCCGCCGACCAACTGGGCTACGCCTCCATGCGCCTGCCCAGCGGCGCGGGCCACGACGCGGTCTACATGGCGCCCACCGGCCCCATCGGCATGATCTTCATCCCTTGCCTGAACGGCCGCAGCCACTGTCCGGAAGAATGGATCGAGCCCGCGCAGCTGCTGGACGGCACCCGCGTGCTGTACCAATCCGTGCTGGAACTGGACCGCAAGCTGCGGGCATGACATGGCGGGCGCCCACCGGGCGCCCGCGTCACCGCTACTTCTTCACCAGCGGGCAGGACGAGCGCGACAGCGGCATGAAGGCTTGGTCGCCGGGCAGGGTGGCCACCAGCTTGTAGTAGTCCCAGGGCCGCTTGGACTCGGACGGTTTCTTCACCTCGAACAGGTACATGTCGTGCACCATGCGGCCGTCCTCGCGGATGCGGCCGTTGGCGGCGAAGAAGTCGTTGATGGGCATGGACTTCATCTGCTTCATCACTGCCGTCGGTTCGTCGGTGCCCGCCGCCTGCACCGACTTCAGGTAGTGCATCACCGACGAATACGTGCCAGCCTGGCTCATGTTGGGCATTTTCTTGAGCTTGTCGTAGTAGCGCTGGGACCAGGCCCGGGTCTGGTCGTTCATGTCCCAGTAGAAGGCTTCGGTCAGCGTCAGTCCGGCGGCCGCGTCCAGGCCGATGGCGTGGATGTCGTTGATGTACAGCAGCAGTCCGGCCATCTTCTGGCCGCCCTTGGTCAGCCCGAATTCGCTGGCGGCCTTGATGGCGTTGACCGTGTCGCCGCCGGCGTTGGCGAGGCCCACGATCTGCGCGCGGCTGGCCTGGGCCTGCAGCAGGTACGAGGCGAAGTCGCTGGAGCCCAGCGGGTGGCGCGATGCGCCCAGCACGGTGCCGCCGTTGGCCTTGACGACTTCGGTGGCGGACGCCTGCAAGGTGTGGCCGAAAGCGTAGTCGGCCGTCAGGAAGTACCAGCTCTTGCCGCCTTGCTCGACCGTGGCGCGCGCCGTGGTGTTGGCCAGCGACCAGGTGTCGTAGGTGTAGTGCACGGAATAGGGCGAGCACAGGTCGTTGGTGATGCGCTCGGTGCCGGGCCCGCTGAATACCACGATCCTCTTTTTCTCGCGGGCCACTTCCAGCACGGCCAGCGCGGGGGCGGAACCCGCCACGTCCATGATGGCGTCGACCTTCTGGGTGTCGTACCACTCGCGCGCCTTGGCAGCGGCGATGTCGGCCTTGTTCTGGTGGTCCACCACCATCAGGTCGATCTTCTTGCCCAGCACCGTGCCGCCGAAGTCGGCGATGGCCATTTCGGCCGCGGTCGCGCTGCCTTTGCCCGTGACGTCGGCGTACACCCCGCTCATGTCCAGGATCAGGCCCAGGCGGACCACGTCGTCGGAGATCGCCTGCGCCATGGCGCAGGGCGCGGCGGCGATGGCGGATAACAGGGCTAGCGTACTGCGCAACTTCAGGGAAATCCGGGGGGTTCTACGGCATTTCATGGTTAGTCTCCTTTATGCCGGATCTTGTTCGGATACTGCTGGCGCTTGGGGGATCTGCTGCGGTGCTCTGTTCTGGCCTTGCGCTGGCGGGTCGCGGTGGGGAGGCTCCTTGTGGTGAAAGCGGTCTAGCGGTGGGACAGCAGGTCGAATTCCATCCGCACCTTGCGGAACGGGAATTCCAGCCGCGCGAAATACACCACGCGGCCGTCGATGCAGGCGTAGCGGCGTATTTCCGCCACGGGCGACGACACGGGGATCTGTAGGGACTCGGCGGACTCCTGGCCGGCTTCGATCACGTTCAGCACCTGGCGCGCTTCGCTGATGCGCGCGCCGTAGAACTGGTCCAGCACCGGCGCCACGGTGCTCTTGCGGATGCGGGCGCGGTGCTTGCGGAACAGCACGCTGTCCAGGAAGACCTCGCTGTAGCAGAAGGGGGCGCCATCGGTGGTGTGCACGCGCCGCAGGTATTGGAAGCTGCCGCTGCGGTCCGCGCCGCAGGGCATGCCCAGCGTGTCGGGCAAGGGCGAATCGGCGCTGGACTCCACCAGTGATACCGTGCCCAGCTGGTTGCTGAGTTCCACGGTTTCGGCCCAGGTCTTGGGAATCAGCAGGGTGGGCGTTTCTGGCAATTCGGCATTGACGAAAGTGCCCGAGCCGCGCGACCGTCGGATCAGGCCATCGTCTTCCAGCAGGCCGAACGCCTGGCGGATGGTCGCCCGCGAGATGCCGTAGGTTTCCATCAGCGCTTCCAGCGGCGGGATCTGCTGGCCCGGCCGCCAGGTGCGGTTCTGGATATTGCTGCGAAACAGCGCCGCCGCCTGCAGATACAGCGGCTGGGGACTGCGCGAGAAGAGCTTGGGGTCGGGCATGTTCAGGCAGAGGGCGTCGTGGTCGGAGCGGCGAGCATGGCATCGGCCATTTCTCGCAGCCGGTGCTTCTGGATCTTGACCGAGTTGGCGCTTTCCACCGAGGGGAATGTCTCCAGCACGGTAAAGCCCGCCGGCGTCTTGAAACCCGCCATCGCGGCTTTGCACGCAGCCGTCCAGCCCGCCGGGTCGGGCGCGGCGCCCGGGTGCAGCAGCACGAAGGCGTAGGGCACGGTCTTGCCCTTCTGGGTGGCGCCGACCACCTGGCAGGCGCGCACGCCCGGCAGGGTTTCGACTACCTGCTCGATTTCCACCGGATTGACCAGGAAGCCGGACAGGCGCAGCGAATCGCCCATGCGGGTCTGGAATACGAACTGGCGCGGGTTCAGCGTGTAGCCGAGATCGCCCGTCTTGAAGTAGCCGTCCTCCGTGCAGGCG
The DNA here is from genome assembly GCA_032153965.1 of Achromobacter sp. Taxonomy (GTDB): domain Bacteria; phylum Pseudomonadota; class Gammaproteobacteria; order Burkholderiales; family Burkholderiaceae_B; genus Achromobacter. Next base: position 9,559 of record JALDYL010000073.1, on the reverse strand, counting down.
CCGCGGGTGGCTTCGGGGTTGTCCAGATAGCCCCGCATCAGGCTGGGCGAGAGGATTTCGAGTTCGCCGGACTGGCCATGCGGCAGCACCTCGCCCGTGGCGGGATCGCGCGCGCGCACCCGGGCATCCGGGTAGATCAGCGTGCCGCCCGGCTGGTGGCGCACGGACACGTCGCCCTCGGCCGCGACGCGCGGCTGGCCGGCGACCAGGGCCACCAGCTCGCTGGATCCGTATAGGCCGGTAAGCGGCACGCCGGCCTCGCGGGCCAGGTCCAGCATGTTGTCCAGCGCCGGCGTGAAGCTGGCGAAGCCGAACAGCCGCGCGGAGGCGAAGTCGCCATGGGCTGCGGCGCGCATCATGCCGACCAGGGCCTCATTGTTGGCGTAGGTATGCGTCACCGCGTGGCGGCGCACCGCAGCAGAGGATTGGGCTGCGTCGAACACGGGCGCGCAGACCACGGGCGCGCCTTGCGCCAGACCGCCGACCAGCGTCGCGAAGCCGAAGGCGCCGCAGAACGGCGCGCTGGCCAGCACGCAGCTCTGGTCGTCATAGCCATAGGCCCGCGCCACGGCCGCGCCGTGGTCCAACAGCGTGCGCTGGTCGTGCAGCACGAACTTGGGCTTGGAGGTGGTGCCGGACGTGGTGAAGCACAGCACGCCCGCATTGGGCTGGGCCGGCGGCGGCGTATCGCTGCAGGACAGCAGGTCCTGGTAACGGTGCGCCGGCTTGCCATGGAGGCTGGCGGGCAGCGCCTCGCCGGCGTCGGTCAGCGCGATCACGCCTTGCAGGCGCGCCAGATGTTCCGGCGCAACCTCGCCCAGGATGCCCTGGAAGTCTATGCCCTTGAATCCCGGCCAGAACACCAGCCAGTCCGCCTTGCCGCGCCCCAGGATGTCGGCCAGCTCCAGCGCCCGGAAGCGCGTGTTGACCGCCAGCACCAGCGCGCCCAGGTGCGCGCAGGCCAGGAAGGATTCCACCCAGGCGGCGCAGTTGGGCAGCCAGACCGCCACGCGCTGCCCGGGGCGCACGCCGATGCGCGCAAGGCCCGCGGCCAGCGCGCGGCTCTGCGCCCGCAGTTGGGCGGCGCTGATGGGCCGGTCCTGGTCGATCAGCAGCGGCGCGTCGGGCTGGCGCGCGGCCAGCGCGTCCAGGTGTTCGGAGAAGATCGAGTACGGCAGGTTCATGGCTTACACCGTGGCGATGGGCGTCACGGGAGATCCCACCGCGCCAGGCATGCGCAAGGGCGGAGCGGTCAGCAGGAAGCGGTTGCGGCCCTGCGCGTGCAGCCAGTCGGCCAGGTCCTTCAGGTACCAGAGTTCGGCCAGCGGCAGGCCCAGCTTGAAGAGGCAATGGTGGTGCAGCGGCAGGATCGAGTGCCCGGGGCCGGAGGTGCGCGCCGGATAGGCTTCGACCGCGTAGTTGTCGGCGCAGATCGCGGCGATGCCGGATTGCGTGATCCAGTCCAGCAGCGCCGGGTCGGAGCCGTCCAGCACGGCGCCGGTCTGCTCCAGCTTGTGCGGGTCGGGCTGGCCGTCCATGGCCACGATCGCTTCGGCAAAACCCGTGCGCAGCACCAGCATGTCGCCGCGCTCGACCGTGACGTTCTGCGCCCGCATGGCGCTCTGCAGGCCCGCCAGGTCGACGACCGTGCGGCCGGGGCCGTAGGCGCGCGCCAGATCCACCAGCACGCCGCGGCCTTGCATGCCTTTTTCGGCGTAGCGGTTGATGCCGAGCTTGCGCGCGTAAGAACCGCCGGGCGGGCAGCAGGCTTGGGCCGAGTTGTCGGGGTCGGCGCCGCCGAACACATCCACGCCGGCCGCGTAGCCGTTGTAGTAGACGCGGCGCGCCTCGCCATCGCCCTGGATGTCGAACAGGGCGCCCACGTGGCACAGGCCGTCCCACTGGGTGGAGTACTGCATGGACAGCGTGACCTGGTCGTCGGACAGCACGTCCACGGCCTCGGGCTGCACCTGCGACATCTGGAAGTTCAGGTAGGGCGTGCCTTCGCGGAAGGTGGGCTTGAGCGTCGGCGGATGGCGGCGCGGGTTCAGCACATTGCCGCCCGGCAGGTCCAGCGGCAGGGACAGGCAGAACACCTTGCCCGTGCGGACTTCCCGCACCGCCTGCAGCACTTTTTCCTCGGTCAGCAGATTCAGGCGGCCGATCTCGTCATCCGGGCCGAAGTCGCCCCAGGTGGAGCCTGCGGGGCGTTGGGTCCAGCGTTTCATCTGCTTGTCTCCGGGAGGTTTTCCATGTTCTTATGAATATAGTACGTATTTACGTACTTTAAAAAGAAATCCGCAATCAGCGGGTTCGATAGGAGACAAGCCCATGACGCAATTCCTGCACCGCAGGTTGGCGATCACTGCGCCGGCCCTGGCCGCGCTGGCCTTCCTGACCTTGCCCGCGGCGCACGCCGCCGGCTATCCCGACCATCCCGTCACCGTCGTCGTGCCGTATCCGCCGGGCGGCGGCGCCGACATCTTCGGCCGCGCCATCGCCCACGCGCTGGAGCCGGGCCTGAAGCAGACCGTGCTGGTCGAGAACAAGCCCGGCGCGGGCGGCAATATCGGCATGGCCTACGTGGCGCGCGCCAAGCCCGACGGCTATACGTTGGGCCTGGGCACCATCGGCACCCAGACCATCAACCAGTTCCTCTACAACAACATGGCGTTCGACCCCGAGCGCGACCTGGTGCCGATCGCGCTGGTTTCCACCACGCCCAACGTCATTGCCGTCAGCGCCAAATCGCCCTACAAGACGGTGGCCGACGTGATCAAGGCGGCCCAGCAGTCCAAGGACAAGAAGCTGACCTATGCGTCGCCGGGCATCGGGTCATCGGTGCACCTGACCGGCGCCTATTTCGAGGCCATGGCCGGCGTGACCATGCTGCACGTGCCGTTCAAGGGCACGTCCGCGTCGCTGCCCGCGGTGGCGGGCGGGCAGGTCGACCTGCTGTTCGACAACCTGCCCGGCGCGCTGGCGCAGATCAAGGACGGCAACCTGGTGCGGGGCGTGGCCATCACGTCGGCCGCGCGCGACGCCTCGGTGCCCAACCTGCCCACCGTGGCCGAATCGGGACTGCCGGGCTTTGACGTCACCGCCTGGTTTGCACTTTACGCCCCGCGCAACACGCCGGAGTCCGTGGTCAAACAGTTGATCGAAGCCGCGCGCAGCGGCCTGAAGAATCCCGCCGTCGCCGCCAATTTCGCGGCAATGGGCGCCAAGCCCGGCACGCTCTTCGGCGCGGACCTGGCGGCCTTCGAGGCCGGGGAGCGCAAGAAGTGGGGCGGACTCATCAAGGACAAGGGAATCACCGCGCAATGAATACGCCCACCGCACTGGTCACCGGCGGCAGCCGGGGCATAGGCCGCGCCATCATCGCGCGCCTGATCGAAGATGGCTTCGATGTCGTCAACTTCAGCCGCGGCGCGCCTGCGGCGCTCTTGCCCGGCGAGACGTTCCGCTCGGTCGACCTGGGCGACCCCGCGGCCACCATCGCCGCCGCGCAGGAACTGGCGGCCGAACGCCGGGTCCTGCATCTGGTCAACAACGCCGGCATGATCCAGGTCGCGCGCATCGGCGACGTGACCCAGGAGCAGATGGCCCGGATCATGGCGCTGAACGTCACGGCGCCGGTGCTGCTGATGCAGGCCCTGCTGCCCGGGATGCGGGCGGCGGGTTATGGGCGGGTGGTGAACATCGGCAGCCGCGCCGCGCTGGGCAAGGACGGGCGCACCGTTTACGGCGCGTCCAAGGCGGCGTTGGCCGGGATGACGCGGACTTGGGCGCTGGAGCTGGCGGGCAGCGGCATCACGGTGAACACCGTGGCGCCCGGACCCATCGCGACCGAACTGTTCAACCAGTCCAACCCGCCGGGCGCGCCGCAGACGCTGGCGCTGGAGGCGGCGATCCCGGTGGGGCGCGTGGGCCAGCCCGAAGAAGTGGCGCATGCGGTGTCGATGTTCATGGACCCGCGGGCGGGCTTCATGACGGGACAGATGCTGTATGTGTGCGGGGGAGTGTCGGTGGGGCTTGCCGGCTAGCCGCCTGCTGCGTTGCGCGGTGGCTCAGGCTTGCCCCACCGTGCCTTGCGCGGGCGCGTGGATGGCGAACTCGCGCGCCATTTCCTTCCTGGACACCTTGCCGGACGCCGCCAGCGCCTGCGCCCGCTCCAGGCGCAGGCGCTTGAGCACTTCCGTGGGCGCCACGCCGAAATGCGCGGCGAATTTGCGCTGGAAGGTGCGGCGCGACATCTGGCAGGCGTCGGCCATGTCGTCGACCGACCAGCGCGCCGATAGCTGCGCCTCGATTTTTTCCACCAGATCCCGGAACGGCGCGGCCACGCGGTCCTGCAAGCGCAGCGCCTGGCTGTACTGGCGCTGGTCGCCGTTGCGGCGCATGAAGACCACCAGGCGGCGCGCGACCCGCTGCGACAGGTCCGCGCCGAAGTCGCGTTCGATCAGCGCCAGCGCCAGGTCGATGCCGGCGGTGACGCCGGCCGAGGTCCAGTATTTGCCGCTTTCGACGTAGATGCGGTCGTCGTCGACGCGCAGGGCGGGGTGAAGCTGGCGCAGCCGGTCGGCCGAACGCCAGTGGGTGGTGACGGCGCGGCCGTCCAGCAGGCCGGCGGCGGCCAGCACGAAGGCGCCGGTGCATACGCTGCAGGTGCGCCCGGCATCCGCGTCGCGGCGCCGCAGCCAGGCGCGCGTCTCGCCATGGGCGCCCGCGAGATCCGCGCCGGGGCCGCCGGGCACGAACATCATGTCCAGGGGCTCGTCGGCATCGTCGGCAAAGATGCCGTCCACCTGCATGCGCAGGCCCTGTTCCCAGGTGGCGACCAGCGGCGCGGCGGCGATGGTGCCCAGGCGGTAGAGCTTGCGGCCGGCTTCCTCGTTGGCCGAACTGAAGGCCTGCCAGGGGCCGGCCAGATCCAGCGGCTGGAAGCCGTCGTACAGGACGAACAGCACGCGCAGTGGCGCATCCGGGGCCGTATTTGGCGCGCGCGTCCTGGCGCGTCCGCCTATGCTGGAAGTCGTCGTTTCTAACGGAGCATCGTCATGCATGTGAATTTTCTCTTGTTCGAAGGGCTGACCCAGCTGGATATGACCGGGCCATACGAAGTGCTGGCGGGCGCGCCGGGCTTTACCGTGGATTTTGTCGCAAAAACGCGCGATCCGGTGCGCAGCGATCGCGGGCTGTGTTTCGTGCCTACGCAGACCATCGTATCGGCGCCGCCCTGCGACCTGCTGGTGGTGCCAGGCGGGCCGGGCACGGATGATGCCATTGTCGACGCCGACTGGGTAGCGTTCACGCGCGCGCAGGGGCTGGCGGCGCGCTACGTATTCGGCATCTGCACCGGTTCGCTGCTGCTGGGCGCGGCTGGCCTGCTGCGCGGCAAGCGCGCGTCCAGTCACTGGCGCGCGCGCGAACTGCTGTCGCGCTTCGGCGCCATCCCCAGCGACGAGCGCATGTGCGTGGACGGCAAGCTGTACACCGCCGGCGGCGTGACCTCCGGCATCGACATGGGGCTGAAGGTGGTGGCGGACCTGTGCGGCGAGGACGTGGCCAAGCTGATCCAGCTGCAGATCGAATACGACCCCAAGCCGCCGTTTCCCGGGGGCACGCCCCAGACCTCGGAGCCGGCCGTGGTGCAGCGCTATCTGGAGATGTCGCAGGCGCGCTTCGAGCGCCGCTCGCAGGCGGTGGACCGGGCCGCGGCGGCGATGGCTTGATTCCGTCCTCGCGAACGGGAGTGCGGCGCGCCTATTTCGCCAGATGATCCAGCGGCAGCGGACTTTGCGGCTTGACGGTCTGGATCGCGAAGTTGCTGCGTATGTCCTTCACGCCGGGCAGCTTCAATAGCGTGCCCAGCAGGAAGCGTTCGTAGGCGCGCAGGTCGGGCACCACGACCTGCAGCAGGAAGTCGGATTCGCCAGACACCAGGTGCGCGGCGACGACTTCCGGCAAGGTGCTGACTTCCTCGCGGAACAGGGCGGAGTCGCGTTCGTGGTGCCGCTCCACCTTGATGCCGACGAAGACGGTCAGGCCCAGGCCGACTTCGTCCGGCGCCAGGCGGGCTTCGTATCCCTGGATGACGCCGGCCTCTTCCAGCAGCCGCACCCGCCGCAGGCAGGGCGAAGGGGACAGGCCGATCTGTTCGGCCAGTTCGACGTTGGTCAGCCGGCCGTTCTGCTGCAGCGCCTCGAGGATGCGGCGGTCGTAGGCGTCCAATTCGCGTTTTGGCATGAAATAAGGATTGGGTTTATTTGATTGGCGGAATATGCCAATCATCATAAGTCCAATGGCATGAATAGGATGCACATGCCAGCCTCGTTTTCCTAGAATGATCGCCTGGGACAGGACGAAAAGGAGCGGGGAAATGGCGGATATGGCGATGTTTCTAGGGGCCTTGCTGATCGTCTACGTGGTGCCCGGACCCGACATGATCCTGCTGCTGGAGACTGGCGTGTTGCGCGGCCGCGGGCAGGCGCTGGCGGTGGCTGCGGGGCTGGCCATTGCGCGGGCCGCGCACGTGACCCTGGCTGCGCTGGGATTGGCGGCGCTGTTCAAGACCCATCCCTGGGCGTTCGATGCGGCGCGCACGGTGGGCGGATGCTATCTGGTCTGGCTGGGAGTGCGGCTGTTGCGCGCGGGCCCGGTTTCCTACGACGCCGCCGGACAGGCGCCCGCGAGCCGCGCGGGGCTGGGGCCGGCGCTCTTGAGCGGCGTGCTGACCAATGTGCTCAATCCCAAGGCCCTGTTGTTCTGCTCGGTGCTGCTGCCGCAATTCGTGTCGCCTGCCCAGGGCCCGATAGGCCAGCAGTTCGCCGTGCTGGGCGTGATCCTGGTCAGCCTGGGCCTGGCGCTGGACGTGCTGTGCGCGTTGGCGGGCGGGGCAGTGGGGCGCTGGATGTCGGCCAGCCCCCGGGCGCAGAAGATCCAGAGCCGGGTGTTCGGGCTGGCGTTGATCGGCTTCGGCCTGCGCCTGACCGTGGCCCAGCGGCCAGCCTGAGCCGCCGGCCCCGCGGCTTGCGGCGCGGAATCGGCGGCCAGGCTTACTTGGCGTAGGCGTAGGAGGACTCGTCCGCCTCTTCGTCCTTCGGCTGCGGCGCCACCGCGCCGTCCTCCAGCAGTTCCGACTGCGTCAGGCCCTTGGTCAGCTCCAGCGCCTGGCGCTCGAACAGGCGCCGGTACAGGCCGCCCTTCAGCCGGATCAGCGCGTCGTGGCTGCCTTCCTCGATGACGCGGCCGCGGTCCATCACCAGCAGACGGTCCAGCGCGCGCACCGTGGACAGGCGGTGCGCGACCACCAGTGTGGTGCGGCCCACCATCAGGCGATCCATGGCCTGCTGGATCAGCACCTCGCTTTCGCTGTCCAGGCTGGACGTGGCTTCGTCCAGGATCAGGATGGGCGCATCGGCCAGGAAGGCGCGGGCCAGGGCCACGCGCTGGCGTTCGCCGCCCGACAGCTTGACGCCGCGTTCGCCGACCAGCGTCTCGTAGCCCTTGGGCAGCGCCATGATGAAGTCATGGGCGCTGGCCAGCCGCGCCGCCTGCTCGATCTCGGCTTGCGTGGCGCCGGGGCGGGCATAGGCGATGTTTTCCGCCAGCGTGCGGTGGAACAGCACCGGCTCCTGCTGCACGATGGCGATCTGGCTGCGCAAGGACGCCTGCCGCGTCTGGGCGATGTCCTGCCCGTCGATCGTGATGCGGCCGTCGTTCACGTCATACAAACGCTGGATCAGCTTGATGAACGTGGTCTTGCCCGAGCCCGAATGGCCGACCAGGCCGACCCGTTCGCCCGGCGCGATGCGCACCGAGAAGTGGTCGTACAGCGCCTTGTCGTGCGCGCCATAGCGGAACGTCACGTCCTCGAAGCGGATCTCGCCGGCCGTGACGCGCAGCTCGCCCGCGCCGGGCCGGTCGTCCACGCCCAGCGGCTGCTTTTCCAGCGCGACCAGTTCTTCCATGTCGTTGACCGAACGCTGCAGGTTGCGGATGTGCATGCCCACGTCGCGCAGGTAACCCTGCAGCATGAAGAACATCGTCAGGGCGAAGGTGATGTCGCCCACGCTGGCCTGGCCGCGCGACCACAGCAGCAGCGACGCGCCCAGGATGCCCGCCTGCATGGCGACCAGCATGGCGCCCTGGATACCGCCGTTGATGGTGCCGCGGATCCAGGTGCGGCGCGTGCGGCGGCGCCATTTGTCGACGACGCGGTCCAGCCTGACTTCTTCGCGTTCTTCGGCGCCGAAGGCCTTGACGACCGCATTGCAGCTGACGGCGTCGGCCAGCGCGCCGCCCATGCGGGTGTCCCAGGCGTTGCCCAGCCGCGCCGCCGGCGCCACATAGCCCAACGACAGCGCCGCGGTCACGGCGATGTACAGCACCGAGCCCAGGCCCACCACCAGGCCCATGATGGGCCAGTTCATGCCCAGCAGGGCGGTCGCGCCCACCAGCATCACGACCGACGGCAGCAGCGCGATCAGCAGCGTGTCGTTCAGGATGTCCACCGCCCACATGCCGCGCGTGACCTTGCGCACCGTGGAGCCGGCGAAGCTGTTGGCGTGCCAGTCCGTGGAAAAGCGCTGCACGCGGTAGAACGCGCTGGACACGATGCCGTTCATCATCTTCAGCGTGAAGGTGATGATGTTCTGGAACACGGCCTGGCGCAGCAGCGTGCCGCCGATGCCCAGCGCGAGCAGCAGCCAGAACGCGGTGAGGGCCGCGCTCCAGACGATCTCGTCGCCGGCCGCGCCCGAGGCCACGGCGTCAACCAGTTTGCCGGCGTACAGCGGCGTCAGCACATCGGTCACCGCCGACAGCAGGGCGAGCACGACGATGCCGGAGGTGCGCCAGGGCTGCGCGCGCCAATGGCGGAAGGTAAAGCCAAGGACGTCCTTGAAGGTCTGTCCTCGTAGATCGATTTTATTTCTGGCCATTGCAATGGCCCGGCGTCACCAGGACGCCGGGAGTCCTTGTGTGGAAAGAGGAAGGAGCGGCCTGCGCGGTGAGGCGCGGGCGATTGCGTTTAGGTTTTTGGGGCGGGCACGGAGGACCGGTCGCTAGATAGGCATCCAGCGATGGGTCCGCGCGGGCGACGACTTAATGGCGTCGCGGGGACACGCGCGGGATGGCGGTATGCGGATTCATCATCTTGCGCCTCCCAGTGGTGTGAGATGTGGGGGAAAAGGAATGGGCAGAGGCCCGAATTGAAGATTCTATAGAAGTGGTGTAGGCGAATCAACGGGTAAGCATGCGCCAGTGTGGGTTTTTTTCAACTGGCGTGGCTTTCACGGCGCGGCTTTATGGCGCGGCTTTCAATCGGGCGTGAACAGGTCGGGCGGCAGGCGCGCCACGGCGTCATAGGTCAGGCGAATGTGGGCCGCCAGCAGTTCACAGGCGCGGTCCGCATCGCGCGCCAGTGTGGCGTCCAGGATGCCCTTATGCTCGTCATCCAGATTGCGCACGATGGGCTTGCGCGTGACGGTCAGACGCCGATAGCGCTCGGCCTGCTGGTACAGGATGCCCAGGAAATGATGCAGCCAGCGCGAGG
>JALDYL010000072.1:0-23204 GCA_032153965.1 Achromobacter sp. | reverse complement strand
AGCACCGGCGCGGCGCTGCTCCAGGCGATGAAGGCAAACGGGTCGTAGCCGGGCGACTTACGGCTGGCCAGCCGCACGATGATGTTGGACACGGCCCACATGAACGCGCCGCCCAGCGTCAGCGCAAAGCCCAGCATGGTCATCTGGCCCGGCCCTTCGCCGCGGCCGCCAGCGATGACCGCCAGCCCCAGCGCCGCCACGCCCAGCCCGATCCAATGATGGCGCTGCGCGCGCTCATGCAGCAGGGGCGCGGCCAGCAGCAACGTGAAGAACGCCTGCGTCTGGATCACCAACGACGCCATGCCGGCCGGCATGCCGAACTTCAAGGCGGTAAAGAGCAGCCCGAACTGGCCCAGGCCCTGCACCAGCCCATAGGCCGCCACCCAGCGCCAGGGCAAGCGCGGCGCGCGCACGAAGAGAATCAGTGGGAAGGCCGCCAGCGCGAATCTCAGCGCGCCCAGCAGCATGGGGGAAAGACCCCGCATGCCGACTTTCATGGCGACGAAGTTGGTGCCCCAGATGACCACGACCGCCAGTGCGCAGAGATAGTCTTTTCGGGAAAGATGGGTCGTTGTCATGCGGCATTATCGCATCGCGCGCCCCGGCGGAACGGAGCAGATCAGCGCGCGTTCAGCACCTTTTCAAAGGCCTGCACAGCCGCGTCGATGTCCGCGTCGCCGATGTGGCGATGGGTCACGCAGCGCAGCCGCGTGCGGCCCCAGGGGCGCACCAGCAGGCCCGCTGCCTGCAGGGCCGCCACCCACTCGGTGTTGCTCATGCCGGTGTCGGCCGTCTCCACCTGCACGATGTTGGTCTGCGGTTCGGTCGCCGAGATTGCCCGTCCCAGGCGGTTGACGCCCGCGCTCAGGCGGCGCGCGCGGACGTGATCCTCGGCCAGCCGCCCGGCCATGGCCTGCACGCCTTCCAGGCCGGCCGCCGCCATGATGCCCGACTGGCGCTGCGTGCCGCCCAGCATGCGGCGCAGCACGCGCGCGCGGGCCATGAGGGACTGGCTGCCGGCCAGCACCGCGCCCACCGGCGCGCTCAGGCCCTTGGACAGGCACAGCGACACGGTGTCGGCATGGCGGGCGATCTCGCCCGCCGCCACGCCCAGCGCCACGGCGGCATTGAAAAGACGCGCGCCATCCAGGTGCACCGGCACGCCCGCCGCCCGCGCCATGTCGTGCACCGCCCGCATGTGGTCCAGCGGCAGCACCGCGCCGGCCGCGTTGTTGTGCGAGGTCTCCATCGTCACCAGCGCCGTCTTCAACCTGTGGCCGCCGGACTGCAAGGCGTCCTCCAGGCGGTTCAGGTCCATGGCGCCATCGGAACCCGGCACGCCCAGATAGAACGAGCCGGTGAACGTGGCCGCGCCGCGTTCGGACGTGTACATATGGGCGGCAGACTCCAGCACCACCTGCTCATTGCGCTGCGTCTGCGCCAGCACAGCCAGCAGGTTGGCCATGGTGCAGCTAGGCACGAACAGCCCGGCTTCCTTGCCCAGCTGCGCGGCCACATAAGCCTCGAGCTCGCGCACGGTGGGGTCGCCGTCCAGGCCGTCATCGCCGATGGGCGCGGTGCGCATGCGTTCGTACATGGCCGCGGTGGGATGGGTGACCGTGTCGCTGCGCAGGTCGACGGGTGCGCGGGCGGCGGCGGAAGAGGTCTGGGTCATGGCTGTCAGTGCTGCAGTATTTTGGAAAGAAACTGGCGCGTGCGCGGCGCACGCTCCTCCACATCGCCGAAGAACTGCTCCTTGTCGCAGTCTTCCACGATCTTGCCGCCGTCCATGAAGATCACACGGTCGGCGACGCGGCGGGCGAATCCCATTTCGTGGGTCACCACCATCATCGTCATGCCCTCGGCGGCCAGATCGGTCATCACGTCCAGCACCTCGTTGACCATCTCCGGGTCCAGCGCCGAGGTCGGCTCGTCGAACAGCATGACCACCGGGTCCATCGACAGCGCGCGCGCGATCGCCACGCGCTGCTGCTGGCCGCCCGACAATTCGCCGGGATGCTTGTCCTTGTGCGCCGACAGGCCCACGCGCTCCAGCAGCGCCAGCGCACGCTGGCGGGCTTCGTCCTTGCCGCGCTTGAGCACCTTGAGCTGGCCCAGGCACAGGTTCTCCGTCACCGACAGGTGCGGGAACAATTCGAAATGCTGGAACACCATGCCCGCCACCGCGCGCAGCTTGGGCAGGTTGGTGCGCGGATCGCCCACCGAAATGCCGTTGACCAGGATCTCGCCCTTCTGGAAGGGTTCCAGCGCATTCACGGTCTTGATCAGCGTGGACTTGCCCGAACCCGACGGTCCGCACACCACCACGACCTCGCCGCGACCCACGGTGGTGGAGCAATCGTCCAGCACCTGGAAGTCGCCATACCACTTGCTGACCTGCTTGATCGCTATCATCGGGGGCTTGGAAGAGAGTTGCATTGTTGAAACCTGTGGATAACTGGAAGCGCTGCGCTAGCGCAGCACCCGCGTGCGCTTTTCCAGCAGCTTGACCAGGCGGGACGCCGTAAAGCAGATCACGAAATACACCACCGCCACGAACAGATAAAGCTCCACCAGACGGCCGTCGCGCTGGCCGATCTTGGCGGCCGCGCCGAGGAAGTCGGTCAGGGACAGCACATACACCAGCGAGGTGTCCTGGAACAGGATGATGATGCGCGTCAAGAGCGCCGGCAGCATGTTGCGGAACGCCTGCGGCAACACCACGTAGCGCATGCCCTGCCAGTGGTTCAGGCCCAGCGCCATGCTGGCCGACACCTGGCCGCGCGCGATGGACTGGATGCCTGCGCGCATGATTTCGCAGAAGTACGCGGCCTCGAACAGGGTAAAGGTGATCACAGCCGAATTGAACGCCCCCACGCGCAACGGCGTGGGCGACCCCACCACCCAGGCGGCGATGTAGGGCACCAGGAAATAGAACCAGAAGATCACCAGCAAGAGCGGGATCGAGCGCATCACGTTCACGTAGATGCCCGCCGGCACCGACAATATCTTGAAGCGCGACAGCCGCATCATGGCCAGCAGCGTGCCCAGCGCCAGGCCCATCACGCCCGCCAGCGCGGTCAGCGTCAGCGTGAAGGTCATGCCGGTCTTGAACAGATAGGGCAGCGCCGCCCAGATCACGTCGAAATCGAATTTGCCCATGTCGCTACCCTAGGGCCTTTTCGCCGAACCGATCAGTCCGGGAACCGCGACATGGCTTTCGAGCAGCCGCATGCCCAACACCACCACGCCGTTGATGATCAGATAGATCACCGTGGCCGCGGAAAACGCCTCGAAGATGTGGAAACTGAATTCCGCCATCGAACGCGCCTGGCCGGTCAGCTCCAGCAGCCCGATCGTCAGCGCCACCGACGAATACTTGATGGTGCCCATGAATTCGGAAGTCAGGGGCGGCAGCACGATGCGGAACGCTTCCGGCAGAATGATGTAGCGGTACACCTGCGCCTCGGTCAGTCCCAGCGCGGTACCCGCCTGGAACTGGCCGCGCGGCAACGACTGTATGCCCGCGCGCAGCTGCTCCGCCACGCGCGCCGACCCATAGAACCCCAGGCACAGCACCGCGGGCACGAACTGGCCCCAGGGCTGCGGCATCTGCTTCATGGCCAGCCCCCAGGCATGCGGCAGCAGCTCGGGCAACACGAAATACCACAGGAACATCTGCACCAGCAGCGGGATGTTGCGGAACACCTCCACATACGTCGCGCCCAGCACATTCAGGAGGCGCGAACTGGCGGTGCGCATCACGCCCAGCAACGACCCCAGCAATAGCGAGAACACCCACGCCGTCAGGGCCAGCGCCAAGGTCCAGCCCACGCCGATGAAGATCGTCTCCAGAAAGGTATGTACGCCGTCCGGCGACATATCCAGGAAGACGCTCCAGCTCCAGTTGTAATTCATGCCCCGTCCCTTGATGGCGATGCCCACCGCGCCTGGCGGCCGGCGTCCTTGCACGCAAGCCGCGGGACGCCAGGCGTCCCGCGCGCAGCCTGCTTACTCGTACGCCTTGGGGTCGCCGGAATCGGTCGGATTGGCCAGCGCACGCTTGAGCGCATCGCTCATCGGATACTTCAGATTGATCTGCTTGGGCGGGATCGGCGCATTGAAGTACTTGTCGTAGATCGCGGCCACCTTGCCCGTCTTGATCAGGTCGCGCACGGCATCGTCCACCACCTTCTTGAAAGCCGGATCGTCCTTGGGCTGCATGATGCCGTAAGGCGCCATTTCCAGGCCCTTGGTGCCGATCACGAAGGCGTCCGGATTCTTCGACGACGCCACCGCGCCATAGGCGATGCCGTCGTCATTGGCCGAGCCCGCGGCGCGGCCCGACTCCACCATCAGGATGGTCTCGGCGGTGTCCTTGGTAGGCGCCATGGTGATGCCCAGGTTGCTCTTGGCGTTGAGCTGCGAGATCAGCCGGAAGGTCTGGCCGCCGGCCTGCGCGGCGATGGACTTGCCGCGGAAGGATTCCAGGTTGTTGGGATCCACGCCGCCGTCCTTGCGCGCCACCAGCACCACCTGCGCCACGAAGGTCGTGGGCGCGAACGACACCAGCTTGTGGCGTTCGAGGTTGTTGGTGGTGTTGCCGCATTCCAGGTCGATGGTGCCGTTGGCCAGCAGCGGAATGCGCGTGGCCGACGTCGTCGGGTTGTAGCGCACTTCCAGCTTGGGCAGCTTCAGGGCGGCCTTTACGTACTGGGCGACTTCCTGGCAGATCTCCACCGTGTAGCCGATCGGCTTCTGGTTGCCGTCGAGATAGGCGAACGGGACCGAGGTCTCCGGGTGGCCCAGCGTGATCACGCCGGTTTCCTTGATCTTGTCCAGGCGGCTGGGGCCTTCGGCGTGGGCGGTTGCGGCGCCGCCCAGCAGGGCCGCGGCGGCGGAGATCGCAGCAAGTGCTTTCATCTGATTCCCTTGGCGCCGTTCGAGCGGCGCATGTTTATGTTCACGATAGGCGGCGCCAGCCAGGCCGACAGCCGCCTCGTCCCGCGATGAGCCCCGCGGCTGGCGAAAAGTATCAACTAGCGGTATGGTTTTATCCAGTTCCAATCGAGTATTCCTCTATACGGATTTGACATGGCCATTCCACGGATGGGCTTGAGGCACATCGAGGCGTTCCGCGCCGTGATGATGACCGGCTCAATGACCGCCGCCGCACGGCGCGTGCACACCTCGCAGCCGCACGTTAGCCGCTTAATTGCGCAATTGGAAGCCATTACCCAGTTCGCCTTGTTCGACCGCAACGGCAGCCGCCTGACCCCGACGCAGGACGGCTCGCGCTTCTTCCAGGAAGTGGAGAAGACCTTCATCGGCCTGGCCGGCCTGGAGTCAGCCGCGGCCAGCATCCGCTCGTTCAGCGCCAGCCGCCTGAGCGTGGCCGCCATGCCGCGGCTTGCCGGCGGTCTGCTGGCGCGCATCGTCGCCGCCTTCAAGACCGAATACCCGGACGTAATGGTGTCCATCCATTCCGGCAACGCCAGCACGGTGCACAACTGGATCAGTTCGGGGTTCTGCGATACCGGCCTGGCCATGCTGTCGGGGGATTCCCCCGGCATTCAGGTCGAACCCGTGTTGACCATGAGCTGCGTCGCGGTGTTGCCCAAGGGCCATCGCCTGGCCAAGCTGAAAAAACTCAAACCCGCCGACTTCGCTGGCGAGCCGTTCGTGGCCTTCACCAGCGGCACGCCGCTGCGCGAAAAGATCGACACGATATTCAAGACAGCCAAGGTCGAACGCCAGACCGTGGCCGAAGCCGGCCTGGGCTCGTCCATCTGCGCCCTGGTCGGCGCGGGCTTGGGCGTGGCGCTCATCAACCCGTTGGCCGCGCGCGAGGAATACGCCGCGCACAACGTCGAGATCCGCCCCTTCAGCCCCGCCGTGCCGGTGACGGTGGCGCTGCTTTATCCGCCGTACCACACGCGCACGCGGCTGGTCAGCGTGTTTTCACGTTACGCGCATCAGCTCATGCAGGAGGAGATGGGGGATCTGAAGGCGCGGCCGGGGCGGTGACGCCGCGCGCGGGTTCCATCAGCGCTCTCCGGCGCCTTGTTCCAGATACCGCTCGGCCTCGCCCGACAGCTTCATCGCCTCCCATTGCGCCAGCGTCAACTGCGGCATCTGGAAGGCCGCCTGCGGCCGGCAATACCAGCCGGGGTTGTGCAGCCGCGCCAACAGGTCCATCGCGGGACCATCCAGATAGAGATGCTCGCGATCCGCAACCACATCGTCGCGCACGTGCATGGCCGCGACTTGCGCCACGATCAGGCTGCGGCGGTCAATGCGCATCAACTCATGCACGCGGCACTCGAATGCCACGGGCGATTGCGCCACCCAGGGCACCTCGATGCGCCGCGACGGCGACAGCTCCAAGCCGGCCTCCAGGGACTCGTCCATGCCCGCCGGAAAGTCCACCGCCGTCACGTTCATCCGGCCGGCCTGCGGCGCGGACACCAGGCTCACCGTGAACTCGCCGCGTTCAGCGATATTGCGCGCGGTGTCCTTGGGCGCATCGCCCCGCACCCCGATGCCGACGCAGATCAGCGGTGGGTCCCCCGACATCAGGTTGAAAAACGAGAACGGCGCCACGTTCGTCGCCCCTTCGGCGTCGCGCGACACGATCCAGGCAATGGGCCGCGGCACGATCGCCGCAGTCAACAGCTTGTAGCGCGCCGGGCCCGCCAGTTCATTCAGATCGATGAACATGGCTTATCCCCAGGCCCCTCAGTCCCGGCCCTGCGAGGGCGCGGCGCCTTGCGCGGCCTTCGCGTCGGCGAAGGCGCGGTCGCTGCGCTTGCAGCGGCAGCGGCCGATCTGATGCAGCTCGATCAGATTGCCCACCGGGTCGCGCAGAAACAGCTGCATGAGCTCGGGCGCGGCCACGTTGTCCAGCTTCCAATAATCCACGGCGAGACGTTGCAGTTCCGCCTCGGCCCCCGCGATATCGCGCACGGCCAGCGCCACATGGTTTTCCACAGGATCACAGCCCGGACCTTGGGAATAGGGCGAAGGGCCGTCGCTGCCCAGCAGGTGGATTTGGCAGTCGTTGCCCATGTCCAGGAAGTAGCCGGCGATACCCGGAATCTCCCAACGGCCCCGGTCCGTGTCCAGCCCCAACACATCGCCATAGAACGCGCCCATGGCCGCGACCTTGTCCAGCGGCATGCGCACGGCGTGATGATGCAGCTCCAGAACTTCCAGCGCCATTTGTCTCTCCTTGGTTTTCATCGGCCTGCGCCCACGCGCGGCCAAGGCTGGAATCTTGGTCCCGGCCCGGGCTTGGGGGAATGCCGTCCGGCGCAATCGAGAAGTGCACCAGACGCAACCATGGAGCGCCCGCCCGGTTTGCCCGCCGCGCTATGCTTGGTCACATGAAACCGCTAGACCTGAATCTGCTATTGACCCTGGACGTGCTGATCCAGGAAGGCAGCGTCGTCGGCGCGGCGCGCCGCCTGAACCTGAGTACGCCCGCCATGAGCCGCAGCCTGGCGCGCATCCGGGAAGCCGTCGGCGACCCCGTGCTGGTCCGCTCCGGCCGCGGCCTGGCGCCCACACCGCGCGCGCTGGCGCTGCGCGAGCAAGTGCGTCACGTGATCGAACAGGCGCAGGCTGTCTTTACGGCCTTCGGCGAAGACGTCAATCTGGCGACCCTGACGCGCGTCTTCACCCTGCGCGCCAACGACGTGTTCGTGGGCGGCTACGGCGGCCGGCTGCGCGAGCACCTGCGCCGCTACGCGCCCCGCGCCGTGCTGCGTTTCGTTTCCGAAGGCAATCACGACGCCGACGCGCTCAGCGGCGATGCCGACCTCTATATCGGTTCTTCCCAGAAGTTCGGCGCCGACATCAAGGTGCAGACCCTGTTCACCACCGCGTTCTGCGGACTGGCGCGCAAGGAGCACCCGATCTTCAAGGCGCCCATCACCCCGCAGCGCTTCTGCGCCTACGACCACGTCAGCGTCTCGCGCCGCGGACGCGCGCATGGCCCGATCGACGACACCCTGGAAGAACTCGGGCTGGCGCGCCACGTCACGCTGATCACGCCTACCTTCCATGCCGCGATCTTCGCGCTGGCCGATTCCGACCTGGTGCTGCCGTCCATGCCCCAGAACCTGATGCCCGGCGTCGAACGCCTGGGCCTGAAGCTGAGCGCCTTCGAAGTGCCCGTGCCCATGCGCCCGGTCACCGTGGTGCAGGCGTGGCCGCCGCGGCTGGACAGCGATCCGGCGCACCGCTGGCTAAGGCAGACGATCAAGCAGGTCTGCGGCACGCCTGCGGAGGCTTCCACAGCCGCTTAAAAAGGGGCTTCCCGGCGTCTCCCGCTCCTGTATACTTCCCTGGAATTGTTCAACAATCCTGGCGTCGAATCCAGGAGCGTTTCCAGGAGGCAAGCCATGTCGAATTACCCCGCGGCGTATCAGGTAAGCAAGGGTTCGGTCTTGAATGTGGACCGGGATTTCTACCGGACGCTCGTCGCCGACCCGGCGCAGCGCAAGCTGGTTGAATCGCACGTTGTTCCCATCCGCAGCGGCTTCGCCTGGAAGGTTCCTGCCGGCCATGTCTTCCGTATCGTCACGTTGGAAGGCCCCCAAGTGGCGGACTTCAATATGTGGAACCTGCACAACCCGCGCGAACGCATGTGGGCGTCGCGGACCCGCCAGCTGCAACAAGCGCACGTCAGCACCCACGACCGTATCTGGTCCACGCTGCCGTATCTGCGCCCCATGGTCACGATCACCGACGACACACTGGCCAGCTACGGCACGGACAGCGACGGCGGCCGCGTTCACGACCTGCTGGGCACGCGCTGCGATCCCTACGTCAACAAGCTGCTCACCGGCGAGGACTTCCACTTCCATTGCCATTCCAATCTGACCCGCGCCGTGGCGCCGCACGGCCTGACGGAGTTCGACGTCCATGATGTCCTCAACGTGTTCCAGGTCACCGGGCTGAACGACGACGACAAGTACTTCATGAAGGCGTGTCCGGCCAAGCCGGGCGACTACCTGGAATTCTTCGCCGAAATGGACCTGCTCTGCGCGCTGTCCACCTGCCCCGGCGGCGACCTTTCCGTGCCGATGTGGGGCCCCGACGCGCGCGATCCCATCGACGTCTGCCGCCCCCTGGGCGTGGAGGTCTATGCGCTGGATCCGGCCCTGCTGCAAGGCTGGACACCGCCCGAGGTTTCACCGTATAAGGGCGTCCACGGACTGCACCCTGAAAAGGTCGAGTGGAAATAACAACAAGAGGCGCCCGGCCACCCCGCGGCGCCTTGCTAGGAGCCCATGCCATCATGCCCGCCGAACGCGATAGCGGAATCTCGATCGCCGAACGCATCAGCCATCAGCTGCGCGACGACATCATGGAAGGCAAACTGCCCCCCGGCACGCAACTGGTCGAAGTCGATCTGGCGGCCGACTATGGCGCATCGCGCAACACGATCCGCGAAGTCCTGCACCAGCTGGGCCGCGAAGGGCTGGCCACCTTCATCCGCCACAAGGGCGTCGTGGTCCGCCGCATGGAACGCAAGGATCTGCGCGAGATCTACGCGGCGCGCCGCGCCCTGGAACTGCAGGCCATCGCCGGCAGCCTGCCGTTGCAGCCCGCCTTGCTGGACAAGATGCTCGCGGCCATCGACGCGGCCGAGCGCGCGCTGTCCAAGAAGAAATGGCGCAATGTCGGCACACTGAGCCTGCAGGTGCACCAGCATATCGTCGCGCAGCTGGGCAGCCGCCTGCTGGATGAGTTCTTTCTTACGCTCTGTGCGCAGCTGCGCCTGGTGTTCGCATCGGAGGTCGACGAAAGCCTGATCCAGACGCCTGATTGGATCGAACGCGAACGGCGCATCCACGGCCTGCTGGTGGAGGGCCGGCGCGACCTGGCCGCACAAGCCCTTACCGACTATCTCGACGATTCCGAACGCACGCTGATGGCCGTGCTGACCCGCCTGAAGCAGCAGGCCAAATAAGGACCGCCTGGCGCGGTCCGCGGAGGAGCGCCTAGGCGCGCGCCTCCGCTTCAGGTTCGGCATAGCTGCCGTCCTCCCGGTGCGTCTCCTGTCCGCTCAAAGGCGGGTTGAAGACGCAAACCAGGCGCAGGTCTCCCTTCACGGCCCGCAGCACGTGCTGATCGTTCTTGTCCAGCGCGTACAGGGTCCCCGGCCGTATGGCGTGCGTCGCGCCCGTGGCCACGTCCAGCACCTCGCCTTCGCCTTCCATGCAGTAATTCGCCTCGTAGTGGTGCTTGTAGTGCAGATGCAGCTCGGCGCCTTCAAAGACCCGGGTTTCGTGCACCGAATACCCGATGCCGTCGCGCTTGACGATGATGCGCTTGCTTTCCCAGCCCGGTCCCCGGGCGTGGCGTTCGGTGTCGGTCAGGTCGTCGCTGTGGATAACTATCATGAGTGGGATCCGCGGAGGAGTGGAGAAAAATCAAGGCCGGCGGCGCGAGGCCGATCCGAGCGCGTGTTCGATCTGCGCGGCAGCCAATAGCAAGGCCCGGTCGCCGCCGCGCAGGCCAGTCGCCATCAGGCCCACCGCTTTCTTCGCGGCCAGATCCCCCGGCAAGGAAATGCTGGGCAGGTCCAGGCGGTTGGCGAATTCGGTCAGGCTGAATGCCCGGGCGTTCTCGCGCAGATAAATGTCGTTGTCGTCCAGCAGCGCGACCGGCGGTGGCAGCATGGGCACCGTCGGGGTCAGCACCGCGTCGGCGCCCGCGATGGCGTGGTCGTACTCGCGGCGCAACTCCGCCAGCCGGCGTTGCGCCGCGATATAGGCATGCGCCGGTACCTGCGCCCCCAACAGCATGCGCGGCCCCACGCGGGGATCGTAGCCGGCCGCGTCCATCGTCAAGCGCGACGCATGCAAGGCATAGGCGTCAGCCGCGATGATGCCGCCATCGCGCGCCACGCGGCCGGCCAGCGCCAGGCAAGGCATGGGTTCGCGGCGCAGCGCGGCGCCCGCATCCATCAGGCATTCCAACCATGCGGCGAAGGCGCGCCCGACTTCGGGCTCCAACAACGCCTCCACATGGTCTGGCACCACGAACACCTTGCTCGCCAGCGGCGCCTCGCCGTGGACGCGCGATGCAGGCGTAGCGGCATCCCAAGGCGCCAGCACCTTATCCACAAGCAGGCATTTTGCGGCGTCCGCGGCGATGATGCCGGGCACATCGAAGATGGGAGACAGGTACATCATGCCCGCGTCCTGGTAGCGGCCGCGGGACGGCTTGAAGCCCGCGACGCCACAGAACGCGGCAGGAATGCGCGCCGATCCGCTCGTATCCGAGGCCAGCGCCAGGTCCACCATGCCGCGCGCCACCGCAACAGCGCCGCCGCTGCTGGAGCCGCCCGCGACACGGGGCACGTCGGCCATCAGCGGCGATAGCGGCGTGCCGAAGCGGGCATTCAGGCCCAACGCGCCGTAAGCGAACTCGGTCATGTTGTTCTGCGCCAGCAGCACCGCCCCCGCGCGTCGCAGCGCATGCACCAGCGCAGCATCCCGGCTCGCCGCCGGCGCGTCGGCCAGCACCCGCGAGCCCGCGTGCGTCGTCCATCCCCGCACGTCGAAACAAGCCTTCACGCCCAACACCATGCCGGCCAGCGGCTCGTCGTCTGGCGCGAATCCGCGCAAGGCGTCGCGCGTGCCCGCCTCGGCCAGCGCATCCTCGTCGCGGCGCGCCACCAGGGCGAGGGCCGCACTTGCAGGGTCAGCCGACGCCCGCTCCAGGCAGGCCGACACCGCGCGCAGCGAAACGTCGCGCCGTTCAGGACACATGGACATGACTCAGGAAATCCTTGACGCGCGAGTCCGCGCTTGCCAGCACCTCGGCCGGCGGCGCGTCCAGCAGTACGCGGCCCGCCTCCATGAACACCACGCGATCGGACACCTTGAACGCGAACCCCATCTCGTGAGTCACGATCAGCATCGTCATGCCTTCGCGCGCCAGCGTTTCCACCACCTTCAGCACTTCGGCCACCAGTTCCGGATCCAGCGCCGACGTCGGCTCGTCGAACAGCATGATGGAAGGCCGCATGGCCAGCGCGCGAGCAATCGCCACGCGCTGCTGCTGGCCGCCGGAGAGTTGATGCGGATACTTGTGCGCGTGATCCAGCATGCCTACTTTGTTCAGCAGCACCAGGGCTTCGCGGCGCAACACGTTGGCGCTGCCGCGTCCGTGGTACGCCGGCGCCAGCATCACGTTCTGCAGCACGGTCTTGTGGGGAAATAGATTGAAGCTCTGGAACACCATGCCGATATCAAGGATGCGGTCGCCGGGTCCGGCCTGAGCGCCAGTCCCCGGCGATCCCAGAAAGGGTTTGCCATGCAGCAGCACCTCGCCGCCGTCCAGCGTCTCCAGGCCGTTCAACGTGCGTATCAACGAGGTCTTGCCCGAACCGGACGGACCGATGATGCTGATGACTTCCCCCGCCTTGACCGTCAGATCTATGCCCTTGAGCACTTCATGGTCGCCGAAGCGCTTGCGCGCCTGCCGCACTTCCAGCGCGGGCGCGTCGCCGGCAGCGGTCAGCGCCGGCCCGGACTGTCCTTGCTGGATCGCTCGCCGCGCCTCTGCGTCCAGCGCCAGCGGCTTGGGCGCGCGCCGCAGGATATTCATGTGCGACTCCAGCCAGCCCAGCAGCTTGTCGAACAGCGTGACGATCAGCACGTAGTACAGCGCCACCGCCAGCATGGTCTCGAACACCAGGAAGTTCTGCGTGTACAGGCGTTGTCCGACCAGCAGGATCTCGGCCAGCGAGATCACCGACACCAGCGAGGTCAGCTTGGCGATCGTGATGAATTCGTTGCTCAGGGCGGGCAACGCGATCCGCAACGCCTGCGGAATCACGATCATGCGCTGGATACCGGCATAGCGCAGGCCCAGCGCCCGCCCGGCTTCGATCTGCCCGCGCGGCACGCCCAGGATGCCGCCACGATGGATCTCGGCGATGAAGGCGGTTTCGCTCACGACCAGGGCGGTCAGGCCGGCGTAGAACGGGTCCGACAGCAACGCGCCCGCCGCGGGGAACACCTGCGGCAGGTTGTAGATGAACACCAGCAGCACCAGCAGCGGCAGGCTGCGAAAGAACCAGATGTACAGGCCCGCCAGACGGCTGACGAAAGGGTTCTTCGCCTGCTTGCCCAGCGCCAGCAGAAAGCCCGCCGCCACGCCTATCACCCACGTTGCCGTGCTCAGCTTCACCACCACCCAACACGCTTTCCAGAAGTCGGTGTCCCAAAGCAGGCTGACGGCGTAATCCCAATCGAAATGCATGGTTGCGGCTTCCCTCGCGGCCTTATCGCGCCGGGCCCGCCAGGGCGGCCTGGACTTCCGCGGGGGACGGCTCCTCAAGCCCGTAGCGGGCCAGCAGCGCTTGATACTCGCCGCTATCGCGGGCCCGTTGCAGCGCGCCGTTCAATGCGTTCTGCAGTTCTTTCGATTCCTTGTTGATCCCCAGCCCGATCACGATCGGATAAAGCAGGGAGGTGGAGGTCACTTTCAAGCTGTCCTTGGACTGCGCCAGCATGCCGTGCACCACCGCCGCATCCTCGATCATCGCGTCCGCCGCCAGCGAGCGTAGCGCCATCATCGCTTCGGGAGAGGTCGGAAATTCCAGCACCTTGATCTCGCCCTGGCCCTTGGGCTGGCAAGTCTCGCGCGAGACCTTCTGCAGCTTGGGCGTCCACGACGCCCCCTTGATCGACGCCACCCGCTTGCCGCACAGCGCCTCCGGCCCCGTGGGCGCATACTGGCTGGAAGCCAGCACCAGCAGCGAAGCACCCGTCTTCAGGTACGGGATGAAATCGATCAGCTTGGTGCGTTCGGGCGTGACATAAAGGGCCGACGCGACGGTATCGAAGCGGCGCGCCCGCATGCCAAGGATCAGGTCGGGAAAGCGCGTGTCGACGAACACCGGCGCAAGCGACAACTTGGAGGCCAGCAGCCGGGAGAAGTCCGCGTCGAATCCGGCGGGCTTGCCGCCGTCCATGTAGGCATAGGGCGGGTAGGTGAGGTCGGACCCTACCGTGAGGCTGTCCGCCTTGATGGTGGCGGCGGCAAACGCCATGGGAGCTGCCGTGCACAGCATGAATGCGGCCAATGCGTGAGCGACGCCGAGACGCGACGCCACCAGAATCTGAGTGAACATGCTTTCCCCTATGGAACGCCCTGAAAGCCGCGGCCAGATTGGATCTGCCCTATACCGTGAGGTAGTTTCCGCGCCAGGATTGTTGAACAATTTTTGCGATTTTCCGGCAACGAGGAGATAGCGGATATGGGTATTTTCCCTAGCGCTTTCGCCGGATGCGGCGAACTTCGCGCTATCGGCCATCAGGTTCGGATCTGGCCATATGCATGGCCTGCGGACCGTCGCGCCATCCAAAAAGAGGACAGACGCCACCTGACCGTTCGCCTATAGTTTTTCGCACTCCACCGCCAAGAAAGGCTGTATCTGCCATCCGGACGTCCTGCGCCGGACTACATCCGGAGAGCTTGCCATGCACCATCCTGAACCTGCATATGTCCGCAGGACAGCGGATCCGAGGGCCTGGCGCCGGCCACGCTGGCTCCTGATCCTGATTGGCATGCTGGCGGCCGCCAGCGCCTTCGGACAGGATGTCATCTGGATCGGCCGGCCCTCAGCCCGCGACTATTTGGCTCTGAATGTCCAGCGGGCCGTCGAAGGCTACGCGGAGCTGCGCCAGCAGATGGCGCAGTTCGAGGCGCAGGTCGGGGAAGCGCGGCGCGCATACTTCACCGCCGCCCCCACGGATCGCGCCGCGGCCGGCGACAAGTTCGGCGAGTTGCTGTTCCAGAAGGACCTGATGATTGCGTGGCCGCGCATCAGCGCCGGCGGGGACCAGGCCCAGCGCTTGGCCAGTCTCATGACGCTCGGAAACAATGGCCGCCCGCTCGACGGCGGCATTCCGCCCAGCGCCAGAAAGGCCTTCAACAACTGGACTTCCGCCGTGGGCTTCGGCGTCGGCGCCGGGCTTGGGATGACTCCGGATCCGATCAAGGCCGCTGCCGCCCTGGCCAGCGGCGGCAGCCTGAAAGAATACGAAGCCTACCGGCGCCTGCGGGATCAGGCCGAGTACGACGAATGGGAAGCTCAGCACAGCGGCGCTGCCCGCAAACTGATCGAGCCCGGCAGCGCGATACCCGCGCGTCTTTTTTTCGGCGAAACACCGATGATGCGGGGATTCGATCATCGAATCGCCAAGCCTGAAAATTATGTCCTGCGCTGCATGTACGCGGGCCGCAAGGAAGAGTCTTCGCTTTTTTATTTCTGGCAGGGCCAGCCGCCGCAGGACATTGCCATCCTGCTCGCCATGAATCCCAGCGGCCTCGCGCGCCTGAAGGACCATGCAGTCAACCAGTGTCCGCCGGACGACAAGCAGGCGCGCGCCATCGAGGCCTCGCCGATCAAGGCGATCATCACGCCCGAAATGGCTCGCGACGCCCGCGCACAAAGAAATTCGATTCCCCTGGATCCCATCGAAGCGCAGGCGATTCAAGACAGAAACGCCGCGGCACGCCAGAAATTGGATGCCCGCAAGGCCCGCGAGGACGAGCGCAACGCGAAGCTTCAAGCCTGCCGCGAGGCGCTGCAGACGGAGGTGCTGGCGGCGCGCCAGGACCGCGACCGGATCGCGACCGACGCGGCCCGCGCCAAGTACCGGGATTGTTCGCGCAACGCCAGCAAGCAGGCGTCTGATCGCCCCTGATCACAGCCTGGGACCTCTCAACAGCCTGATGCTGCCACGCCGACCGCCCATACCTTTCAGGACACCACGCCGCCCGGCCTGGACTCGCGCAAATCCAGCCACGCCACCAACAGCAACCCGCCCGCCAGCCCCAAATGCTCGAAAAACGAGTTGGCCGCCATGAAGCGTTCCTGCCCCACAGGCATCTCCCAGAAACGCAACGCAATACCGGTCGCCACCAGCGTGAAGCCAGCCAGCGCCAGCGCGCCCAGCCAGCGCAACCTGCCCGTCAGAATCATCAGGGAGGCGACCAGTTCCAGCGCAATCACCAGCGCCGCGAACAAGGGCTCGGGCGACAAACCGAAGTGCGCCATCTCGCGCAGCGCGCCGGGAAAATCGAAGAGCTTCACCAGCCCGCCCTGCAGGTAGGCGGCGCATAGCCCCAGATAGGCCAGGAACCGGACCGCCGACGCGCCGAACAGCGGACGGGCCAGGCCGGCCAGCCGCCGTTCCCATTGGAAAGTAGCGTTCATGGCCAGCCTCCTCAGACGGCCCAGCAGGAGCAGCCCAGCGCGCCGAAGAAGCCCTGCAGGTCCGAGCTGGGCGCGTTCGACGCCCATGCGCGGGCATGGTCGTGTCCATGCAGGCCGCAGGAGCTAGCGCACGCGCAGGCCGCCATGTTGCGGTAGCCCAGCGAATTGCGGCCGGCGCCGTCAGGATCGCCCCAGGCGCCATAGCCGCCGAACAGCCGGGTAGGCGACCAGTCGGGCATGGCCGGCGGCAGCGGGTTGTCATCCAGCGGTGCGAATTCGCCCGCGCCGTAGACCACGCGCCCGCCCACCACGGTCAGGTCCGAGGTCAGGAAGGAAATCTCGTCCTCCGTGCAGCTGAAGTAGTCCTTGTCCGGCACGATGAAGTCGGCCATCTGGCCGGGTTCGATGCGGCCGCGCTTGCCTTCCTCGTTGGAGAACCAGGCCACGTTCTCGGTCCACATGCGCAGCGCCGTCTCGCGGTCCAGGCAGTTGCGCGCCGGATACAGGCGGGTGCCGCCTACGGTCTTGCCCGTGACCATCCAGGACAAGGACACCCAGGGGTTGTAGGAGGCGACGCGGGTCGCATCGGTGCCGGCCGAGACCTTCACGCCGCGCAGCAGGATCTTGGCGACGGGCGGCGTGGCTTCGGCGGCCTTCGCGCCGTAGCGCTCGATGAAGTACTCGCCCTGGTAGGCCATGCGGTGCTGCACGGCAACGCCCCCGCCCAGCGCGGCGATGCGGTCGATGGATTTGTCGGAGATGGTTTCGGCGTGGTCGAAGAACCAGTTCAGCCCGGTCAACGGCGTGTCGCGATGCACCTTCTCGAACACGTCCAGCGCGCGCGAGATGGTCTCGTCATAGGTGGCGTGCAAGCGCCACGGCCATTTGTTCTGCACCAGCACGCGCACGACCTCCTCCAGCTCGCTTTCCATCTCGGGCGGCATATCTGGACGCTCGACGCGGAAGTCCTCGAAGTCGGCCGCCGAGAACACCAGCATTTCGCCCGCGCCGTTGTGGCGGAAGTAGTCGCTGCCCTGCTTGTACTTCACGCTGGACGTCCAATTGAGGAAGTCTTCCTTTTCCTGCTTGGGCTTCTGCGTGAAGAGGTTGTAGGCCAGCCGTACCGTCATCTGGTTCTCGTCGGCCAGCTTCTGGATCACGGCATAGTCGTCCGGATAGTTCTGGAAGCCGCCGCCCGCATCGATCACGCCGGTCACGCCCAGCCGGTTCAGCTCGCGCATGAAATGGCGCGTGGAGTTGACTTGATAGTCGAAGGGCAGCTTGGGACCCTTGGCCAGCGTGGCGTACAGGATGGTCGCGTTGGGCTTGGCCAGCAGCAGCCCCGTGGGATTGCCCTGGCCGTCGCGCATGATTTCGCCGCCGGGCGGATTGGGCGTGGTCTTGGTATAGCCCACCGCACGCAGCGCCGCGCCGTTGAGCAGCGCGCGGTCATACAGGTGCAGGATGAACACCGGGGTGTCGGGCGCGATGGCGTTGATCTCTTCGATCGTGGGCAGACGCTTCTCGGCGAACTGATGCTCGGTGAAGCCGCCCACCACGCGCACCCATTGCGGCGCGGGCGTGATGCCGACCTGGCGCTTCAGCATGGCCATGGCGTCGGCCAGCGAGCGCACGCCGTCCCAGCGCAGCTCCATGTTGTAGTTCAGGCCGCCGCGCACCACGTGCGTGTGGTTGTCGAACAGGCCTGGCAAGGCCGCGCGGCGCTTCAGGTCGACGACGCGCGTGCCGGCGCCGGCCAGCGCCATGACTTCCGCATCGGAGCCGACCGCCGCGAAGCGGCCATTCTTGATCGCGACGGCGCTGGCCTGCGGCTTGCTGCGGTCCAGCGTGGTGATGCGGCCATTGTGGAAAATGACATCCGGCGTGGCGTTGGACATGTTGGGGTCTCCTTTGGAACTGGCGATGGCGTGGCGTCCCAACATACCGTTGAGCGCCAGGGCGGAAGCTGCGCCGATGAGGTCGCGGCGTGTAGGCATGCAATATCTCCTTGGCTTGCGGAAACCGGCTCAGCCGCGTTCCTTGTCTTCGGCCTGATGGCGGCCCGGCAACTGCCCAAGCACGTGGCTGACGGTCTTTTCCTTGTCGCAGGCGGCGACGAAAGCGGTTCCGTTGAGCAGCTGCCTGCCCACCGGGATCACCTGCTCGCCGACCAATATGCCCAGCAGGCCGATCAGCGCCACCAGCGGCGGGGCGGGCGAACGGACCTGCAAGAGGCTGTAGACCACGCCGACCAGCAGTCCGGCGCCCAGGGAAAGCAGATAGATCTTCATGCGCGTCCTCGCGTTGTGTAGGGGGGTTATGAGCGAATGCCGCTCATGCGTGCGTATCGGCCAGCAGGACTTCGGCGTCATCCAGGGCCATCAGGCGCACATCGGTCTCGTCGCGGATGGCGGCGCCGTCGCCAGAGCCGATCTCCACGCCGTTGACTTGCAATCTGCCCCTGGAAGCGACCAGATAGCCGCGGCGGCGGCCGCGCACGAAACGGTAGGTGGCGGCTTCGCCCGCTTTCAGCGCCACCGCAAGCACGCGCGCGTCGCTGCGGATGGGCAGCGCGTCATCGTCGCCGTCGATGCCGCTGGCCAGCGTGATGAAGCGTCCCTTGCAGGCTTCGCGGGTAAAGGACTTCCGGCCCCAGCTGGGCGGCGCGCCGCGGCAGTCCGGCGCTATCCAGATCTGGAACACGCGCACGGGTCCGCCTTCCATATTGAATTCGGCATGCGTCACCCCGCTGCCCGCGCTCACGACCTGCACCTCGCCGGCGCTGGTGCGGCCGCGGTTGCCCAGATCGTCTTCGTGGGTGAGCGCGCCTTCGCGCACGCAGGTGATGATCTCCACGTCCGCATGCAGCGAGGGCGGAAAGCCCGCCCCCGGCGCGATGGTTTCGTCATTCCATGCGCGTAGCGCGCCCCAGCTCATGCGCGCGGGGTCCTGGTAGGCGGCGAAGGAAAAATGATGCCTGGCATCGAGCCAGCCGCGCCGTTCATGGCCCAGGCTCGCAAGCGGACGGCGCTCAATCATGGCGCGCCTGCGTGGATGGACTGCGACCGATCATGGCGGCGTGCTTGGTGAGATTCATGGACTTGCTCCCGATGCGGCCGGTCAGTGCTTCAGGGCCAGGAAGTGATGCACTTCGGGCTTGTCCGGCCCCATGTGAAAGCGCAATGCTTCCGCTTGCAGGTCGGCATCGGCATGGGACACGCGATGATGCTGGCGCAGGTGTTCGGCCCAGGATTCCACGAAGAACCATTCGACCACCCGCTGCGGATCGCTGGTGTGCTCGACAACGCCCCAGGCATAGGCGCCGTCACGCAGGCGCTCTTGCGACAAGCGCTTCATCGCGTCAAGAAAGGCGGGGCGGTCTTCCTGGCGGATGCGGTACTCGACCTGCACCAGCACCGGGCCGCGGTCGTTGGCCACCGGTTCGGCGACCAACGGTTCGGGCCAGTGATTCGACGCCTGCAAATCCGCTTCGCCGACCGGCAACCGGGCGCGATGAAACAGCAGCGCCACCGCGACCAGGCCGGCGGCGCTGACCGCCAGCGCGTAGGGCACGCCGATCTCGCGCGCGACCAGGCCCCAGCCCAGGCTGCCGGCCGCCATCGCGCCGTTGAACACCATCAGGTACACCGCCAGCCCGCGGCCGCGCACCCAGTTGGGCAGCACGGCCTGGGCCACGCCGTTGAACGTGGTGAGCGCGGTGATCCAGCCCATGCCCAGCACCACCAGCATCAGCACGGCCAGCCATTGGGGCGGCGCGAACACCAGCACGGCCATGACCGCAGCGCTGGCCACGGATGCCAGCAGCACCAGCCCGTCGGCATCCAGGCGAGCGCCGAGCCGGGGCAGCAGCAAGGCGCCGATGATGGCGCCCGCGCCCACGGCGCCCAGCAGCACGCCGTAAAAGCCCGAGGAGCCTCCCAGCATCTGCCGCGCCACCAGAGGCAGCAGGGCCCACACGGCGCTGGCGAACAGGAAGAAGGCCGCTGCGCGCAGCAGCACGCGGTGCAGCTCCTTGCTGGCCCGCGTGTAGCGCAGGCCGGCGCGGAACGCGCTGAAGAAGTTCTCCGACAGCGCGCTATCGACCGCCGCGGGACGCTTCCACCACAGCAGCGCGGCGATGACGAACACGTAGCTCAGCACGTCCAACCCATAGGTGACCGCCGCGCCGAAGCTGGCCAGGATCAGCCCGCCCGCTGCCGGACCGATGGCGCACGCGATGTTGATGCCCAGCGAGTTGAGCGCGACCGCGCCCTTGAGTTCTTCGCGCGGCACGAGTTCAGGGACGATGGATTGCCAGGTCGGCCCCATCAAGGCCGCGCCGATGCCGCCGACAAAGGTCAGGGCGATCAGATAGTCGACCGTCAGCGCGCCGAAATGCGACAGCAGCAGCAGCGTGCCGCTGACACAGGCAAGCAGCACCTGCACGAAGATCAGGAAGCGGCGCCGGTCCAGGATGTCGGAAAGCACGCCGGCGGGAATCGCCAGCAGGAAGATGGGCAGGGTCGCGGCCGTCTGGATCAAGGCCACGGCGGTCGGGCTGGCCGACAGATCGGTCACCAGCCAGGAACTGGCCACGTCCCGCATGAAGCTGCCCACGTTGCCCAGCACGGTCGCAGCCCACAGCACGGCGAACACGGACTGGCGCAAGGGTGCGAAGGTGCCGCGCGCGGCAGGATTCTTCTGGTCTGGCATGGGACTCTCCTGGATCGCGCCAGGCGGCTTCCGGACCCGCAAGTCCCGCCGCCCGCCGTGTTCAAAAAACAAAGCGCCGGATCGGCCAGACGCTGTCTGGACGATCCGGCTTGCGGTTTACTTGGCGGGGTTGGGGCCGATGCGTTCGCCGTGCTGCACGCGCTCCGCGAGCTTGTGCACGTGGGTGACCGCGTAGTCGATGCCCATGCCGTAGGCGCCGGAGTGTTCCTTGACGATGCCGGTGACGGCGTCATAGGTTTCCTTGCGGGCCCAGTCGCGCTGCCATTCCAGCATCACCTGCAACCAGGTCATCGGCACGGCGCCAGCCTGCACCATACGGTCCATGGCGTACTTGTGCGCGTCCACCGAGGTGCCGCCCGAAGCGTCGGCCACCATGTAGATCTCGTACTCGCCTTCCAGCATGGCGCACAGCGCGAAGGTGGTGTTGCAGACCTCGGTCCACAGGCCGGCGACGATCACTTTCTTGCGGCCATTGGCGGCCAGCGCATCGCGCACGTTCTGGTCGTCCCAGGAGTTCATGGAGGTGCGCTCCAGGATCTTGTTCTCCGGGAACACGGCCAGCAGTTCGGGGTAGGTGTTGCCGGAGAAGCTGTCGGTTTCGACGGTGGTGATGGTGGTCGGAATGTTGAAGGCGCGCGCCGCCTTGGCCAGGCCCACCACGTTGTTCTTCAGGGTCTGACGGTCAATGGATTGCACGCCGAACGCCATCTGCGGCTGCTGGTCGATGAAGATGATCTGGCTGTTCTGCGGGGTCAGGACTTCGAGGTACTTGTTGGCGGACATGGCGGGACTCTCTTTAAGAAAAACTATCAAGTGGAGCTGCAGGAAAGCATTCGGTACGGCTGGCAAACCATCCTGGCTTGCACCGCGACGACGGCGCCGGAAAAGCCGCGGTTGGCGGTCCGTGCATCTCGTCTGTCGGTGTATGCATAGTAGGGAGCGGCCGCGCTCCTGAGAACCCGCAGCAGGGAATTCCATCCTTTCCATTTTTTGCATGATGCTGGCGGACCTGCTGCTTGCTGTGCTGCGTTCACCACCGTTCTTGTCCATGCCATAGGCAGCGGCTATCATCGGCGCGAGCATTTCCCGAGAGCACAAGATGAGCAAGCTGCCAGACCTGGAAGGTTGGGCGATATTCGCCAAGGTCGCCGAGACCGGATCGTTCGCCCGGGCCGCGGCCGAGTTTTCGCTGTCCCAAGCCACGGTTTCCAAGACCATCAGCCGTCTGGAAGGCAAGATGAAAACAACCCTGTTTCATCGCACTTCCCGCAGCATGACGCTGACCGAATCGGGTTACGCGGCGCTGGAACGCGCGGCCCGCATCCTCGAGGAAGGCGAGGCGGTCGAAAGCGAAGTACGGGAGAAATCAACCAGCCTGTGCGGCAAGATCAGGCTGTCCGCGCCCATGTCTTTCGGCATCACGCATCTGGCGCCCATGCTGCCGCCATTCATGCAGGCTAATCCCGACGTGGCGCTGGAAATCGAATTCAACGACAAGCAGGCCGACCTGGTCTCGGAACGCTTCGACCTGGCGCTGCGGATCTCCAACCTGGTGGACTCCACGCTATTGGCGCGGCGCCTGTGTTCCGTGCGCATCCTGCTGGTGGGCGCGCCCAGCTACTTCAAGCGCGCCGGACGCCCCAAGCATCCGAAGGACCTGGCGCAGCACGCCGCGCTGCAATACATGTATGCGCGCAACGGCTCGAGCTGGCGTTTCCGGCATGAAAAGCACGGCGAGTTTTCGCAGTCCGTGCCGGTGCTGTTGAACGTGAACAATGCCGAATCCCTGACGCCAGCGCTGCAGGCGGGCATGGGACTGGCGCTGCAGCCGGAGTTCCTGGCGTGGAAGGATCTGCAATCGGGCGCCCTGGAAACCGTGATGGACGACTGGCAGGTGGATCCCATCGCCCTGCACATCGTCACGCCGCCGGGTCGGCGGCGGCCGGCCAGGGTGCAGGCATTCATCGAGTATCTGGCGGAGCGCTTGACGGCCGAGCCTTGGGCCAATGATGTGCAGGTGTAGGGGGTTTGCGTTATCCGGCTCACGGCGGACTCGCGCATAGAAAAGGGGCTGCGCAAGGCAGCCCCTTTCTCATGGCATCCAGGATCTCTATCGAGATCCCGCGCGATCAGGCGTCGATGTTCCCCGCCGACAACGCGTGCGTTTCGATGAAGTTGCGGCGCGGTTCGACGTCGTCGCCCATCAGCGTGGTGAAGACCT
>JALDYL010000314.1:0-4711 GCA_032153965.1 Achromobacter sp. | reverse complement strand
CCGTTGATGCGCTGGATGAAGTCCACATTGTTCGGCAGCCAGGGCGCGCTGGCGCGCACGGTTTCCTGGTAGCGCTGCACCGCGCCCAGTGTGGCCGAATCCTCGAACGCCATGGGCAGGTAGACCACGCGGGTAGGCATCTTGAGCGTGGCCACGTCGGCCAGGCCGCTCTCGATCCGCAGCAGGCGTTCGATCAGCGCGCCTTGCAGGATGACCCGGCTGTCGTAGCGGATCTGCAGCGAACGCACGCCGGGCGACAGCTCCAGCACGCCGGCGATGGGATCGGCGTTGAGCGCCTCCATCAGCAAATGGATGCGCATGCGCAGCGCCAGGTCCAGCACGTTGTCGCCATATTCAAGCAACAGGTAGCCGTCGCCCGCCTGGCGGTAAGAGACGGCGGGCCGCGCGCCCTGCGCCGGCAGCGCCGCCACGATGGGTTCCGCCACGGCGGCCGGCGCCGCGGCTTGCGCGGGCTGCGCGGGCGCCGCCAGTTCGGCCACGCAGCGGTCCTGCGCCGCCTCCAGCGCCACCGCCTGCTGATAATCGATGCGCACGAAGCGGATGCGGTCGCCGGGCTTGACCTGCCCGACCTTCCACAGTTCGGCGCGGGCGATGGTGACGGGGCAGACGAAACCGCCCAGGCTGGGACCGTCGCGCGTCAGGATGACGGGGCTGTCGCCGGTGAAGTTGATGCTGCCGATGGCGTATTCGCAATCGTGGATGTTGGATGGATGCAGGCCGGCTTCGCCGCCGTCCTCGCGCGCCCAGGCGGGTTTGGGGCCGATCAGGCGCACCCCCAGCCGGTTGGAGTTGTAGTGCACTTCCCAGTCCGCGGCGAAGAATGCCTCGATGGCTTCGGGCCGGAAGAAATCCGGCGCGCCATGCGGACCGTAGAGCACGCCGATTTCCCAGGCGTTGCCATAGGCCGGAATCAAGCCGGCGGGCGCGGCCTGGGGTTCAGACACGGGCTCGGCGGCATCGCTGTCCAGCTCAAGGCGGATCCGCGGCAGCATGTCGCCCACGCGCAAGGTGCGGCCGGCATGGCCGCCAAACTGGCCCAATGCGAAGGTTGAACGGCTGCCCAGATAGACCGGCACGTCCAGGCCGCCGCGTACCGCCAGAT
The DNA here is from genome assembly GCA_032153965.1 of Achromobacter sp. GTDB lineage: Bacteria > Pseudomonadota > Gammaproteobacteria > Burkholderiales > Burkholderiaceae_B > Achromobacter. The sequence goes on along the minus strand of JALDYL010000314.1, from coordinate 3,588 downwards.
AGCTGCGGCAGCCCGACAGCGCGCGGCCGGTCGCCAGCACCTGGCCGGAACGCACCGCCACCGGCGTCCACATGGGCACCGGTTCGCCGTCCAGGGTGGCGGCGCAGGCCGCGCCCGTCAGCGCCACGATGGCATCGCCGTGAAAGCGCAAGGTCGGGCCGACCAGGGTGGCCTCGATGCCGGCTGCGTCGGACGCATTGCCGACGATGCGGTTGGCCATGCGGAAGGCATAGTCGTCCATCGGCCCCGAGGGCGGCACGCCGATGTCCCAGTAGCCTACCCGCCCCGGATAGTCCTGGACGCTGGTGTAGGTGCCAGCGGCCAACACCTCGATCGCGGCGGGCCGATACGTGAAGGTCTCCAGGAAGCGCGTGGACAACTCGCCGGCGCGAAAGCGCGCGTCAGCCACGATCTGTCGCAGATAGTCCAGGTTGGTGGCGATGCCATGCAGGCGCGTGCGGGCCAGCGCGTGCGCCAGCTTGTCCAGCGCGGCCTCGCGCGTGTCGGCATGCACGATCAGCTTGGCCAGCATGGGGTCGTAGAACGCCGGCACCTCGGTGCCGGTCGCGACCCAGCCGTCCACCCGCAGGCCTTCCGGAAAGAACACCTCGGTCAACACGCCCGGCGACGGCTGGAATTGGCGCAGCGGGTCCTCGGCATACAGGCGCACCTCGATCGACGCGCCTTGCGGCGCACGCGACATCGCAGCGTAGTCCAGCGCTTCGCCCGCGGCCACGCGCAACATGCACTCCACCAGGTCCAGGCCGGTGACGGCTTCCGTCACGGGATGCTCGACCTGCAAACGCGTATTGACCTCCAGGAAATAGAAGCTGTCGCGCGCCGGGTCGTAGATGAACTCCACCGTGCCTGCGGAACGGTAGTTGACCGACTCGCCCAGCCGCACGGCGGCGGCGTGCAGCGCCTGGCGCGTGGCGGCAGGCAGCAGCGGCGCGGGCGTCTCTTCGATGACCTTCTGGTTGCGGCGCTGCACCGAGCAATCGCGCTCGCCCAGGGCCAGCACGCGGCCGGCGCCGTCGCCGAAGATCTGCACCTCGACGTGGCGGGCGTTGTCGACGTAGCGCTCGATGAAGGCGCCGCCGTCGCTGAAAAAGTGCTCGCCCATGCGCTGCACGCTATCGAAGGCGGCGGTCAGCTCGGCCTCGTTGTCGCAGCGCGAAAGGCCGATGCCGCCGCCGCCCGCCGTGCTCTTGAGCATCACCGGATAGCCGATGCGCTCGGCCTGCGACAGCGCGGCGCCCAGGCTGTCCAGCAGGCCCGTGCCCGGCGTCATCGGCACGCCGGCCTCGGCCGCCAGCTCACGGGAACGGTGCTTCAAGCCGAACTCGCGGATCTGCAAGGGCGTGGGGCCGACGAACGCAATGCCCGCGTCTTCGCAGGCTTGCGCGAACTCGGCGCTTTCGGACAGGAAGCCGTAGCCGGGGTAGATGGCCTGCGCGCCATGCTCGCGGGCAGCGGCCAGCAGCAGGTCCATGCGCAGATAGCTATCGGCGGCTTTTTCGCCGCCCAGGGCCACGGCCACGTCGGCCGCGCGCACGTGCACGGCATTGCGGTCCGGGTCGGAGTAAACGGCCACGCTGCGGATGCCCAGCCGCTTGAGGGTACGGATGGCGCGGACGGCGATCTCGCCGCGGTTGGCAATCAGAACGGTATCGAACACGGTGCGACTCCCTGGTGTCTTGCGGGGGTTATCGAAAACGGAGATCAGGCCAGGCTGGCCAGGTAGGCGCGCCAGCCGCCGAACTCCGTGATGTCGCGCGCGCCCTCCAGGCCGCGCGGCTCGCAGATGAAGCCCTTGACCTGGCGGCCGTCCGCCAGCTCCAGCGTGCCGATGCCCAGCGGCGCGGGAATCTCGGCCACGAAGGCGCCGAAGGCGGCCAGCGGCACGTCCCAGAGTTCGACCTCGATGGGCGCGCCGCTCGCGGACTTCACCAGGCCGGGCTTGGGCGGCGTGGTATTGGCCAGGGCGTACAGGCGGTAATCGCCGGCCGTGCGCGCCGCTTCGACGAACACGGCGCGGCGCGAGGTCAGTTGATGGTTCAGCGGCATGCCACGCAGGTGCGCGCCCACCACGGCCACGCGCACGGTGTCGCGCGCGGGTGCGCCGACTTGGCCGGCGACGGGCAGCGGCGCGCCGGTGGCGCCCAGCGGCAACCCCAGACGCGCCTGCCACTGGCGTCCGAACCACGCCAGCGCGTGGTCCTGCCATGCCATGCCGATCAGCGTGATGCCTGCGGGCAGGCCGTCGCCGCGCATGCCTGCAGGCAACGCCAGCGCCGACAGGTCGGCCAGGTTCGCGAAGTTGGTGTAGACCCCCAGCCGCGAATTCAGCGTCACCGGATCGGCTTCGAGCTGGGCAATGGTGTAGATCGAGGGCGCGGTCGGGACGACCAGCGCGTCAAAGTCCGCCAGCGCCTGATGGATGCGCCGCGCCAGTTCCGCGCGCCTGTACTCGGCCTTGAAAGCATCGAGCGCGCTGTAGTTGGCGGCCTGCTCGACGATGCCGCGCACCACCGGATGGATGGCCTCTGGGTTCTGCTTCCACAGCGCTTCCACGGCGGCAAAGCGTTCGGCCACCCAGGGGCCTTGATACAGCAAGGCGGCCAGCTCGTTGAACGGCGTGAAGTCGATGGCTTCGACCGTTGCGCCGGACTCCTTCAGGTCGCGCACGGCCCGGTCGAACGCCGCCGCGGCCTGCGCATCGCCGAAGAACTCCAGTTGCGCGGGAATCGCCAGCCTGGGCTGTGCCGGCCAGGGATGCCCGCTGCCGACGGGTTGGGCGCGCGAGTAGGGGTCGCGCTCATCCCAGCCCGCCGCGATGTCGGCCACCAGTTCGGCATCGTCCACCGTCAGCGCGAACACCGACACGCAGTCCTGCGTGCGGCATGCCGGCACCACGCCGGCCGTGCTGAGCCTGCCCTTGGTGGGTTTGAGGCCGACGATGTTGTTGAAGCCCGCCGGCACGCGGCCCGAGCCCGCGGTGTCGGTGCCCAACGAGAACGCGGCCAGGCCGCGCGCCACCACGGACGCGGAACCCGAACTCGAACCGCCGCTGACGTAGTCCGGATTGAAGGCATTGGGCACCGCGCCCAGCGGCGAACGCGTGCCCACCAGTCCGGTGGCGAACTGGTCCAGGTTGGTCTTGCCCACCAGGATGGCGCCGGCGGCGCGCAGGCGCCTGACCACGGTCGCATCTTCCTCGGGCGTATAGGCGAATTCCGGGCAGGCCGCCGTGGTGGGCCAGCCCGCGGCGTCGATGTTGTCCTTGATGGCGAACGGCACGCCATACAGCGGCAGCCGCGTCAGGTCGCCGCCGGCCGCTTCCAGCAGACCCTGCAGCGCATCGAGCTGCCGGGCCAGCATGGCGCCGTCCACGCGCTTGATCCAGGCATTGTCTGGCGCGCTGCCGCGTTCGGCCCAGGCGGCCAACAAGGTCTCGGGCATGGCGCCCTCATTGCGGTAGGCGGCCTGCCACTGCGCGATCGTCCAGGCGAGCGTGCCCTTCTGCGTTGCTACGGCGTTCATGCTGGAATCCTTTCTTGTATACAAGTACGGATTCCCAAGCAATCG
>JALDYL010000313.1:0-4725 GCA_032153965.1 Achromobacter sp. | reverse complement strand
GGCAACCGCGTCAAGTACCTGGAAATCAAGCTCAAGTACGTGATCATCTCGCGCGTGGCGCCGGAAGTCGTCAGCGAAGGCCTGCCGCACGAGTCGTTCTCGTTGAAGTACGCCGCCGTGCAGTGGAAGTACACGCAGCAGAAGGTGGGCGGCAACCAGGGCGGCAATGCCCAGGGCGCATGGAGCCTCACCAAGAACGACAAGACGTACTCGGTCTGAACCTGACCGCATGAACGGCAAAGGCCCCGGCCGGTCCGGCGCCTTTGCTCAATGAGGCCGCGATGAAGGGATTCGAACCCAGCCTGTTCGACAAGTTGTTCGACGGCGAAGGGCAGACACCGCATGCGTTGCGACGCCTGTCGGTGGAAGAAATCAAAGAAACGGTCGCGCGCGACATCGAGGCCCTGCTCAATACGCGCATGGTCTTCACCGAAGACTCGCTCAAGCGCTATCCGAATTGCCAGCGGTCCATCCTGACCTATGGCCTGTCGGATTTTTCCGGACTGAGCCTGGCCAGCCACTACGACCGCGAGTTCATCTGCCGGTCGCTGGAGCAGGCGATCGCCCGCCACGAGCCGCGCCTGACGCACGTGCGGGTGCTGCTGCAGGTGGACAGTCGCGCGACCTCGGTGCTGTATTTCGCGATTACCGCGATGCTGGACGTGGGGCCTGCGCATGAACCGGTCACGTTCGACGCGACGCTGCAGCCGTCCACCTTGCAGTACTCGGTGATCAAGGGCCGGGCCAAGGCCGCGGTAGCCGCCTGATAACAAACCATGCACGCGGGCGCCGGCGGCACGCCGCCGGCGAAGAAGGGAAAGATGGAAGAACTGCTGCCTTACTATGAACGCGAACTGGGCTTTCTGCGAGGTTCGTCGCGCGATTTTGCGCAGCGCTATCCGAAGATCGCCGCGCGGCTCGGGCTGTCCGGCGAAACCTGCGAGGATCCGCACGTCGAGCGGATGATCGAATCGTTCGCCCTGCTGGGCGCGCGCATCAACAAGAAACTGGACGACGACTATCCGGAGTTCACGGAAGCGCTGTTCGAGGTGATGTATCCGCACTATCTGCGCCCGTTCCCGTCGTGTTCGGTGGCGCAGTTCGACATGGGCGGCATGGCCTCGCAGCTGACAGCGCCGGTGCGCATGGCGCGCGGCACGGAACTGAAATCGCATCCCGTGCGCGGCGTGGCCTGCCGTTTCCGCACCGCCTATGACGTGACTATGGCGCCGGTAAGCATCCGCCAGGCGGTGTTCGCCGCTACGGCCAACGCGCCGTCGACGGCCAGCCTGCCAGCCGGCGTCACGGGCCGGCTGTCGCTGACGCTGGCCTGCCTGGCCGAAACCCAGAATTTTTCCAGCCTGGCGGTGGACCGCCTGCGCGTCTACCTGCACGGCGAGCCCTCGTTCGTGGCCGCGCTGCGGGACTGCCTGTTCCTGCGCACCGCCGCGGCCTATCTTGAAACGCAGCCGGGCCGTTGGAACCGCATGCAGGACGTGCCGTTGGCGCAGGTCGGGCTGTCGGAAGACGAGGCGCTGATCGACTTCCCGGCCAGCTCGCACCCGGCCTACCGGCTATTGGCGGAGTACTTCGCGTTCTCCGAGAAATTCAACTTCGTGGACATCGATCTGGCGGCGCTGCGGCGCGCGGCGGGTCCGGTGCGTGAAATCACCCTGCATCTGGCGTTGAAGGGCGTGCGCGCGGATTCGAACACGGCGCGTCTGCTGGAGTCTGCATCCGCGGACAATTTCCGTCTGGGCTGCACGCCCGTCGTCAACCTGTTCGCGCAGCGCGCCGATCCCATTCGCGTCACCCATGCGCAGGCGTCCTATCCGGTGGTGGCGGACGCGCGCCGCGCCTATGGCTACGAGATCTATTCGATCGACCGCGTGCGCCAGGTGCGGCAGAACGCGCAGGGCGATTCCGTGGTGGAGTTCCGGCCCTTCTATTCGCTGCATCATGGCGAAACGCCCGAGGGCGCCGGGCACTACTGGACGGCGCGGCGCAATTCCATGGTGGCAGAACGCAGTCCGGGCTACGAAATGGAGATGTCCATCGTCGACATCGATTTCGATCCCTCGCTGCCGCAGACCGAGACCCTGAGCCTGGAGCTGACCTGCACCAACCGCGACCTGCCCGCGCATCTGGCGGTAGGCCAACCGGGCGGCGACCTGTTCCTTGAAGGCGGCTCGATCGCGCGCGAGATCCGCATGCTGCGCCGGCCGACCCACACGCATCGCTTCCAGCAGGGGCGGGCGGCGCACTGGCGCCTTATTTCGCATCTGGCGCTGAACCATCTGTCGCTGGTGCACAGCGGCCTGCCCGCGCTGAAAGAGACGCTGCGGCTGTATGACCTGTCGCATTCCGCGGTGGCGGCGCGCCAGATAGAAGGACTGATCGGGCTGGACTACAAGTCCGCCACGCATTGGATGCCCGGCGAGCCGTTCGCGACCTTCGTGCGCGGCATCGAGATCCGGCTGACGATCAACGAAGACAACTTCGTCGGCACCAGCCTGCAAGCCTTCGTGGCGGTGATCAACCGCTTCTTCGGCCTTTACGTGCATGCCAACAGCTTCGTGCAGTTGGTCGTGCTGTCGCGCCGCGGCGCGGAAGAAATCCTACGGTGCCCCCCATGCAACGGCGACGCGATCCTAGCGTAATCGAATCGCTGCTGGCCGAGCCGCAGCGCTTCAAGTTTTTCCAGGCCGTGCGGGTGCTGGAGTCGTGGTTCGCGCGGCAGGAAGGCAACCGCGCGCGCAACGCGGTGTCCACGCACCTGCGCTTTCAGAATTCGTCGTCGCTGGGATTTCCGGCCAGCGAGATCGCCGCGCTGACGGCTTATGACAAGCAGGGCCAGGCGCTGGAAGACGCCGAAGCGCGGCTGGCGGCGTTGGCCGCGGGCAACCTGGGGCGGGTGGAGATCGAGCCGGCCTTCTTCGGCCTGTTGGGCGCGCAGGGCGCCATGCCGCTGCACTACACCGAGATCCTGAGCACGCGCGAGAGCTCGCGGCGCGATCGTGGCGCGCGTGCCTTCTTCGATATTTTCTCCAACCGGGCGGCGGCGCTGTTCTATGCGGCCTGGAAGAAGTACCGCATGCCCGTGCGGCACGAGACCGAACAGGACCATCACTATCTGCCATTGCTGCTGGCGCTGGGCGGCATCGGCCATCCGGCGCTGCGCGACCGCCTGCAATCAGGGCAGGGCCGGGTGTTCGACGAGTCGTTGGCGCACTACGCCGCGGCGGCGCGCCAGCGGCCGGTATCGGCGGCCTACCTGCAGCGCGTGCTGGCCGACTACTTCCAGGTGGCGCTGCGGGTGGAACAGTTCGTCGGCCGCTGGTACCACGTGCCGCCGCAGAACCGCACCCAGCTGGGCATGCCCGGCGCGGTGCTGGGCGTGTCGGCGATGGCCGGCGACCGCATCTGGCAGCGCGACCTGCGCATCCGCTTGTGGATCGGTCCGCTGTCCAAGGACGCGTTCACCGATTTCCTGCCCGGCGGCGCGCGCGCCCAGGCGCTGGAGAAGCTGCTGACCATGTTCGGCGGCATGAGCTTCGAGTACGAAGTGCGGCTGGTGATGGACAAGAAAGACGTCGGCGGCAGCGTGCTGGGCGAAGGCGGCGGCGCGCGGCTGGGCTGGAACTCCTTTCTCTGCACCGAGCCGGTGGCGTCGGACCGCGATGACGCCAGCTACGAATTGCACACCATTCATTGAGACTAGACGACCTAGAACATGGCCACACCCTTGAAGACCCTGATTGGAAAGCTCAACCAGACCTGCCGCCAGGCGGCCGAGCGCGCCGCCAGCCTGTGCATGGCCCAGGGGCACTATGAGGTGGACCTGGAGCATCTGTTCCTGGCCTTGCTGGAAAAACCCGCGAGCGATTTCAGCCTGGTGGCGCGGCGCAGCGGCATCGAGGCTTCGGTGCTGGAAGCGGACCTGAATGCCGAGATACGCGGTTTCAAGAATGGCAACACGCGCACGCCGGTGTTTTCGCCGCATCTGCCGCGGCTGTTCGAACATGCCTGGCTGATCGCCTCGCTGGACACGCAGACCACCCGAATCCGTTCCGGCCATCTGCTGCTGGCCTTGCTGACCGAGCCCGACCTGGCCCAGCTGGCGCGCCGCGGCTCGCGCTTGTTCGAATCGTTCCGGCTGGACGAGCTGAAGCATGATTTCACCGCGTTGACGGCCGGTTCCGAAGAGGCGGGCCAGTCGGTGGCGCTGGGCGACAGCCCGGCCGGCGACGCCGCGCAGGATGGCGCGGCCCCCGCTGCGGGCCTGTCCAAGACGCCGGCGCTGGACCAGTACACCGCCAACCTGACCGAACGCGCGCGCGAGGGCAAGATCGATCCGGTTATCGGCCGCGATGCCGAGATCCGCCAGATGATCGACATCCTGACGCGCCGTCGCCAGAACAATCCCATCCTGACCGGCGAGGCCGGCGTGGGCAAGACCGCGGTGGTCGAGGGGCTGGCCCTGCGCATCGTGGCGGGCGACGTGCCGCCGGCGCTGGCGGGCGTGGCGCTGCGCACGTTGGACATGGGCCTGCTGCAGGCGGGCGCCAGCGTCAAGGGCGAGTTCGAGAATCGCCTGAAGAACGTGATCGACGAGGTCAAGCAGAGCCCCACGCCCATCATCCTGTTCATCGATGAAGCCCACACCATGATAGGCGCGGGCGGGCAGGCCGGGCAGAACGATGCGGCCAACCTGCTCAAGCCGGC
>JALDYL010000312.1:0-4754 GCA_032153965.1 Achromobacter sp. | reverse complement strand
GCCTGCTCGACCAGATAGCCCAGGCCCAGTTGCGTGGCGCCGATGGAGCTGGACAGGCGGGTGCGCATCTGCCGCGGCGTATCGTCGAACAGCCACTGGCTGTGGCCTGCGTCGTCCAGGGCTTTGCTGTGCCAACCGCTGAGCGCGCCGGGATGGTTGGCCGCGGCGTCATCGCCGGCGGACCAGGGCGGCAGGTCGGTGTCGTTGTACAGCTGCGCCGAAGCCACGGGCTGGTCGATGTCGCCGTCCAGGAATTCGACGAGAACCTCGGTGCCTTTGCGCGGCAGATGGTGCGCGCCCCAGTTGGGACCGGCCTGCGCGCCCGCGACGCGCAGCCAGGTGCCGGAGCTGTCGTCGCCCGGCGCATTGCCGGTGTCGTCGCCATGGCTGCGGTGCGCCAGGCCGCCAGGCAGCGGGCGCGCGCCGCGCTGCCAGGGGAATTGCACCTTGATGCGCAGGTCGCGGCCCGAGGAGATGGGCGCGTCCTGCGCGGCCACCACCACGGCCGCCAGGCCTTCGGGCGCCGTGGGCTTGGCGCGCCATTCCGGCGCAAGCGGCGCGGCCGCGGGCAGGGCGCCGAAGGCGTTGCGGTAAGAACCGTGTTCCAGATCGGACTCGCCCAGCGCCTGGGCGGCCTGGCTGCCCAGGTTGTTGGCGGCTTCGTGTTCGACGTGCAGCAGCGTGTAGCGGTTGCCGCCCATTTCATCGACGGCCTGGCCCGAGCTCGCGGCGTAGCGGCTGTGCTGGGTCAGCGTGAAGTCATGCCCGGGCATCATCTGGCGGACGGTGCCGCCGCCGTCAAAGCGCACCATGCGGGCTTCATGCGCCTGCAGGCTGCGCGCGGCGGCAAGCTCCGCGCTGTCGCCGTCGGCATGGCGGCCGTGGCCGTCGTAGTCGTAGTCTTCAAGGCGAGGCACCGCGCCGGCCTGGACGTCGGACTGCGCATGCGCCGCGTGTGCGAGCAGCTTGCGATCGTCCCAAGCCAGGCGCGTCACGGCGTTGGGCCGTACCGCGCGGGACGCGCCGAAGCGCGTGATGCTGTCTTCGGTTTCCGTGGCGTCGCTGCGGTGAAAGCGCAGCGTGGCGTCGGGGCAGGCGGGCCGCGCAGCGCGCGTGTCGAACACGATCAGCCGGTGGCGCGCGCCGCCCGAGGCTTCGTCCTGCTGTTCGCCCTGCTGGTGGTCGAAGCGGAAGCTCAAGCCGGCTTCGGCCATCAGGCGCAGCACGAAGGCCAGGTCGGTCTCGCGGTACTGTGTGCGCAGCGGGCGCGGCGCGGGCGGTTCGGCGATGTCGAACGAGTAGGCCGCCTGCGGATAGTCGGCGAAGATTTCGCTCAGGATGTCAGTGACCGATTTGTCCTGGAACAGAAAGCTGTCGCGGCGCAGGCCCAGGGCCGCCAGCCAGGGCGCGGCGTGCAGCCGGTAGCGCGCTAGGCCGCCGTCCGCGCCCAGCGCGTCCACGCCTTCCACCACCGCATGCCACTGGCGCCTGCCGCCGTCGGCCAGCAGCACGCTGACGCTGATCTCGCGGCCCAGCAGGGCCTGCATATCCAGTTCGGCCGTGGACGCCAGGCAGTCCAGCGTCATGGCAAACAGTTCGGAGACGCCTTCGCGCAGGCTCATGCGCTCTACCGCGAGCGCCGCACCCAGGGGCGTGCGCACTTGGAGCATGCGGGCGTTCTGGGAGAGGGCGGCAACATCCAGGCTGCTGAATCCGGCGGGCGTTTGGGAACGGTCGATCATGGTGTGGAGCGGTCGGCCTGCGGCTGTCAGGGTAGCGAGATGGTCAGGTGCGCGGCGCGCGGCCCGATCTTGACGATGTCATGGTACGGAGCCATGGCGGTCTGCATGTCGCGGTTCAGGAAGTGGCTCATGCCCAGATAGGCCAGCAGCCCCAGCAGCGCGAACAGCGCGCCGATGCTCCACAGCGGCACATCGCGCTTGAGCGTGTGGGCGATCTTGTCGGGCAGGGGCCAGTGCGGCGCGAAGCCCGCGCGCTTGCCGCGCAACAGCGTGATCTCGTCGCCCAGCCGCGCCGTGAGATAGCCCAGCTTCTCCTGGCCCTCGATCATGTACTTGCCCTGGAAGCCCAGCAACAGGCACATGTAGAACACTTCCAGCGATTGCAGGCGCGGCGCGCCTTGCGCGCGCAGGTCCTCCAGGCGCGTGTAGAAGTTCTCGCCGGCCAGCTGTTCGCCGAACAGCGTCAGTTGCAGCGGCTGCAACATCCAGGCGTCGCGGATGGAAAAGCCGGAGTTCAGCACGGTCTCGTCCACCGCGGCGCAAAACGCGTACTTGGTGGCGTAGACGTCCTCGGCGGGGATATCCATCTTCTTGGCGCTGCGTTCGAAGTCCGCCAGGAACTGCTGCACGCGCGCCGAGAACGAGGCGGCGTCGACAGGCTCCTGGCCGCTTTTCAGCAGGAACAGCATCAGGAAGCCGTCGTACAGCAGGTCCAGCAAGGACTTCGCGGGGCGCGAGCCATAAAAATCGGCGGCTCGGGGAGGGAGCGAGGCTCCGGGCATCAGGGTAGGCGCGTCGGCGGTCATGGGCAGGCTCTAGCGGGTGACGGCGATGAGGTCCAGTTTCAGGTCGGGTATGCCGGAGGGGGCATAGATGGCGATGCTGCGCGCCTGCAGCATGCGGTCGTACAGCGAGCCGCGCGTCTGCAGGGTGAAGTAGCACGCGCCGGGCTTGACGGGCACGGCGGGCGGAACCTGCGGCGTGTAGACCAACTGCACGCCGGGCATGGCCGATAGCACCAGCTTTTCCACGTCGTCGGGCGCGCCCACCTTGAAGCGCAGCGGCACGGTCTCGGCCAGTTCGCTGGCCGGCGTTGCAGCGGACACCGACAGGTAGAGCGCGGTGGTTTCGTCGAGCTTGCCGGAATCCAGCCGGCCGACGTGGAACGAGGGGCGCAGCTCTTCCAGCACGATGGAGAAGTAGCGGGTGGAGATGACGGTGTCGAGCAGGTCGCGCAGGATCTCGTCCAGCTGCGCGAAGGCCGCGCCCGGCGCGTCGTGCTGGTAGGCCGGCAGGTCCGCCAGCGTGTGCACCTTGGAGAAGGTCATGAGCGCGCCCGCCAGCCGCAGCATTTCCTGGAACAAGCGTTCGGGGTGCAGCTGCGGGTTGTGGAACAGGTGCGACAGCGCCGAATAGGCTTCGTTGCAGGTATGCAGCAGCCAGAAGGAAGCCACGTCGCCCGAGCGGAACTCGATGATGTTCTTGTTCGGCTCGCGGTGAAAGCCGTAGAGCGCGTTGACCTTGGCCTGCAGCGCGTCGAGCAGGCGGCGCAACTGCTCGAACAACGCGCTGCAAGCCTGCACCGTGACGCTGGGGGCGATGAAGCTGGTGTCCAGTTCGTAGCCGGCGCTGGCGGTGCGGCGCACGCGCGCAACGGGGATGGTCAGCAGCGCGTCGCGCGGCTCGTGTTCCGACAGCAGGCGCACGTTCTTGCGCAGGAAGGCGAGTTCGGCCGTGCTGGCGCTGGTGTACAGATCCGGCGCGGGGCTGTCCTGATGCGCATAGCGCGCATCGAAGCCCTGTTCCTGGCGCGTGTCGCGATAGTTGCCGCCTACGTCCTTCATCGGATGCAACGCCAGGTAGAACACCGCCGTGCTGGCGCCGTCCAGGCCGTCCAGCGCGACCGCGGGCGGCAGGTCGTCGTTATGCGGGGCGCTGTAGATTTCGCCGTCGGGGAAAATCGCGGAAAGCTCGGTGGCGCGCAGCATGCCGTTGGCAAGCGCCGCCGCATCGAAGCGCGCCGCGCGCAGGCCCCAGGCATACGGATGCAGCGCGCGGCTCATTTCCGCGAGGCGGGCCTCGTGGTACGCGTCTTGGCGTTGAAAATGCTGGGGCCGCAGAAACAGCCCCTCTCCCCACAATATCTTCGCTGAATGGCTCACGTTTGCTGGCTCTTGCTTCTTATATATAGAGGGCGTCGATGACGGCGGATCCGCACGGTCGGCGCGCGTTCAGTTCGGGCATTGCACCGAGCCGAGGCGGGCCGGGTCGAAGCCGGGCACGCCCGGTGGCAACACTATCTGTCCGGTGGCCACGGTCATCGCGCAGGCATGGGCGCCCATGACGATGCCGGTGTCCTCGGCGGTCTTCACTTCGAATACGTATTTCCAGCGCTGTGGCGCGGGCGCGTAGAACAAGCCCGCGACAGCGATGTAGGCAGCGGTTTTCGGCACTTTTTCGAGGTGCTCGTAGCGCTGTCCCGGCGTCAGTGTGACTTCGCGTGCAGCGATGATGCTGTCACCCAACGCCGCCTTTTCGGCGTCAGTATCAACCAATTGCGTGAGCGGTGCGCGTTGAAATGCCTCGGCATTCTTCAAATAGTATATTTTCGTAACCACAGCCATGGGCTGTCCGCTACCCGCATTCAAATTTTCTCCGGCATGTATCGCCAATTTCACATCGATTGGCGCATTCGGGTCTTTTTTCAGGCCCGCCATATCCATCATGCCGCCGGTCATTCCGGCCACCGCTCCAATCGCTGAAACCGCTGCGCAACCGCTGATTATGGGGCTTGCCGCGATGACGGCCGCTACTGCCACGCACCGAGAAAAATAGAGATGTTTTGACATGGCTCTTTATACCGGAAGCCTGCGACAACATACAGATCACGGCACGATGAGCGAAGTTTCGTGGCGAGTTACATGAAGTAATGCACTGTAGTGTCGCGCTAACAAAAGGTTGTTGAAATACGCGGCCTTGGTTACACCCTCCTACATACCAAAAAAATGCACA
>JALDYL010000311.1:0-4785 GCA_032153965.1 Achromobacter sp. | reverse complement strand
GGCGGCAAGTTAGACTATACGGCTTTATGGCTAGTCCGGCCGGCGGGGAGCCGCCAGCGGCGCCGTAATAATGAGCAAATACAAGGGTTCAAGGAGCTTAACTATGCTGATCGGAAAAAAACATTTTCTGACGGTTGGCGCCATGGCGCTGGCGATGGCTATCGCCGCGCCGGTGGCGGCGCAGCAGAAGTCGGTGGCGGTGACCGCCATCGTCGAGCATCCGGCGCTGGACGCCGTGCGTGACGGGGTGCAGGACGCCCTCAAGCAAGCCGGCTACGAGCCGGGCAAGAACCTGAAGTGGCAGTACCAGAGCGCCCAGGGCAACAACGGCACCGCCGCCCAGATCGCGCGCAAGTTCGTCGGCGACAAGCCCGACGCCATCGTCGCGATCGCCACGCCCTCGGCCCAGGCCGTCGTCGCGGCCACCAAGGACGTGCCGGTGGTGTATTCCGCCGTGACCGATCCGGTCGCCGCCCAGCTGGTCGCCAGCATGGACGCCTCGGGCACCAACGTGACCGGCGTGTCGGATCTGCTGGCCCTGGACAAGCAGGTCGAGCTGATCAAGAAAATCGTCCCCAACGCCAAGCGCGTGGGCATTGTCTACAACCCGGGCGAAGCCAACTCGGTCGTGGTCGTGAAGAAGCTGCAGGAAATCCTGCCGAAGTCGGGCATGAGCCTGGTCGAAGCGGCCGCGCCGCGCTCGGTGGACGTGGCGTCCGCGGCCCGCAGCCTGATCGGCAAGGTCGACGTCATCTACACCAACACCGACAACAACGTCGTGTCGGCCTATGAGTCGCTGGTCAAGGTCGGCAACGACGCCAAGATCCCGCTGATCGCGTCCGACACCGACAGCGTCAAGCGCGGCGGCATCGCCGCCCTGGGCATCAACTACCGCGACCTGGGCGTGCAGACGGGCAAGGTGGTGGTGCGCATCCTCAAGGGCGAGAAGCCCGGCGCCATTCCCTCGGAAACGATTTCCAAGCTTGAGCTCTACGTGAATCCGGGCGCCGCCGCCAAGCAGGGCGTGACCCTGTCCGACGCGATCATCAAGTCGGCCGCGGTGGTTGTGAAGTAATAAGCAGCCGTACCCGCCCCGCCATGCCTACCCGGCATGAGCGGGGCTTGTTTTATTTTCTGGTGTCTTGCCTTACCCCCATGGTCTTCAGGGCGGCAGCATTCACAAGATGCTCGCGGCCCGGCGCAATGTGCTGGTCTTGAATGGCCGGCGGCCCGCCTTCCGGCGTCGAGCCCGCCCGGCGTTTTTGCTCCCTGAATGGTCCTGCAGACTCCTGCTGGCGGCCCGGCCGTCCGGCACGGGAAGGCTTTGGCAGGAAACCAGGGAAAATCCCCCGCGAGGAAACGTTTCTTGCGAAAGCTGGGGTAAAACTGACCCCGAAACGCAAGATATCCGACGTGGCAACTCTTTAATATGCTCGTTTCTTGCCTTCGTGCAACTTATTAATGTGCTCGTTTCTCACTGATTGGATTTGACCCATGTCATTGTTCTCGTTGTTAGGCGCGTTGGAGATCGGCCTGATCTTCAGCCTGGTGGCTCTGGGCGTGTATATCTCGTTCCGCCTGTTGCGCTTCCCGGACCTGACCGTTGACGGCAGCTTCCCGTTGGGCGGCGCGGTCTGTGCCACGCTGATCGCCTCGGGCACGGATCCGTTCCTGGCCACCGTCATTGCCACGGTCGCCGGCGCCGCGGCCGGGCTGGTCACCGGCTGGCTGAACGTCAAGCTCAAGATCATGGACCTGCTGGCCAGCATCCTGATGATGATCGCGCTGTACTCGGTCAACCTGCGCATCATGGGCAAACCCAACGTCCCGCTGATCACCGAATCCACCGTATTCACCATCCTGCAGCCTGAATGGCTGTCGGACTACGTGGCCCGTCCGCTGATCCTGATCGTGATCGTGATCCTGGCCAAGCTGGCGCTGGACTGGTTCTTCGCCACGCAGACCGGCCTGGCGGTGCGCGCCACCGGCTCCAACGGCCGCATGGCCCGCGCCCAGGGCGTCAACACCGGCCGCATGATCCTGGGCGGCATGGCGCTGTCCAACGCGCTGGTTGCGCTGGCGGGCGCGCTGTTCGCCCAGACCCAGGGCGGTTCGGACATTTCCATGGGCATCGGCACCATCGTGATCGGCCTGGCCGCCGTGATCGTGGGCGAAAGCATCCTGCCGTCGCGCAAGCTGGTGCTGGCGACGCTGGCCGTCATCATCGGCGCCATCGTCTACCGCTTCTTCATCGCGTTGGCCCTGAATAGCGATTTCATCGGCCTGAAGGCGCAAGACCTGAACCTCGTCACCGCGGTGCTGGTCACGTTCGCCCTGGTCATTCCCATGCTCAAGCGCCGCCTCCTCGGCAAGAAGGGGAGCTGAATATGTTGTCCGCAAAAGACCTCAAGATCACGTTCAACGCGGGTACGCCCATCGAGACCCGCGCCTTGCGCGGCCTGTCGCTGGAGATCCCCTCGGGCCAGTTCGTGACCGTCATCGGCTCCAACGGCGCCGGCAAGTCCACCTTCCTGAACGCGGTCTCCGGCGACCTGCCGGTCGACTCAGGCCGCATCGACATCAACGGCGTTGACGTCACGCGCCAGCCGGTGTGGGCGCGCGCCGGCCGCGTGGCCCGCGTGTTCCAGGATCCCATGGCCGGCACCTGCGAAGACCTGACCATCGAAGAGAACATGGCGCTGGCGCAGATGCGCGGCGCGCGCCGCGGCTACAGCCGCGCGGTCAAGGCTTCCATGAAGGAAGGCTTCCGCGAGCGCCTGGCCACGCTGG
The DNA here is from genome assembly GCA_032153965.1 of Achromobacter sp. Taxonomy (GTDB): domain Bacteria; phylum Pseudomonadota; class Gammaproteobacteria; order Burkholderiales; family Burkholderiaceae_B; genus Achromobacter. Next base: position 1,995 of record JALDYL010000311.1, on the reverse strand, counting down.
GCCTGGGGCTGGAAAACCGCCTGACCGACCGCATCGGCCTGTTGTCGGGCGGCCAGCGCCAGGCGGTAAGCCTGCTGATGGCGGCCTTGCAGCCTTCGCGAATCCTGCTGCTGGACGAACACACCGCGGCGCTGGATCCGCGCACGGCGGACTTCGTGCTGCAGCTGACGGCGCGCATCGTCGCCGAAAGCCAGCTCACGACCATGATGGTGACCCACAGCATGCGCCAGGCGCTGGACGTGGGCGACCGCACGGTCATGCTGCATCAGGGCCAGGTGGTGCTGGACGTGTCGGGCGAAGAGCGCCGCGGCATGGATGTGCCGGACCTGCTGGCCATGTTCGAGCGCGTGCGCGGCGAGAAGATCTCGGACGACGCTCTGCTGCTGGGGTAAGCGCCAGGCGCCGGTTGCGTGACCGCGACCGGCTCGCGAGGCTGCTGTGCCCTAGATGAAGCGGCCTGGCCGGAACGCCTCGTGGCGCGAGACCGCGCCGCCGTCGCACATCAGTTCGCCCAGTATCCTGGCCGTGCCGGGCGCGGTGCTGAAGCCGATGTGCTGATGCCCCAGCGCCAGCCACAGGCCGGGGTGACGCGGCGCTTCGCCTATCATCGGCCGGCTGTCGGGCAGCGTCGGGCGCCGCCCTAGCCAAGCCGCGGAATCCAGCCGCCGGTCCAGCGGAAACGCCTCGCGGGCCCGCGCTTCCGCCAGGTCCAGCTGCAGCGGCCGGGCGGGCGCCTCGCAGGCGTTCAGTTCCACGCCCGTGGTCAGGCGCAGCCCGCGCGCCATGGGCGACAGCACATAGCCGCCGCCGGTGTCGTAGACCGGGCGCGTCAGGCTGGCGCCGTCCACGCCGCTGTAATGCATGTGGTATCCGCGCTCGAATGCCATGGGCAGGTCTATGCCCGCCGTCTTCAGCAGGGGCTTGGACCAGGGGCCCAGCGCCACCACCAATCGATCCGCCGCCATGGATTCGGACCCCTGCGCGCCTTGCACGATCCAGCCCTGGCCCTCGCGGCGGATGGCGCTGGCGGTCAGGCGCCGGAATGCGCCGCCCGCGCGGCGGAACAGGGCGGCGTAGGCCGCGACCACTTCGTGCGGGTCATCGACGGAGTATGAGCCCTGGATCCATAGGGCGCGGCGGAAGATCGGCGCGAGGGCGGGTTCGATTTCCGCGAGTTCCGCAGGCTGCAAGATCTGGGTCGGCACCTGGTATTGGGCAAAGGTCTTGCGCGACAGTTCGCCGCTGTTCCAGCCCTGTTCCGAGCGGTACAGGAATATCCAGCCGGTATCGCGCAGCCGGTGCGCCGCGCCCGACTCGTTCAGCAGCCGCAGATGCTCGGGCGCCGAGAGCCGGATCAGGCCGTCCAGCGCCTCCACGGTCTGTCTGAACACCGCCGGCCGGGCGCTCAACAGGAAGCGCGCGGCCCAGCCCAGGTTCCGCGCCAGGTAGTCCAGCTTGTAGCGGAACTGCACGGTGTCGTTCTTCAGCAGGCGGGGCAATTGCGCCCACAGGCCGGGATGATTGAATGGCATCAAGGAACTGCGCGCGATCACGCCGGCGTTGCCCAGCGAGGTTTCCAGGCCCGGCTCCTGGCGGTCGACCAGCGTGACGGACAGGCCACGGCGCTGCAGCTCCAGGGCGCAGCAGACGCCCACGATACCCGCGCCTAGGACAACGACTTGTTTTCCCATGTGTTTTTATCCGAGTCCGGTCAGGAGGTGCCGTGATGCCGGCAGGCTCGCGGAATTGTATTGCAGGCCGCCGCCAGGCCCAGGGGAAAATCGCGCGCGAATCTCAGGTTTGCGACAGCTTCTGGCCCATGATCCGTCCCGCTGCGGCCACGCCCCACCACGAGGCTTCCTCGAACACGGAATAGCCCGAAAGGTCGGCGTGCGCGAACAGCACCGGACCGTCCACGCCGCGCAGCGCCGCCAGTCCCGGATTGGACAGGTAGCCGCATAGCGGCGAGGCCATGGCATGGCCGCGCACCGTGAT
>JALDYL010000310.1:0-4794 GCA_032153965.1 Achromobacter sp. | reverse complement strand
TTCATGCGCGCCCTGCTGCAACAAGTAAGCACCTTCATTGCTGTCGGATGCGCCGCCGCAGCCACCCATTGGGCTGTCGCCGTGGCTTGCGTCGAACTCTTCCTCATTCCGCCCCTGGCCGCCAACCTGGCGGGCTGGCTGGTTGCCTTCGCGGTGTCCTTCACCGGCCACTACCGGCTTACATTCCGACATTACAAAACTCCCTGGACGGTAGCAGCGCGCCGTTTCTTCTTTGTGTCAGCCATAGGCTTTCTGATCAACGAAGCCGCCTATGCCTGGCTGCTGCACAACACTGCCATCCGCTACGACATCCTGCTCGCGCTGATCCTGCTCGGGCTCGCCGTGGCGACGTTCATCGTCAGCCGGTTCTGGGCATTCCGCCACAAACCCGCTGCCTGAAGGCCGCGTCCACGTCGACGCGCCACATCACGTACTTCACGCTGCTGACCACGGGCGCCAATCCCTGCAGCGGCGGATAGGCCGGGTTGTCGGCCGCAGTGCCCCACACCCAGAAACGCGCGCCTTGCGCCGCCTGGCACAAACGCGCGGTGAACTCCGCGGGGCTGAGCAATACCTCGTTCCCCGTCTCGGGATCGAACTGGGCGGCGTCGTACAGTTCCTTGCGCCAGTTGTCGCGCACGGAGACTTCCGGATTGCGCCAGTCGTCCACCACCCACGCAGGCCGCTCAGCCCTTGCATAAAGCGCCAGATCGAAGGGATAGGTGTGCAGCGAGACGAACGTATCGTCCGGCCGCGCCTGTTCCCGCACCACCTTGGCCAGCGGCTCCGCGCTGCCGCGCGCATTGTTGGCCGCGATGCCCACCGCGATGACGCAGATGCCCGCCGCCAGGGCCGCGCTCAGGCGCACCAGGCGCGTGGCGCCTTCGGCATCGGCGCGCCGGGCCCCCTGGATCACTTCAGCCAGCAGGAAAGCCAGCGGCGCCAGCGCCGGCAGGACATAGCCCACGAGCTTGGAATCCGGCAGCGAAAAAAACACGAGTACGACGGCAAACCACGCCAAGGCCAGGCGCCGCAGGCTGCGCGTGGGGCCTACCCAGAACGCCTGGCGCAGTATGCCGCCGCCCCACAGCGACCAGGGCAGGCTGAGCCCGACGATCACCGGCAGATAGAACCAGAACGGCTGCGCATTGTTGAAGCCGCTGGCCGCGAACCGCTGGAAATGCTGATAGACGAAGAAGTAGTCGTAAAAACCGGGATAGCGCAGCTGCATCAGCACGAACCACGGCGCCGCCACGGCGATGAACGCCAGCAGCGCAGGCGGCCAGCACAGCGCGGCCAGGCCGCGCCAGCGCCGCTCCCACAGCAGCCAGATCAGCAGGATGGCGCCCGGCAACACCAGGCCGATCAGGCCCTTGGCCAGTACCGCCAACGCCGCCAGCACAGCGGCCGCCACCGACATCGCGCGCCAGGTCTGCCCGCGTTCGGCGCGCAACACCGTGTCCACCGCGGCCAGCACGCACAGCGTGATCAAGCCGGCAACCAGCATGTCCAGATTCGCGAACTGCGCACCGCCATAGAAAAACGGCATGGTGGCGAGGACCAGCACCGTCAGCGCGGCGCTCGCGCCATCGCGGTAACGCCGCACGAAGCAATACAGGGCCGCCACGGCGCCCCACGCGGCCAGCCAGGAAGGCACCCGCGCCGCCCAGGGGTGCACGCCGAACACCGAGAAGGACAGCTCGGTCAGCCAGTAATAGAGCGGCGGCTTGTGGAAGTACGGCATGCCGTCCAGCAAGGGCACCGCGTGCGAACCGCTGCGCAGCATGTCCCAGGCCACGCCGGCATAACGCCCTTCATCGGGCAGGGTCAGGGGCCTGATCCAGGCCAGGAAGGCAAGCCACGCACCTATCGCAAGCAGGAAGCGTCCTGCCGGCGGGGTCCAGTCTGAACGCCGCCAGAAAGTCGTGGCGAACATGTCAGCCCAAGCCTTTGCCCGGCCGGGAAGCCCGGCCCTGGCGGCGGCGCACGACGAACAGGGGCCGCCCCTTCACTTCATCGAAGATCCGGGACACGTACTCCCCCACCACGCCCAGCGAAATCAGGTTCACGCCGGCAAAGAACAGCACCGCCGTCACGATCGTCGTCCAACCGGAGACCTGGTTGCCGAAGAACAGGTATTCGCCAACCAGATAGGCCGCGTAGGCCAGCGCCAGCATGGCAAACGCCACGCCGACCAGGCTGACCAGGCGCAGCGGCCAGGTGGTGAAGGCGGTCAGGCCATCCAGCGCCAGCCGCACGAGACGCATGCTGCCGAAGCGGCTGTCGCCATGCATGCGCTCATCGGGGGTGTAGGCCAGGGCCTCGCCCTTGAAGCCGACCCAGGCGTAGAGGCCTTTCATGAAGCGGGTGCGTTCAGGCAGCGCGATCAGCGCGTCCACCACGCTGCGGTCCATCAGGCGGAAATCGCCGGCGTGCGCCGGCACGTCCACGCCGCGCGCGCCGCTCAGCAACTTGTAGAACCAGCGCGCGCCGGCGCGCTTGGCCCAGGATTCGTCGGCGCGCGTCTCGCGCACCGCGTAGACCATTTCCGCGCCTGCCGCCCAGCGCGCCAGCATCTGCTCGATCAGCGCGGGGGGGTGCTGCAGATCGGCGTCCAGGCAGATCACCGCGTTGCCGGTAGCGGCTTCCAGGCCGGCGCTGATCGCGGCTTCCTTGCCGAAGTTGCGCGACAGCTGCACATAGCGAAAACCGTCGTGCTGGGCCCATTCGGCCATCAGCGCTTCCGTGCCATCGGTGCTGCCGTCATCGGCCACGATGATCTCCCAACTGGTGCACAAGGCTTCCAGGCGGTTGCGCAGCAAGGGCAGCAACACCCGCAAGTTCTCGCATTCGTTCAGGCAAGGGATGACGCAAGTCACGCAGGTGTCATACGGTACGGGCGCCTCGGCCGCGGGCCACACCGCTTCCAGGGGAAACGATTTGGTCAACACTTGCGGGGCGGCGGATTCGGACCGGTACTGGATATGCATGGCTCTAGACTCGGAATGCTGGACTATGGCGTGCAGTATGCGTAGGCGGTCGTTGAATTTTCATAAAATGCGGCGCGACTGCAGTACCGGTCATCCAGGGCGAATTCTAGGGAGCCGATCCCTGAAAACAATAAAGTCCGGTGAACCTGTGTCCCCAATTTGTGAAGGCCTGTAAAGCCGGGGACCGCGCCCGCATCGGTAAAATGCGCCCGAGTTATTGTTTTCGCAGGTTGTCATGCAATATCAAGTCCGGCCCATGCTGGCCAGCGACGTGGACGCCATCCTGGGCCTCCAGACCCTGGCCTACCCCGGTTTCCTGCTGGAAAGCGCCGGGTTCTTCCAAAACCGCCTGGCGCTCGCCCCCTTGCACTGCTGGGTCGCACAGGCCAGCCGCGACGGGCTGCTGGGTTACCTGATTTCCTATCCCTGGGATGCGGGACTGCCGCCGGCGCTCGACGTCGCGCTGCCCGCGCTGCCGGCCGACGCCGACCACTGGTTCCTGCATGACTGCGCGGTAGCGCCGTCGGCGCAAGGGCTGGGCGTGGGCCAGGCGCTGCTGCGCGCGGCCGCGGCCAGCGCGCACGCAGGCGGCTTGCGCCGCGCCAGCCTGGTGTCCCTGGAATCCGCCGTGGGCTATTGGCAACGCCACGGCTATCTGCCGGTCAGCGCAGACAGCGCAGACCTGGCCGAAAAACTGGCCGGCTACGGACCGCGCGCGCAATACATGTCGCGCGCATTTCCGCTCTAGCCGTCCCGGCCGCGGCCGCCAGCCGCCACGGCCCACCGCCCGCCCGGCCCCGCGCCGCGCGCCGCCCCCCCTGCCCCCATGTACACCGCCATCGCGGCGGACGTAACATAAGCCTCAGTCCGTGTGAGGCGGCAGGGTTCAAACAGCCAGAAAGTTCACCGTGCCCTGACAGGGTGCAAAGGTACCTATGATCTCGCTTACGCCCGTTCAATCACTGCTGGCATGCTGCCTCGTCCTGGTCATCGGACGCGTGCTCACCACCCGGATCGGCGTCCTTGCCCGCTACAGCATTCCCGACCCCATTGTGGGCGGCCTGCTGTTCGCCGTGCTGGCCTACCTGCTGTCCACCTGGGGCGGCGTGTCCGTCTCGCTGGAAACCAGCATCAAGCCGACCTTGCTGCTGCTGTTCTTCGGCAGCATCGGCCTGACCGCCAACCTCAAGCTGCTGGCCAAGGGCGGCCCCCGGCTGATCGCCTTCCTGCTGGCCCTGATCCCGTTCCTGGTGCTGCAGAACGCCGTGGGATTGGGCATGGCCTGGCTGCTGGACATGCATCCGCTGATGGGCCTGTTGGGCGGCACCATCACGCTGGTGGGCGGGCATGGCACGGGCGCGGCCTATGCCACGCGCTTCGCCGACTTCAACAACATCCAGGACGTGATGGCGCTGGCGATGACCTCCGCCACCCTTGGGCTGGTGCTGGGCGGCGTGGTCGGCGGGCCGGTGGCCGAATGGCTGATGCGGCGCCACAAGCTGGCCGGCAGCCTGGACCACGTGCCCGGCGACGGCCATGAGCCTGCGGATCTCATGGAAAACGCGCCGGCCTCCAGCGCCGGCTCCTACATCGTGTCCCTGACCGCCGCGCTGGTCTGCCTGGTGGTGGGCGGCTACCTGGCCGCGCTGGTCGAGGACGCGCCGGTCAGCCTGCCCAACTTCCTGTGGTGCCTGGCCACCGGCGTGCTGATCCGCAACGGCGGCGAAAAGCTGGGCCTGAAGCTGGATGACCGCGCCACCGAGATCATCGGCACCATCTCCCTGTCGCTGTTCCTGGGCATGAC
>JALDYL010000309.1:0-4808 GCA_032153965.1 Achromobacter sp. | reverse complement strand
AACCGCTGACCTCTTGCATGCCATGCAAGCGCTCTCCCAGCTGAGCTATACCCCCGTTTCTCTAAGCAATGCCAGCTACGTTTTACGAGATAAACACACGTTTTATGGTGCGTTTTTCGTCGTTCGTTGCCGGTTTTGTTTAGTGCCGTTGGCGAAGAAACGAGATTATGCACGAACTAAATATGGTGTGCAAGTCGCTTCGCGGCAAAAAGCCAAAAAGTTGTGAAAAAAAGGGGGCGGGAAGGCATTTTTGGCCGGATTTTGCGCTTTTCTTGCTCAGGGACGGCAAAGGCGATTGATGCGGAAATCAAGTAAATCAAAGACTTGTGAGAATGCTATCGTGGGCGGAAATTTTTTTCGCAGGTCCGGAAGATTTTTTGCGCCGGACCGGCACACACGGACATCGCCATGAGCAGCAAGACTTCGTTCCCCACGCGCCCGCTGGGCCAGAGCGGCATGGACATCACCCGCATCGGGCTGGGCGCCTGGGCCATCGGCGGCAATGGCTGGGCGGTGGGCTGGGGGCCGCAGGATGACGCTGAATCGGTGGCCGCGATCCGCCGCGCCGTCGAGCGCGGCATCAACTGGATCGACACCGCGGCGGTGTACGGCCTGGGACATTCCGAGGAAATCGTGCGCCGCGCGCTGGCGCAGATGACGCCGGACGCACGGCCTTATGTGTTCACCAAATGCGGCCTGACCTGGTCGGCGGAGCAGCCGCAGGCGATGCCGCGGCGCACCGGCGCGCCGGCCAGCATCCGGCGCGAAATCGAGGACTCGCTGCGCCGGCTGGGCGTGCAGCGTATCGATCTCTACCAGATGCACTGGCCGGCGGGCGACGGCACGCCCTTGGAGGTGTACTGGCAGGAACTGCTGGACCTGAAGCGGGAGGGCAAGGTCAGGGCGGTGGGGCTGTCCAACCACAACCTCGCGCAATTGCAGCAGGCCGAAGCGCTGGGCCATGTGGATACGTTGCAGCCGCCGTTCTCGGCCATCCAGCGCGCGGCGGGCGCGGATCTGATCCCGTGGTGCGAGCGCAACGGGACCGGGGTGATCGTCTACAGCCCGATGCAGTCGGGCCTGTTGACCGGCAGCTTCAGCGTGGAGCGCGCCCGCGCCTTGCCGGCGGACGACTGGCGCGCGCGCAACGCGGAATTCACGACGCCCGGCATCGAGCGCAACCTGGCGCTGGCCGATGCGTTCAAGCCCATCGCCGAACGCCATGGCACCACCGTGGCGGCGGTGGCCGCGGGCTGGACCTTGGCCTGGCCGGGCGTGACGGGCGCGATCGTGGGTGCCCGCAGCGCGGCTCAGGTGGATGGCTTGCTGGGCGCGGCGTCGCTCGAACTGGATGCCGAGGATCTGGACGCCATCGCGGACGCGATCGAGCGCACCGGCGCCGGGACCGGGCCGCTGCGCCCGCCCGAAGAGAGCGGCGCGCTGCCGGCCAATCTGTTTGCCTGAGGGGCCTCAGGCGCGGCGCGTCTTGCGGCCGCTGCCGACCGCCGCGATCAGCGCCAGGCCAATCAGGGCCAGCGCGGTCTTGTCGCCAAAGCGGGCGTAGGGCGTCAGCCCCGTCATGCCTTGCACGGCCACCGGCAGCACGCCGGCCTGCAACGGCGCGAGCTGGGCCGCCACGCGGCCCTTGGCATCGATGGCGGCGGTGATGCCGGTGTTGGTGGAGGTCAGCATGGGCCGCGCCGTTTCCATGGTGCGCAGGCGGCCGATCTGCAGGTGCTGGCGCAAGGCCCAGGAATCGCCGAACCAGCCCAGGTTGCTGACGTTCACCAGTATCGTCGCGCCCGGTTCGCCGTTGGGGCCGGGCTGCAGCGCGGGCAGCAGGTCCGGTCCGAACAGGTCTTCGTAGCAGATGTTGAACGCGATGTGCTGGCCGCCGACGGCGAAGGGCGTCTGGCGCACCGCGCCGCGGTCGAAGTCGCCCAGCGGAATGTTCAGCATGTCCACGAACCAGTGGAAGCCGGGCGGCACGTACTCGCCCCAGGGCACCAGGTGGCGCTTGTCGTAGCGCATGGCGGTGGTGCCGGCCACGAGCTGTTCGACCGGAGTATTGCCGTCAAAGCCCATGACGCTGTTGGTGTAGCGGTCGCGGCCGTCGACGCGGTCGTGCAGCGGCACGCCCATGGCGATGGTTGTATTGCGCTGGGCTGCCAGGTCGCGCCAGACGGCCCAGACGCGCGGGTCGAGCTGGTTCTGGAAGATGGGCAGCACGGTTTCCGGCAGGATGATCAACTGCGGCGCGGGCACGCCCGGCGCCGGCGGCATGGCTGCCAGGTCCAGATGGCGCATCAGGCTCTGGTCGAGCAGCGCGGGGTCGAACTTCTGGGATTGTCCGATGTTGCCCTGGACCAGGCGCACGTTCAGCGGATCGCCGGATGGCGTGGACCAGTCGATGCGGGACAGCGGCCAGCCGGCGGCGGCCAGGGCCAGCGCGATGCCGGCGGCCAGGGCGTGGCGCGAGCCGGTGCCGCTTTTGCGCGAGGGCTGCCAGAGGCTGGCGAGGGCTGCGGCGACGAAGGCGGCCAGGAAGGCCATGCCATGCACGCCGAGCAGCGGCGCCCAGCCGGCGATGGGGCTGTCGACCTGCGCATAGCCGATGTTGAGCCAGGGGAAGCCCGTCAGCAGCACGGCGCGCAGCCATTCGAACGCGGCCCACATTGCAGCCCAGGCCAAGGTGCCAGACAGGATGCGGGCCGGCGGCGAATCCGATGCCAGCGGCGCATAGCGGCGCGCCAGCGCGCTGGCGGTGGCCGGGAACAGCGCCAGGAAGGCCGACAGCGCCAGCACCGCGGCCACGGCCAGCGGCGCGGCCAGGTCGCCGTAACGGTGCAGGCTGATGAAGATCCAGTACAGGCCCAGCGCATAGCTGGCGAAGCCGAACAGCCAGCCGCGCAGCCAGGCCTGCTTCGCCGTGGGCGCGTACAGGGTGACGCGCGCGGCGATGGCCAGCATCAGCACCTGGGTGACCGCCAGCGCCCAATCCGGCAAGGGGCCGGGCGAGAAAGTCAGGGCGTGCGCGGCGCCCGCCAGCACCAGGCCGGCGGCGCCGCGCAGGTTACGGCTGCGCGGGGATGGGGTCATGCTTCGTCGGAAGGGCGGGAGGCTTGGGACGTGGCGTTGCGCTTGACGCGCAGCCAGATGGCGCGGCGCGCGTCGCCGCGGGCCACTTCCAGGCGCAGGCCTTCGAACTCGGCGATGTCGCCGCGGCGCGGGATGCGGCCCAGCTGTCCGCCCATCCAGCCGCCGACGCTGTCGTACTCGTCGTCGGGCAATTGGCAGCCGAACACTTCGTTGAAGTGCGAGATGTCGGTGGCCGCCAGGACGCGCCACTGGTTCTCGCCTTCGGGGAAGATGGAGTCTTCCTCGGTTTCGTCGAATTCGTCCTCGATGTCGCCGACGATCTGTTCCAGCACGTCTTCCATCGTGACCAGGCCGGAAATGCCGCCATGCTCATCGATGACGATGGCCTGGTGGTTGCGGCTGGCGCGGAACTCGTGCAGCAGCACGTTCAGGCGCTTGGATTCGGGGATGAAGACGGCGGGCCGCACCAGCGAGCGCACTTCGATGCCGGGTTCCAGCATGCAGCGCAGCAGATCCTTGGCCAGCAGGATGCCGATGATGTTGTCGCGGTCGCCTTCGTAGACGGGGAAGCGCGAGTGCGCGGTCTCGATGACGGAGGCCACCAGGTAGGGGATGGGCTGCGTGACGTCCAGCAGGTCCATGCGCGAACGCGGGACCATGATGTCGCCCACGGTGCCTTCGGACACGGCGAGCGCGCCCTTGATCATCTTGTAGGATTCCGCGTCGAGCAGCTGGCGTTCGTGCGCGGCTTCCAGAACGGCCTTGATGCCTTCGCGGTCCTCGGGCTGGCGGCGCACAAGGGAAAGCAGGCGGTCTAGAAGGGATTTGGTGGCGGGTTTGGCTGAGCGAGCAGGAGTCGCTTCGGGAGCAGGGTAAGGGTCAGACATCGTCCGGGAGGACAAGTTATGGAGGGGCCAGCATAACCGATACTGGCCTGCAAATTGTAACGGCGGCCCCCAAAATGAGGGGAACCGCCGCCATCTGCGCCTTGCAAGATGTCATTTTCCTGCAATTTCTCAGGGTTGACCCGAGTCCCGGCGTCAGGCCACAACGTAGGGATCGGCGATGCGCATGGCGGCCAGCGTGGCGGTCTCCAGGGCTTCCATGCGCTTGGCGTCGCGGGCCTTGATGTGGTCGTAGCCCAGCGCGTGCAGCACCCCGTGAATGGTGAGGTGGGCGGCGTGGTCCAGCAGCGCCTTGCGCTGTTCGCGGGCCTCGCGCACCAGCACCGGCACGCACATGACGATGTCGCCGCGCGCAACGCCCAGCGGGTCCACGCCGTATTCGAAGGTCAGCACATTGGTGGCGTAGTCGCGGCCGCGGAAGTCGCGGTTCAGGCGCCGGCCCTCGGCCGCGCCCACCAGGCGCAGGCTCAGCTCGGCGGCCGAGAACGCCACCAGGCCGTCCTCGGCGGCGCCCGCCAGCGCGCGTTCGGCCCAGCGGCGCAGGCGCCAACGGGGCAGGCGCGCTTCCTCGACGCCGTACTGCACGGACAGGGACAGTTCAGGCTTCATCTTCGGCGGCGCGGTCGTAGGCGTCGACGATGCGCGCAACCAGGGGATGGCGCACCACGTCTCGGCTGGTGAATCGGGTGGTGGCGATGCCCTGCACGTCGTGCAGCACCTTCACCGCATGCGCCAGGCCGCTGTCCTGGCCGCGCGGCAGGTCCACCTGGGACGGGTCGCCGGTGATGACGGCCTTGCTGCCGA
>JALDYL010000308.1:0-4810 GCA_032153965.1 Achromobacter sp. | reverse complement strand
GTGTTGATGGCGTAGCCGAACAGCGCCAGCTGCATGATGGGCAGGCCCACGATCATGCCGAAGGTGATGCGGTCGCGGCGCAGCTGCAGGAACTCCTTGAGCACCATGCTCCACCAGCGCGACCAGGAAAAGCCTTGCAGATGGCGCATCATGGCGGGCTCGCGAAATTGTCGGTGGAGCGTTTCATCAGGTAGATGAAGACGTCCTCCAGGCTGGTGTCGATGCGCTCCAGGCTCAGGTCCTGGCCGGCGATGGCGTCCGTCAGCGTGCGTTCCAGCAGCGCCGCGTCGCGGCCGCTGATGTGCAGCGCGGAGCCGAAGGCCACGGTCTGGTCCACACCCGGCGCGTTGCGCAGGCGCTGCGCCAGCGGCACCAGATTGTGGCCGTGGATGGCCCAGGTGGTCAGGCCCTGCTCGGCGATGACGTCCTCGGCCGTGCCCTGCGTCAGCAGCCGGCCGTAGGAAATGTAGGCCAGCTTGTGGCAGCGTTCGGCTTCGTCCATGTAGTGCGTGCTGACCAGCACCGAGATGCCGCGCGCCGCCAGTTCATGCAGTTGCTCCCAGAAGTCGCGCCGCGCGGTCGGGTCCACGCCGGCGGTGGGCTCGTCCAGCAGCAGCAGTTTCGGTTGATGCAGCAGGCAGGCCGCCAATGCCAGGCGCTGCTTCCAGCCGCCGGACAAGGATCCCGTCAACTGCTTGGCGCGGCTTTGCAGGCCCAGGTCTTCCAGCGCGCGCTCCACGGTTTGCTTGCGCTCGGGCATGCCGTACATGCGCGCCACGAAATCCAGGTTCTCGCGGATGGTCAGGTCGTCCCAGTACGAGAACTTCTGCGTCATGTAGCCCACGTGCCGCTTGATCTGCGCGCTGTCGCGCAGGATGTCGTAGCCCAGGCAGGTGCCGCTGCCCGAATCCGGCGTCAAGAGGCCGCACATGAGGCGGATGCAGGTGGTCTTGCCGCTGCCGTTGGGGCCCAGGAAGCCGAAGATCTCGCCCTCGCGCACCTGCAGCGACACGTCGTTGACCACGTGCTTGTCGCCGAAGCGCTTGTTCAGGCCGTGCACGTCGATGACGTAGTCCGAGGCGGCGGGCGCGTTCATTGCGGCGTGACCTCCATCGGCTGGCCGGGATGCAGCCGCGCCGCGGCCTCGGGCCGGGCCTGCACCATGTAGACCAGCTTGCTGCGGCTTTCGCGGCTGTAGATCACGGGCGGCGTGTACTCGGCCTGGGTCGATATGTAGTCGATGCGCACGGGGATGGGATCGCCGCAGGCATCGCAGCGCACCGTCGCCTGCTGGCCTATCTTCAGCCTGCCCAACGCCTCTTCCGGCACGAAGAAGCGCACCTTGATGTTGCCGGGCGGCAGCAGGCTCACCACCGGACTGCCCGCGGGCACCCATTCGCCCACGCGGTACAAGGTATCGAACACCAGCCCTGCAGCCGGCGCGGCCAGGCGTTTTTGCGCCAGCGTCCATTCCGCCTGGGCCAGGGCCGCCTTGGCCGCTTCCACCTCGGCGGCCTGGGCGCGGCGCTGTTCCTCGCGGCCGGGCAGGCGCGCGACTTCAAGCTGGGCCTGCAGTTCGCGCACCCGCGCCGCGTCCGATTGCGCCTGTTCGCGGCTGTCGTCCAGCTGCGCGCGGGCGATGCCGCCGATGCGGAACTGGTCGGTGTCGCGCCGCAGTTGCGCCGCCGAGCGGCGGCTGGCGGCCTCGGCCTGGGCCAGCTGGGCGCGGCTGACGTCGACTTCTGCCGGGCGTTTGCCGGTGGCGATGTCTTCCTGTTGCGCCACGGCGGCGGCCAGCTGCGCGCTGGCCTGGTCGCGCGCCGCGGTCTCGCGCGTGGCTTCCAACGCGAAGAGCGGGGCGTCGGCCTCGACCTGCTGGCCGCGCCGCACCGGCAGTTCGGCCAGCCGGCCGGGCTCGGAGGACGCCACGTAGACGTATTCGCCTTCGGCGTAGCCCTGGAAGAAATCGCCGTTGTCCTTGCCGCAGCCGCCCAGCGCGAGCAGGGCCAGCGAGCAGGCGGGCAGGGGGCGGCGCAAGACGGGATGGATGCGCATGGTCAGCGTCCTGATGGGGCGGAAGTCGGGGCGGGCGGCGAGAACAGGCCGCCCGAAATCATGGCGATGGCGTGAGCCGCGATCGCGCGGGTGTCGATGGATTGCGCCTGGGCGTCGTCCTGCAGCACGCGCCGCCACAGGCTGGAGGTGGCAAGCGGCAGCAGGGTCAGCCCCAGAATGGACAGAAACACCAGGCGCGGCTCCACGCCGGGCGTGATGGCGCCCATGCGTTGGCTTTCGGCGATCAGGCCGATGAGAGCCTGCAGGCGTTCAGCGGGCAGATGGCGCAGCACGCGTTCGCGCAGCTGGCCGCCTTCGTTGACGACCTCATGCAGCCACAGGGCCGGCAGCCAGGGCCGCTCGGCGGCGCTCTGCACCAGGCGGCCGACGACTTCGGCGATGAAGGCGCGCACGGCGGCGGGCGGATCGGTCACCGGATCCTGCGCCTGCGCAAGCGGGGACCAGACAAAGCCGATCACCGGCACGATCCGCTCCAGCACCACCGCGTCTATCAATTGATCGCGACTCTTGAAGTAGTAATGGACCATCGCCGAGGTGACGCCGGCGCGCTGCGCGATATGCGTGAGGGTGGTGGCCGCCACGCCCTGGGCCGCGAACAGACCGGTGGCGACGTCCAGCAGATTGGCGCGGGCGGCGGCGTTGTCGGGACGCGGCGGCCGGCCGGGCCGGCGGGCGGGCGTGGTGGGTTCGGAGCGGCGTTCTGGGCACATGCGGCGTATATTAATTAAATTATTAATTAATTAAAAGAGGGGCCGCGGCCAGGGTTACACATCGGCCCAAACGGCATCGATGGTGTAATGGTCCGGAACCCCATCCCGCCACCCGGGCTGTCCCCGCGAGGCCCGGGCGGCTTCCTTGCAGGAGGCTGGACCGCCATGTCGCAATCGTCTTCCATCAACCGCCGCATCGTGCTTGCCGCGCGCCCGCAGGGCGAGCCGGCCGACAGCGATTTTCGCCTGGAAACGGGCGAAGTTCCCCAGCCCGGCCCCGGCCAGGTGCTGCTGCGCACCGTGTACCTGTCGCTCGATCCCTACATGCGCGGCCGCATGAGCGATGCGCCGTCCTATGCCGAACCGGTGCAGGTCGGCGGCGTCATGGTCGGAGGCACGGTGACGCGGGTCGAGGCCTCCAACCATCCCGACTATCGCCCGGGCGAGTGGGTGCTGGCGCAATCCGGCTGGCAGGACTACGCCCTGTCCGATGGCGCCGGGCTGTTGCGTCTGGGCTCCAATCCCGAACACCCGTCCTATTCGCTGGGCGTGCTGGGCATGCCGGGCTTCACGGGCTATATGGGTCTGCTGGACATCGGCCAGCCCAAGGCGGGCGAGACCGTGGTGGTGGCCGCGGCCAGCGGCGCGGTGGGCGCGGTGGTCGGCCAGATCGCCAAGATCCACGGCTGCAAGGTGGTCGGTATCGCCGGCGGGGCGGACAAGTGCCGCTACGCGGTCCAGGAACTGGGCTTTGACGACTGCCTGGACCACAAGGCGCCCGATCTGCCGGGCCGTCTGGCGCGCGCCGTGCCGCAGGGCATCGACGTGTATTTCGAGAACGTGGGCGGCGCGGTCTTCGACGCGGTGCTGCCGCTTTTGAATCCGCGCGCGCGGATACCGGTCTGCGGCCTGATCTCGGCTTATAACGCCACCAGCCAGCCGCAAGGGCCGGACCGCCTGGGCGTGCTGATGCGCGCCATCCTCACCAAGCGTCTCAAGGTGCAGGGCTTCATCATTTTCAACGAGTACGCGCACCGTTACGGCGAGTTCCGCGAGGCGATGCAAGGCCTGATCCAGCAAGGCCGCATCAAGTACCGCGAGGACGTGGTCGATGGCCTGGAGAACGCGCCGCGCGGCCTGATCGGGCTGCTCAAGGGCGAGAACGCCGGCAAGCGCATCGTGCGCGTCGGCCCGGACCAAAGGAGCGCCTCATGAACATCCTGATCGTGCTGACGTCCCACGACACGCTGGGCAACACCGGCCGCAAGACCGGCTTCTGGCTGGAGGAATTCGCCGCTCCCTATTACGCCTTCGTCGACGCGGGCGCCAGCATCACCCTGGCTTCGCCCGCGGGCGGGCAGCCGCCGCTGGATCCCAAGAGCGACGACCCCGATGCCCAGACCGACGACACGCGGCGCTTTCGCCAGGACCACGACGCACAGCGGCAACTGGCAGCCACCTTGCCGCTGGCGCAGGTGCAGGCGGCCGATTACGACGCCGTGTTCTATCCCGGCGGCCACGGTCCCTTGTGGGATCTGGCGGAAGATCCCAACTCGGTCTCGCTGATCGAAACCATGCTGGCGGCGGGCAAGCCGGTGGCGGCGGTATGCCATGCGCCCGGCGTGCTGCGCCATGCCAAGACGGCCGACGGCAAGCCGCTGGTGCAGGGCAGGCAGGTCACCGGCTTTTCCAATGCGGAAGAGGCGGCCGTGCAGCTGACCGAGGTCGTGCCGTTCCTGGTGGAGGATGAACTCAAGCAGCTGGGCGGCCTATACACCAGCGGCCCGGACTGGCAGCCGCACGTGGTCGGCGACGGCCTGCTGGTCACGGGCCAGAACCCGGCGTCTTCGGTGGGCGTGGCGCAGGCGCTGCTGGACAGATTGAAGGATTGAATCCTGGCGGTCGGGCCCGGTCCCGGTGGCATGCGCGGCACGGGTCCGGTTCTGCTTTGCCCTGGGTCGCGGCATCTGATCGGCAAGGATTGCTGCGCAATGTGTCAGAATCGCGACCTTTTGCTACAGCGC
>JALDYL010000307.1:0-4814 GCA_032153965.1 Achromobacter sp. | reverse complement strand
TCACGACCAGGCCCACGCCGATCAGCGTTTCGCGGGTATGCGTCTTCAGCATCTGACCCAGGCTCAGGCGCTGCACCTCGCCGCGCGCGGCGGCCTGGCGCTCATCTTCCTTCATCTGCTTGAAAGCGTCGGTTTCGTCGACGTTGCGGCGGATATAGATGGCGATGGGAACAATTACCAGGCCAAAGGCGAAGGGCAGGCGCCACGCCCAGTCGGCGATCTGCTGCGGGGTGAAGAACTCGGTGATGAGCGTGCCGCAGGCCGCGCCGATCAGCAGCGCCAGCATCTGCCCGGCCATCTGCCAGGAACCGTAGAAGCCGCGTTTGCCGTTGGGCGCCATTTCGATCAGCAGCGCGGTCGAGGTGCCGAATTCGCCGCCGGCGGAGAAGCCTTGCAGGAGGCGCGCGATCAGGATGAAGATCGGCGCCAGGATGCCGGCCGCGTGGTAGGTGGGGGCGACGGTGATCAGCGCGATCGACACGGCCATCAGCGAGGTCACCATGACCATGGCCGCCTTGCGGCCTTTCTTGTCGCCGTACAGGCCGAGGATGATGCCGCCCACCGGACGCATGAAGAAGCCCACGCCGAAGATGGCGGTGGTCATCAGGATGGCGTTCAGCTCGCTGCCGGGAATACTGGGGTCGGTGGGAAAGAACAGCTTCGCGATGATCGGGGTCATGAACGCGAACACCAGGAAGTCATACCATTCGAGGGCATTGCCTATGACTGCCGCCACGATGTTGCGTGTGGGAACTGCTTTGTGCTGCACGGTTTCTCCTTGGGGGTTGCCTAACCGGGCGACATTCTAGGCGTTCGCGCGCCTGGCCCCGTCCGAGACGCGAACGCGCGCTGGCCTTACACTCCTGTTTTTCCCCAAGAGAGTAGTGACATGAACGCGCGCACCTGGCTGGAAACGCTGGTTGGCTTTGACACCACCAGCCGCAATTCCAATCTTGCCCTGATCGAAACCGTCCGGGATTGGCTCAAGGGCCAGGGCGTCGACGCATGGCTGGCGCACAATCCGGAGCGCACCAAGGCCAACCTGTTCGCCACCTTGCCCGCCCAGGACGGCGGCATGCAGGGCGGCATCGTGCTGTCGGGCCATACGGACGTGGTGCCGGTGGACGGCCAGGACTGGAGCACGGATCCGTTCAAGCTCGTCGAAAAAGACGGCCTGCTCTACGGCCGCGGCAGCTGCGACATGAAGGGCTTCATCGCCAGTTCGCTGGCGCTGGTGCCGGAATTCCTGGCCATGCCGCGCAAGAAGCCGATGCACCTGGCGTTCTCCTACGACGAGGAAGTCGGCTGCGCCGGCGCGCCCTACATGCTGGCCGACCTGCACGAGCGCGGCATCCGCCCCGAAGGCTGCGTGGTGGGCGAGCCCACCGGCATGCAGGTGGTGGTGGCGCACAAGGGCATCAACCTGTTCCGCTGCAAGGTGCACGGCAAGGCGGCGCACTCGTCGCTGACCCCGCGCGGCTGCAACGCCATTGAATACGCCGCCCGCCTGATTTGCCGCATCCGCGACCTGGCCGACAGCTTCAAGGCCAATGGCCCCTACGACCAGTTCTACGACGTGCCGTTTTCCACGATGACCACCAACCAGATCCGGGGCGGCATCGCGGTCAACACCATCCCCGAGCTGTGCGAATTCACCTACGAATTCCGCAACCTGCCCGGCATGCAGCCCGACGAGATCCAGGCAGAAGTCGAAAAATACGTGCGTGAAGAGCTCCTGCCGCGCATGAAGGCCGAGTTCGACGGCGCCAGCATCGAAATCGAAACCGGCGCCGCGGCTCCCGCCCTGGAGGCTTCCGAGGAGGCCGCCATCACCCAGCTGGTGCGCGCGCTGACCGAAGACCGCGCCACCCGCAAGGTCGCCTATGGCACCGAGGCCGGCCTGTTCCAGGGCATCGGCATCCCCACGGTGGTCTGCGGCCCCGGCCATATCGAACAGGCCCACAAGCCCGACGAGTACGTCGCGCTGGACCAGCTGGCCGCCTGCGACACCTTCCTGCGCCGCCTGGGGCAGTCCCTCTGACGGCGAGCTGACGGTTCCCGGGGCGGTGCGTGGCCCGGCGCCCCGGCCGCTGCCGGCGTCAGGTAAAATGACGGGTTGCAAACCGGATTTGCGGCCGGCAGTGGCCGCCGCGATACCCGGGGGAGATGCTTGGTGAAACCTTACGACTTTCCGGATGCCCAGGGCCATTTCGGCCCTTATGGCGGTGTTTTCGTGGCGGAAACGCTGATGCACGCGCTCGACGAGCTGCGCGCGGCTTATGACCATTACCGTGTCGACCCCGCCTTCCAGGAAGAGTTCAACTATGAACTCAAGCATTTCGTGGGCCGTCCCAGCCCGGTCTACCATGCCCGCCGCTGGTCGGAAATGGTGGGCGGCGCCCAGATCTGGTTCAAGCGCGAAGACCTGAACCACACCGGCGCCCACAAGGTCAACAACTGCATCGGCCAGGCATTGCTGGCCAAGCGCATGGGCAAGCCCCGCGTCATCGCCGAAACCGGCGCCGGCCAGCACGGCGTGGCGACCGCCACGGTGGCGGCGCGCTACGGCATGGAATGCGTGGTCTACATGGGCAGCGAGGACGTTCGCCGCCAGGCCTCGAACGTCTATCGCATGAAGCTGCTGGGCGCGACCGTGGTGCCCGTGACCTCCGGTTCGCGCACCCTGAAGGACGCGCTGAACGAAGCCATGCGCGACTGGGTCACCAACATCGAGAACACTTTCTACATCATCGGCACGGTGGCGGGTCCCGACCCCTATCCGCGCATGGTGCGGGATTTCCAGACCGTCATCGGCAACGAATGCCTGACGCAAATGCCTGAGGCCGCGGGCCGCCAGCCCGACTACGTCGTGGCGGCGGTGGGCGGCGGCTCCAATGCCATGGGCATCTTCCATCCCTACATTCCGTACGAGAACGTGCGCCTGATCGGCGTCGAGGCGGCGGGCGAGGGCATGGACAGCGGCCGCCACGCGGCTTCCCTGGCCGCGGGCCAGGTGGGCGTGCTGCACGGCAACCGCACCTACGTCATGCAGGATGCCGACGGCCAGGTCCAGGAAACGCACTCGGTCTCCGCCGGCCTGGACTATCCCGGCGTGGGCCCGGAACACGCCTGGCTGAAGGACTCCGGCCGCGCCGAGTACGTCGGCATCACCGACGCGGAAGCCCTCAAGGCCTTCCACGATTGCTGCCGCATCGAAGGCATCATGCCCGCGCTGGAGTCGTCGCACGCCATCGCGCAAGCCGTGAAGATGGCCGCCACGCTGCCGCGCGACGCCGTCATCCTGGTCAACTTGTCGGGCCGTGGCGACAAAGACATGCATACCGTGGCCGAACATGCCGGCATCGAGCTCTGAGGCCCTGTCCATGACCACTCGCACCGATCGCATCGCCGCCGCTTTTGCGCGCACCGCCGAATCCGGCCGCGCCGCGGCGCTGATCCCCTACATTGCCGCGGGCGATCCTTCGCCTGCCGCCACCGTTCCCCTGATGCATGCGCTGGTCGAGGCCGGCGCCGACGTCATCGAGCTGGGCGTGCCGTTCTCCGATCCCATGGCCGATGGCCCGGTGATCCAGCGCGCCGCCGACCGCGCCATCGCGCAGGGCGTGGGCCTGGCCCGCGTGCTGGAGCTGGTGGCCGAGTTCCGTCAGCGCGACGCCGCCACGCCGGTGGTGCTGATGGGTTACGCCAACCCGATTGAACGCATGGGCCAGGCCGAGTTCGCGCGCCGCGCCGAGCAGGCTGGCGTGGACGGCGTGCTGGTGGTGGACTATCCGCCCGAAGAAGTCGTCGAGTTCGCCGCCACGCTCGGCGAGCACGGCATTGCGCCGATCTTCCTGTTGGCGCCCACGTCCACGGAAGCGCGCATCAAGGCCGTCGCCGCGGTCGCCCGGGGTTATGTGTACTACGTGTCGCTCAAGGGCGTCACGGGGTCGGGTTCGCTCAACACCGATGACGTTGCCGAGCGCCTGGCCGTGATCCGCCGCCACGTGCGCGACATTCCGGTAGGCGTGGGCTTCGGCATCCGCGACGCCGAAAGCGCGCAGCGCGTGGCGCGCGCGGCCGACGCCGTCGTGATCGGCAGCAAACTGATAGAGACCATGGAGCAGGCGGCGGCAGATGCCCCCGCGGCCCAGAAAACCGACGCCGCAGTCACCGCCGCCAGCGGCTGGCTGCGCACCATCCGGCAAGCGCTGGATCAAGTAAAACGAGCAAGCGCGTCGGCCTGAGCGGCGGGCGTGACTTCATACGGGATGAATAATCAATGAGCTGGATCGAAAAACTCCTGCCTCCTCGCATCAACAAAACCAGCGAAAGCGGCCCCCGCCGCGTACCCGAAGGCCTGTGGGTGAAATGCCCGTCGTGCGAATCGGTGCTGTACAGCGAAGATCTGGCGGCCAACCTGCACGTCTGCCCCAAGTGCGATCACCACATGCGCATCGGGGCCCGCGCCCGCATCGATTCGCTGCTGGATGTCGAGGGCCGCGTCGAGATCGGCCAGACCACGCGTTCGGTCGACACGCTGAAGTTCAAGGATACGCGCAAGTATCCCGAGCGCCTGCAGGAAGCGGTCAAGCAAACCGGCGAGACCGACGCCCTGGTGGTCATGAGCGGCTCGATCCGCGGCGTGTCCGCGACGCTGGCCTGCTTCGAGTTCGAATTCATGGGCGGTTCCATGGGTTCGGTGGTGGGCGAGCGCTTCGCGCGCGGCGCCCAAGCCGCGCTGGATAACAAGACGCCCTTCATCTGCGTGGCTGCCTCGGGCGGCGCGCGCATGCAGGAAAGCCTGCTGTCGC
>JALDYL010000306.1:0-4825 GCA_032153965.1 Achromobacter sp. | reverse complement strand
ATGGCGGCTACCTATGCTTTACGACAGGTTGCAATGAAAAGTTAAACATCTCATTTGATTGCATGCCGCATTTCCTTTCGCGCCCGGCTTGTCCTACACAATTAACAACGATTATCATTTGCAGTTTTTAGATCTGACGGAAACCCATCGTGACGGCGGCCACCCAGCCCACGGCGCAACATGCCCTGAACCTGCTCTACCGCGACCATCACGGATGGCTGGCGGGTTGGCTGCGGCGGCGGCTGGGCTGCGCGCATGATGCCGCGGACCTGTCGCACGACACCTACGAACGGCTGCTGAACTCGGGCCGGCTGCCGGAATCCGGCCAGGCGCGTGCCTTCCTCACCCAGATCGCCAAGGGTCTGGTGGTGGACCTGTTCCGCCGCCGCGCACTGGAAAGCGCCTACCTGGACGCGCTGGCCCTCCTGCCCGAGGCGCACATGCCCTCGGCCGAGGCGCGCGCGCTGGCGCTGGAAACGCTGATGGCGGTGGACGCCGCGCTCGACGCCCTGCCCGCCCGCGCACGCCAGGTCTTCATCCTGTCCCGGTTCGAGGGCCGGACCTATTCCGACATCGCGCAAAGCCTGGGCGTGTCGGTAGCGCTGGTGCGCAAGCACATGCTGCGCGCCGCCCAAGCCTGCCTGGCGGCGCTGTGAGCGCCGGACACGGGGACATCCCCGCACCGATACTGGCGCAGGGGCTGGAATGGCTGGTCATCCTGTGGTCCGGCGAAGCCAGCGCCGACGAACGCGCCGCCTGGCAGCGCTGGCGCGCGGCCCATCCCGACCATGAACGCGCCTGGCAGCAGGTGCAGCGCATCGACACGCGGCTCTCGGACGTATCGCCCGCGGCATCGGCCCAGGCCCTGTCCCGCTCCGGCCGCCAGGCAGGACGCCGCAAGGCCCTGCGCCTGATGGGCTGGGCGGTGTTGGGCACAGGCGCCGCGGGCCTGACGGCCCAGCGCCTGCCCTGGCAGACCTACGTCGCCGACTACCGCAGCGCGGTGGGCGAACGGCGCGAAGTCATGCTGGCGGACGGCACCCGCCTCACGCTCAACGGCGACAGCGCGGTGGACATGGAGTACAGCGCCGACGCGCGCCGGCTGGTCTTGCGCCGCGGCGAAATCTACATCGAGACCGGCCACGGCCCCGCCGCCGCGGGCCGCCCCTTCTTCGTCGCGACCGCTTATGGCAATGTGCAGGCGCTGGGCACCCGATACACCGTGGAGCAGCAGCGTGATCGGATACGGGTCGGCGTCCACGAAGGCGCGGTCGAGATCCAACCCTCCCGGGGCCGCGCCCTGCGGCTGGACGCGGGCCAGTCCGCCGCGTTCACGCCGCTGGCGGCCGAACTCATGCCCGACGCCGTGCAGCAGGCTCCGGCCTGGCTGCGCGGGCAACTGGTGGCCGAACGCCTGCGCCTGGCCGACTTCCTGGACCAGGTCGGGCGTTACCGGCGCGGCGTGATCCGCTGCGATCCGCGCGTGGCCGACCTGATCGTGTCGGGCGTGTACGCCGTGGACGACACGGACCGGATCCTGGCCTCGCTGGCAAGAGCCCTGCCGCTGCGCGTGTCGCGCTACACGGCTTACTGGGTGGTGGTGGAGCCCAGATAGCCCGCCTTCGAAAAAAATCGCGAAAACCGTAGCACTTTTTCTTTCTCGTTCGGGATACCTGCATATCCGCAGCATTCACGTCCGCAACGAGGAACCCACTACATGCAAGCCCGCTCCACTCCCAAGCCCGCCTGCAGCACGCTGGCGCTGGCCCTGACCGCCTTGGCGCTGGCCGCGCCCCCCGCCGCCATGGCCGCGGGACCCGGCGGCCCCACGCTCCAGGAGCAGGCCAGCCGCAGCTACGACATTCCCGCCGGCCCCCTGGACCAGGTGCTGAACGCCTATTCACAACAGGCGGGCGTGACCATCACCATCGACGGCGCCCTGACCGTGGGCCGGCTCAGCCCTGGCCTGCGCGGCGCCTATGGCGTGAACGCCGGCTATGCCGCGATCCTTGCCGGCAGCGGCCTGGCGGCCCGACAGGAAGGCGGCGGCTACGTGCTGCGTCCGCTGCCGCCCGGCGCGACTGGCGTCTCCACGCTGGAGCCGGTCACCGTCCGCGCCTCGGGCGTGGCGCCGGACAGCTACGTGGCCGAGGAAACCCGCGCCGGCACCAAGACCGAGACGCCCATCCTGGAAGTACCCCAATCGATCTCCGTGGTGACGCGCGCGCAGATGGAAGCGCAGAATGCGCAGAGCGTGACCGAAGTGCTGCGCTACGTACCCGGCGTGACCGTCGAAACCTATGGCGTGGACCCCAAGGGCTTCGACTGGGTCATGCTGCGCGGCTTCAACGCCCAGGCCACCAGCGACTACAAGGACGGGCTGCGCCAGGCGACGTCCGGCTACACCCTGTTCCGCAGCGAACCCTATGCGCTGGATCGGGTCGAGGTGCTGCGCGGCCCCTCTTCCGTCCTGTACGGCCAAGGCGACGCGGGTGGGGTCATCAACCGCGTCAGCAAGCTGCCCTCGGCCACGCCGCATTACGAGGCCGAACTGGAGTACGGCAGCTTCCAGCGCAAGCAGGCCGCGGTCGACCTGACCGGCCCGGCGACCGAAGACGGCACCCTGCTGTACCGCATCGTCGGCGTGGCGCGCGACGCCAACACGCAATTCACCTACCCCAATGGCGACCGCATTTCCGACGACCGCCTGTACCTGGCGCCTTCGCTCACCTGGGCGCCTTCCGCCGCCACCCGCTTCACGCTGCTGACGGAGTACTTGCGCGACCGTTCGGGCGGCACCATCGGCACGGTCACGGTCAACGGCAA
Source organism: Achromobacter sp. (assembly GCA_032153965.1). Classification (GTDB taxonomy): domain Bacteria; phylum Pseudomonadota; class Gammaproteobacteria; order Burkholderiales; family Burkholderiaceae_B; genus Achromobacter. Next base: position 1,999 of record JALDYL010000306.1, on the reverse strand, counting down.
GCCCACCAACTTGCGCAACGGCGATCCCAATTTCAACCGCTACGACCAGGACCAGAAGAGCATCGGCTACCTGTTCGAACACCGCTTCAACGACACGCTGCAGGTGCGGCAGAACCTGCGCTACGGGCGCGTCGACTCGATCCTGGACAACATGTTCCTGGCTGGCCTGACGCCCACCGGCATCGCCCGCACCGCCCGCCGCTACGATGAAAGCATGACCGCGCTGACACTGGACAACCAGGCCCAGCTCGAGCTGCGCACCGGTCCGCTGGCCCATACCCTGCTGCTGGGCCTGGACTTCAACCGCAGCAGCGCGGACGTGTCGCGCACCATGGGGCCGGCGCCCAGCCTGAACCCCTTTGACCCGGTCTATGGCGTGGACGTACCCACGCCGACCACGCCGCTGGCCAACTACCTGGAACGCACGCACCAGACCGGCCTGTACCTGCAGGACCAGATCCGCTTCGACCAGCGCTGGGTGCTGACCCTGGGCGGACGCTACGACTGGTACAGCCAGAAGACCGAAAACCGCATCCTGAACAACGACACCGACCAGAGCGGCAGCCGCTTCAGCGGCCGCGCCGGCCTGAACTATGTCATGCCCAACGGCGTCGCGCCCTACGTCAGCTTCGCCCAGTCCTTCCTGCCCAACACCGGGACCTCGGCGCCGGCCAACGGCAGTTCTCCGTTCGCGCCCTCGCGCGGACGCCAATGGGAAGGCGGCATCAAGTTTCAGCCCCCGGGCTCGAACGCGCTCTACACGCTGGCGGTCTTCGACATCAAGAAGAGCAACGTGCTGACCAATGACCTGCAGAACCCCGGCTTCCAGGTCGCCTCGGGCGAAGTGCAATCGCGCGGCGTGGAACTGGAAGGCAAGTTCAGCCTGGGCGACGGCTGGGACTTCACGGGCTCCTACACCTATGTGCGTGCCCGCATCACGCGCGCCAACAACGGCACCGAAGGCAACCGTCCGGCCCTGGTGCCCGAGCACAGCGCGTCGGGCTGGCTGAACTACACGGTGCGCAACAGCGCGCTGGCCGGGCTGAGCCTGGGCGCGGGCCTGCGCTACGTGGGCTCGACCTACGGCGACAACGCCAACACGCTGAAGATCGCCGGCCGCACACTGATGGACGCGGGCCTGTCCTACGCGGTCGACAAGCACCTGACGCTGTCGGTCAACGCCACCAACCTGTTCGACAAGGAATACCTGGCGACCTGCTCCGACCTGAGCGACTGCTACCCGGGCAGCCGGCGCAGCGTCATCGGCCGGGTGAAGTACCAGTTCTGAACGCCACAATGAAAACGCCCCGCCAAGCAGCGGGGCGCTTCGTGCAAGCGCCGGGAAACGAGCCCCGGCGCCAGCGCATGGCTTACTTCAGCCAGACGCGCGCGTTGCGGAAGATGCGCATCCAGGGGCTGAACGCGCCGCCCGCGTCCGACTTGCCCCACTTCTCGGGCGCCCACGACATCATGACGTTGCGCGTCACGCGTTCCGGGTGCGGCATCATGACCGTGAAACGGCCGTCGGCGGTGGTGACCGAAGTCAGGCCGCCGGGGCTGCCGTTCGGGTTGAACGGGTAGGCTTCGGTGACTTGGCCGCGGTTGTCGATGAAGCGCGCGCCAGCCAGCACGCGGCTGGCGTCGCCTTGCTGCGAAAAGTCGGCGTAGCCTTCGCCGTGCGCCACGGCGACCGGGATGCGGGCGCCTTCCATGCCGGCGAAGAAGATCGACGGCGACTTGGCCACTTCGACCATGGACAGGCGGGCTTCGTATTTTTCCGACTGGTTGCGCGTGAAGCGCGGCCAGAATTCGGCGCCCGGGATCATCGGCGCCAAGGCGGCCATCATCTGGCAGCCGTTGCACACGCCCAGCGCGAAGGTATCGGGACGCGCGAAGTAGGCGCCGAACTGGTCCGACAGCTTGCTGTTGAAGCGGATGGTGCGGGCCCAGCCTTCGCCGGCGCCCAGCACGTCGCCGTAGCTGAAGCCGCCCACGGCCA
>JALDYL010000305.1:0-4832 GCA_032153965.1 Achromobacter sp. | reverse complement strand
TCGGTGCGCGCCAGCGCGTATTCCTCTTTGCTGCGCGGATGCAGGAAGACGGGAAAGTCGCCGCCCACGGGCACGAAGCCGCGGCGCGCCATGTCCTCGGGCGTGGCGCCCACCACGACCCAGTCGTGGTCGCCGGGCGGCAGGCCGAGCAGCGCGTCGCGCACCGCCCCGCCCACGATATAGACCTGCAGGCCGTCCGTGGCCGGATCCCGCGTCATGGGATCGAGGTGCTTTCCGCGCCCAGCGGCACGATATTGCCCAGGCGTTCCTTCAGGGACTGGGGCTGGCCGGTGAACATGGCCGCGTAATACACCGAGTTCGACATCACGTTCTTGACGTAGGTGCGCGTCTCGTTGAACGGAATGGTCTCGGCGAAGATGGCGCCCTCCACGGGATGCGTGAAGGTCGAGCGCCAGTTGTGCGGACGGCGCGGGCCGGCGTTATAGCCCGCGCTGGCCAGCATCTGCGAACCGTTCAGGTCGCGCAGCACCATGTTGAGGTAGTTGGTGCCGAGTTCGGTGTTGGTGTCGAAGTCGTTGACGCTGTCGGGCGTGAAGTTGCTCATGCCGATCTTGCCCGCGACCCACTTGGCCGTGGCCGGCATCAGTTGCATCAGGCCGGATGCGCCCACGTGCGAACGCGCGTCCATGATGAAGCGCGATTCCTGGCGGATCAGGCCGTAGACCCAGGCCGGGTCCAGAGCGATGGCGTTGGCCTTGGCGGTGACGCGGCCTTCGAAGGGCGCGATGAAGCGCTGGCTGAAGTCGAACTCTTTTTCGGTGCGGTCGGAGGTGTTGACCACGCGGTCGTAGATGTTCTCGGCGCGCGCCAGTTCGGCGGCGGCCATCAGTTGGCGGTCGCTCATGCCGCGCAGCGTGAAGTTCCATTCCGGCACGGCTTCGGCGCGCCAGCCCAGGCGGAACAGCTGGATCGCGCGGCGCAGGCCGGGATTGGCGCGGGCCTCGGTGATTTCCTGGTCGCTGATGGGCGCGGGGCGCGGCGGCACGGTGATGCGGCGGCCCAGTTCCTCGGCGGCCAGCTGGCCGTAGAAGTCGAAGCGGTCGGCAATGCTGGCGTAGGCGGTGGCGGCCTGTTCCTTGTGGCCGCGCGCGGCCTGCCCGCGCGCCTTCCAGTAGATCCAGGACGAATCGGCCTGCTGCGAGGCAGGCATCTGGTCGATGGAGTCGATGACCCACTTCCAGTCGATCTTGGGCTGGCGCAAGGCGGCGCGCACCTTCCAGGCGGCGTTGTACTCCGTCATGCGGATGTGGCCGGCCTCGTGGTACCAGTCGTCGGCGCGGCTGTCGAGATTCAGCGCGGCGACCAACGCGTACTGGCCGCGGACCCAGGCCAGGTTCGACTTGGCCATGGACTTGGACCAGTCCCCGGACTTGCCCCATTCGCGGCGCAGGTAGGAATCGGCCACGCTCACGTCGGAACGCGCCAGGCGCGCCAAGGCGATGGTCACCAGCTCCTTCTCGTTGCGGCCCACGGGTTGACGGCTCTGGCGCGTCAGCCACTTCATGGGATCCTTCATGAGCAGGTCATATGTTTTCAGGTCGCCCGGCTCGAACATGTACTGCGCGAACTTGCGCGCATCGGCCGTCTTGTTGGCCTCGATGGCGTCTCGCAGCTGGGGCTCCAGCTGTTCCCAGCCCATGATGCCGTCGGCGACCAGCTGGTCGTACAGCGCCCAGCAGGCGCCGCCCGGCGCGAACACGGCCGCGGCCTGCGCCGCCGTGGCGCGCTGCCCGGTCATGTGCTTGGCATCGAGGATGGCGCACTCGATCTGCGCATTGCTGTTCTTCACCGGCGCAAGCTTGCGCACGGTTTCGAAGTCGCCGCTGCGGGCCGCGGCCAGCAACCAGTCGCCGCGCAGGCGGTCGGCCAGATAAGCGTCGGAATTGCCGCTGACGAACTTCTGCAGGTCGGCGGTGGGCCGGCCCGTGGCGGGCGGGGTCCACAACTGGTAGCGCAGCAGCCAGTATTCGGGATACATGCCCAGCGGATCCGGCTTGGCCTGCGGCACCAGCGCGCCCAGCACGGACCACTGCTTGCGGTTCATGGCTTCGCGCGCGGCGACCACGGCGGCCAGCGCGGGCGTCTGGGATGTCGGGGGCAGGCCGGCCAGCACCGCGGGCGGCACGGAAATGGCGGGTTGCGCAGCCTGAACGGCCGGCTGAGGCTGGGGCTGGGCGTTGACCGATGCGCTACGCTGCTGCGCATCCACCGGCGCACAGGCCGCGGTGAACAACGCCAGCAGCGGCAGCCAGCGGCGCAGGCCGGGAGCGGCCTCGGCAGCGGCGGCGGACCCGGATTTCCGCGTGGATTTCTGATACCGTCCGGGTTGCAGAGTCTGTGTCATGCCCTGTCCCTCATACACTGGCCCAGCATGGCGGCAATCCGCAAGTTCGTCCGCGTTTTCGTCCGCGTTTTCGCCATCATTTGTCCATCCCTCTTACAGCCACCGCATGACTACGCAAAATACTCCAGAGGATACCGCAGTACCGCTACGCGCGCGATTGCGAAAACTGCGTGCCGAACTGCCGGAAGACCAGCGTAGCCGCGGCGGCCTGCTCATGCGTGCACGCCTGTTCACCTGGCTGAATGTAGCGCGCGACGAGGCCGTGCGCGCGGGCCGCGCCGCGCCCGCCACCGTGGCCGCCTTCTGGCCCATGGCCGACGAGCCCGATCTGCGCCCGCTGCTCGAGCAATGGGTCGAAAACGGCGTGGCGGTGGCGCTGCCCGTGGTGCGCGAACGCAACGCCCCGCTGGCCTTCCTGCCCTGGACGCCGGACGCCGAATTGCGCGCCGGCCCCTACGGCATCCAGGAGCCGGTCGCCGGCGCCGAACTGCTGCCCGACGTGGTGCTGGTCCCCACCCTGGGCTACACCGAACAGGGCGACCGCCTGGGCTATGGCGGCGGCTATTACGACCGCACCCTGGCCGCGCTGCGCGAGCGCGGCCACTCCTTCATCGCCATCGGCATCGCCTGGAGCTGCGGCGAACTGGACGCCGGCTATGAACCCGCCGCCCATGACTTCCCGCTGGACGCGGTGCTGACCCAGGACGGCTGGGTGCCCCAGGCGCCGCTGGAACAAGGCGGCACCGGCGGCACCACGCTGCACAGCTTCCGCATGAACTGACGCACCAGCTTTGCCCCGCAGGCTTGCACCAAAATGGTGCATGGCCTAACATAGAAGGCTACGCCGGACTTCGTCTCGGCCCCATCACGCAGCACCCCGCGCACCGTTGCGCGGCCCGCCTCGGCAGCGGCGCCCCCTGGCGCCGCCCACCCATTCCCCCTGGCCAGGCTTTTCCGCGCCAGCCCGACTGACCCCGTTCTACCCGCCAGCCCCGGCCAGTCCGCGCCTGGCGTCCACGCCATCCCCTGGTCTCAGCCGCTGCGGCGATGGCGTCGCAACGCCCTTCGGAGGATATTGGTCCCCAGGGGCGCTGCCACGCCTGCCGGCCAAGCTGGCATGCGGGTTGCTTAATCCATTGCAACCGGCCGGACATCGGCCGGACGGCGGCCGCGCGCAAGCCGGCTGCCGGCACCTGTACCGGAGGAGCCATGAAGGACAGATCACCCCGTCCCGCCGCCTATGACGAAATGCGCGACAGCGCCGGCGGCATACGCTCCCACTACCAGGCTTTCGAGCGCTGGCATGACGAGCAGTCCGCCGAAGCCATGGCCGCGCGCCGCCTGGAGGCGGACTTGAGCTTTCGCCGGGTCGGCATCACGTTTTCGGTGGCGGGCGACGCGGCCGGCACCGAACGCCTGATTCCCTTCGACCTGATCCCCCGCGTCATCCCCGCCGCCGAATGGCGCCTGCTGGAGGTCGGCCTGAAGCAGCGGGTACGCGCGCTCAACATGTTCATCCATGACATCTATCACGGGCACGACATCGTGCGCGCGAACATCGTGCCGGCCGAACAGGTGTTCCTGAACGCCCAGTACCGCCCCGAGATGCAGGACGTGGACGTGGCCGAGGACATCTACTGCCATATCGCCGGGGTGGACATCGTGCGCGCCGGCGCGGGCGAGTTCTACGTGCTGGAAGACAATCTGCGCGTGCCGTCCGGCGTGTCCTACATGCTGGAGAACCGCAAGATGTCGATGCGGCTGATGCCCGACGCCTTCAGCCGCATCAAGGTGGAGCCGGTGGCGCACTACCCCGACCTGCTGCTGGACAACCTGCGCGAAGTGGCGCCGCACGGCGGCGACGATCCCACCGTGGTGGTGCTGACGCCGGGCATGTACAACTCGGCCTACTTCGAACACGCCTTCCTGGCGCAGCAGATGGGCGTGGAACTGGTGGAAGGCCAGGACCTGTTCGTCGAGCAGAACACCGTCTACATGCGCACCACGCAGGGGCCCCGCAAGGTGGACGTGATCTATCGCCGCCTGGACGACGACTTCCTCGACCCGCTGTCGTTCCGCGCCGATTCCGCGCTGGGCGTGCCCGGCCTGCTGTCGGTGTACCGCGCCGGCCGCGTGACGCTGGCCAACGCCATCGGCACCGGCATCGCCGACGACAAGTCCACCTACCTGTACGTGCCCGACATGATCCGCTTCTATCTGGGCGAGGAGCCGATACTGTCCAACGTCCCGACCTGGCGCTGCAACCGGCCGGACGAGCTGTCGCATGTGCTGGCCCACATGCACGAACTGGTGGTGAAGGAAGTCCATGGCTCGGGCGGCTACGGCATGCTGGTGGGGCCGTCGGCCTCGCGCGCCGAGGTCGATGCGTTCAAGGAACGGGTGCGCGCCAACCCCGCCAACTACATCGCGCAGCCCACGCTGGCGCTGTCCACCGTGCCGACCTACG
>JALDYL010000304.1:0-4836 GCA_032153965.1 Achromobacter sp. | reverse complement strand
AGATCGCCATCGCGGCCTTCGCGGCGGTGCTGGTGATCCTGTTCAACAGCGCCTACGGCGTCATCAACGCCCGCAAGCAGCGCGTCATGGCGGCGCGCGTGATGGGCGCGTCGCGCTGGCGCATCTTCAAGGACGTGCTGATCTGGGAAAGCCTGCAATCCACCTTCGTGGGCCTGCGCAGCGGCGTGTCGATGGCGCTGGTCATCGTGATCGTGGCCGAGATGTTCATCGGTTCCGACAGCGGCCTGGGCAATCGCATCATCAACGCGCAGCAAGTGCTGAATGTGCGCGACATGTATGCGGCCATCCTCGCCGCAGGCGCGCTGGGCTATGTGCTGAACATTCTTTTTCTCGTGCTGGAAAAGCGCGTGGTCCACTGGAGCGGCCGCTGATGTCCACCGTCCTCAATCCCATCATCGCCCCCAGCCCCGCCGCCGCCCCGTTCGAGCCCGGTCCGCTGGGCACCCACATCACCATACGCGGGCTGACCAAGTACTTCGCCGGCTGGCCGCTGTACGAGGACTTCAACCTCGACATCCCCAAGGGCAAGATCGTCTCGGTGTTCGGCCCCAACGGCTGCGGCAAGTCCACATTGATCAACATGATCGCCGGCCTGATTCCCATCGACTCGGGCGAAATCCTGTTCGACGGCAAGTCGCTGGCGCAGACCAAGATCGGCTATGTCTTCCAGAACTACCGCGAAGCGATGTTCCCGTGGCTGCGCACCATCGACAACATTGCCTATCCGCTGCGCCTGGAAGGCCGCAGCAAGGCCGAGGTGGACGCCCGGGTCGCCGAGCTGGTGGCCTCGTTCGACGTCAAGTTCGACCTGAACCGCTATCCCTACGAACTGTCCGGCGGCCAGCAGCAGACCGCCTCGATCATGCGCGCGCTGGCGCCGGGACCGGAGGTGCTGTTCCTGGACGAGCCCTTCTCCGCGCTGGACTTCGAGATGACGCTGTTCATCCGCGAAAAGCTGCAGGAGGTCTTCATGCAGACCGGCACCACCATGCTGCTGGTGTCGCACGACCTGGAGGAAGCCGTGTACCTGGCCGACCAGGTGCTGCTGCTGACCAAGCGGCCCACCCGGGTCGCGGAGATCCTGGATTACCGCGACGCGCGCCCGCGCACGGTGGCGACGCTATCCGAACCCAGCTTCATCCAGATGAAAAAACTAAGCCTGGAAATCTTCCAGCGCGAAGTGCGCAAGTAAATCACCCGTACCGGAGAGTCCGCCATGACCCAGGAAACCATCGACCAATACGTGCGCAGCGCCCTGGCGTTGGCCGGCTATGCCTTGCGCGAGCAGGCCGTGGCCGAAGTGACGCAGCAGTTCGCCCGCATCCAGGACATCGCGGCCGGCTTCGTCGATGAGCCGCTGGCCGTGGAGCTGGAATCGGCCGCGGTGTTCCGCCCGTGAGCGGCCCCGCTCAGGATATCGCGCGCCAGGTCCGCGCCGGCGAACGCAGCGCCATGGCCGTGCTGGACGCCACGCTGGCGCGCGTGCGCGAGCGGGACCCGCGCTACAACTGCTTTACCGCCGTCACCGAAAGCCGGGCGCGGCAGGAAGCGGCGGCCATCGACGCGCGCCGCGCCCGCGGCGAGCCGCTACCGCCGCTCGCGGGCGTGCCCTATGCGGTCAAAAACCTGTTCGACATCGCCGACCAAGTCACCCTGGCCGGCGCGCGGGTCAACGCCTCCAATCCGCCCGCGCGGCGTGACGCCAGACTGGTCGAACGCATGCGCGAGGCCGGCGCGGTGTTGATCGGCGCGCTGAACATGGACGAGCACGCTTATGGCTTCACCACGGAAAACAGCCACTATGGCGCCTGCCGCAACCCGCACGACACCACCCGCATCGCCGGCGGCTCGTCGGGCGGCAGCGCCGCCGCGATCGCGGGCGGCCTGGTGCCGCTGACGCTGGGCTCGGACACCAACGGCTCGATCCGCGTGCCCGCCTCGCTGTGCGGCGTGTTCGGCCTGAAGCCCACCTTCGGCCGCTTGTCGCGCGCCGGCTCGTTTCCGTTCGTCGGCAGCCTCGACCACCTGGGGCCGTTCGCGGCCAGCGCGAGCGACCTTGCCGCCGCCTACGACGCGCTGCAAGGCATGGACGCCGACGACGTGGCCTGCGCCGAACGCCCGGCCGAACCCACGCTGGCGGCGCTGGCCGGCGGCATGCGCGGACTGCGGGTGGCGGTGCTGGGCGGCTACTTTGCCGAATGGGCCGGCCCGCAGGCCCGCCGCGCCGTCGAGATCGCGGCGCGCGCGCTGGACGCCACGGCCGTGGTCGAACTGCAGGGCGCGGCCCAGGCCCGCGCCGCGGCCTTCGTCATCACCGCGGCGGAAGGCGGCGCCCTGCATCGCCGCCGGCTCGTCACGCACTACGACTACTACGAACCGCTGTCGCGCGACCGGCTGGTCGCAGGCAGCCTCGTGCCCGCGGCCTGGGCGCAGCAGGCGCAGCGCATCCGCCACCGCGTCTATCGCGAAGCGCTGGCGCTGTTCGAGCACTACGACGTGCTGATCGCCCCCGCCACGCCGGTGCCGGCCACGCCCATCGGCTCGGACTGGCTGACGCTGGCCGGCCAGCGGCTGCCGGCGCGCGCCAGCATGGGCATCCTGACGCAGCCGCTGTCATGCATCGGCCTGCCGGTCTGCGCCGCGCCGCTCTGGCCCGAGGCCGGACAGGACGATCACCTGCCGCTGGGCGTGCAACTGATCGGCGCGCCCTGGCGCGAAGCCGATTGCCTGCGCGCGGCGCAGGCGCTGCAACAGGCCGGCATTGCCCGCGCCCGCCCTCTTTGAACCACCGATCCGAGGCCACGACATGGGAACCGCCTTCGCCGTCATCGACATACCGCGCACGCTGGCCGACACCGCCTACGGCACACTGAAGCGGGACATCCTGGACTTCCGGCTGGCGCCGGGCGACCGCTTCACCGAAACCGAGATCGCCGACCGCCTGCAGGTCAGCCGCACGCCGGTGCGCGAGGCCCTGTTCCGGCTGGAGCGCGAAGGCTATCTGGAGGTGCGCCAGCGCAATGGCTGGCTGGTCAAGCCGCTGGACTTCAACACGCTGGACCATTTCTACGAGCTGCGCAGCGTGCTGGAAGCGGCCGCGGTGCAGTTTCTGTGCGCATCGGCCAGCGCCGCCGAACGCCAACGCGCCCTGCGCCCGCTGGCCGATCTCTGGCTGGTGGATCCAAGCGAATATTCCGACGACTGCGAGCGCCTGGCGGATCTGGACGAGCGCTTTCACATCGATCTGGTGACCGCCGCAGGCAACCCCGAAATCGCGCGCGTGCATCGCGCGGCCACCGAACGCATCCGCATCGTGCGCCGGCTGGACTTCACCCTGCCCGAGCGCATCGGCAAGACCTATGAAGAGCACGCGACCATCCTGGAAGCGGCGCTGGCTGGCGACGCGCCGCGTGCAGTCTCGTTGCTGCAGGCGCATATCCAGGGCAGCCAGGCCGCGGTGCGCAAGATCACGCTGCACCGGCTGTATTCCGCCCGTGGCGCGCGCGCGGCCTGAACGGGCCCGCGCATGCCCGGGTCAGCCCGCGCGCAGCCAGCGATGCAGCATGCGCGCCACCAAGGGCATGCAGATGAACACCATCACGGGCGTCAGCGCTACGCTGGTGATCAGCACGCGCCAGAACACCGGCAAGAGGCTCAGGGGTTCGCTGGCCAGGATGGAGAACGCCAGCAGCACCGGGAAATAGGCAAGCCAGATGCTGACGGCCTGCTTCCAGCGCGGCGGCGCGCTGGTCCTGGGCGCAAACCAGTCGTCCGTGCCGCTGACGCGGCGCTCGTGGCTGGCGCGCACCAGCGCCGCGCCGCGCTCCAGCCACATGCGGCGCGGCAGGGAATTTTCCCAACGGCCGAGGCTGGCCGCATCGGCAAAGCGCAGGACGATCTGGTACTGGTCGCCGCCTTCCGCGGGCTGCAGCACGCCGGACCCGAGAAAGCCCGGAAAGCCTGCCGCGAGGATTTCGCCCTGGCGCATCCAGGACAGGAAATCGCCATAGCGCTCGGGCGCGATGTGCCGGGTGACCAACATAGTGACCGGGGCGGAAGCGGTAGAGCTGGACATGATGAAACTCCTGGAACGGCGCGTAGCTTGTTATGCAGTATTAACCCTAGCAAGCGGCATGCCAGGATCGCCGCGCCGCACTCCCCCGACCAGGCCGGGAAACCGCTGCCCGCGGGATGGATGCCCCGCACCGCAGGACACACCACATTGGTGATTACCCCTATATTTCGCACCACAACGGTGCCAACTGGAGCAGCAAGCATGGATATCAATCTGCCCGATGTCGTGGCGGAAGTCACAGCCGCCCTGGACCGCTACGAAACCGCCCTGGTGAACAACCAGGTGGAAGTGCTGGACGTGCTCTTCTGGAACAGCCCTCACACGCTGCGCTATGGCGCGGGCGAAAACCTCTACGGCTACGACGCCATCCGCGCCTTCCGCGCGGCGCGTTCGCCGCAAGGCCTGGCCCGCCGCGTGTTACGCACGGTCGTCACCACCTACGGCCAGGATTTCGCAACGGCCAATCTGGAATTCCAGCGCGACGGCAGCGACCGCATCGGCCGGCAAAGCCAGACCTGGATGCGCACGCCTGAAGGATGGCGCGTGGTCGCTGCCCATGTCAGCCTGATGAGCTGATGCGCCAGTCCGCGCGAACGACATCAGGGCGTCATGATCATGAATAAACATATCCGCGATCGAGATTGAGCGGGCTTGCCTACAGGTCTACACTGACATTCCCGTCCACCCCTTGGAGCCTGCGCCCCATGAGCACCTACAAGATTGCCGTTTTCGTCGGAAGC
>JALDYL010000303.1:0-4848 GCA_032153965.1 Achromobacter sp. | reverse complement strand
GCATTTCCGCGACGCTATGGCGCAGGGCGGCCTTGTCGAGCTTGCCGACCTTGGTGACGGGGAAGGCTTCGATCTGCTCGATGCGTTCCGGGCACTTGTATTTGGCGAGCCCCTGGCCAGTGAGGAAATCCGCCAGCTGCGTCAGGCTGGGCGCCGCGTGGCCGGGCCGGACGATGACGAAGACGCAGCCTTTCTCGCCATAGAAAGGGTCCGGCATGGCCACCAGGCGCGCTTCCGAAATCGCGGGATGCGCGCCAACCAGCGCCTCGACTTCCTCGCAGCCGATCTTCTCGCCGCCACGGTTGATGTTGTCGCGCAGGCGGCCCTCGAAGGCGTAGCAGGTTGCGCCGTCGATCACGCGCGCCGTCATCATGTCGCCGGTGCGGTAGTAGCCGTCCGAGGTGTACGCGGCGGCGTTGGCCGCCGGGGCGTCGAAGAACCCCGGCAGCGTGGCGGGGCCGCGGAAGCAAAGCTCGCCCATCTGGCCCTCGGCCACCGGCTCTTCGGCGCCGGGCGCGAGCAGGCGGATGTCGTCCTCGGGGCAGCCCGAGCGGCCCTGGGTATGGTGCCGCTCGTACTCGGACGCGTCGGCGGGCGAGCCCAGCAGCAGTCCCTCGGTAATGCCGAACAGGTTGGAGCAGGGCACGTTCAGATGCGCTTCGAGGCGGTCCGCGGCGCTCATGGTGATGAACAGGCGCAAGGAAGACAGGTCGTAGCGCGCCAGGTCGGGGAAGGCCATGATCTGCGGCGCTATCGGCCCGATGGACATGGCGCGGGTGACGCGGTGGCGTTCGATCAGTTCCAGCATGCGCGGCACGTCGACCCGCGGCATCAGCACCGCGGACACGCCCATGGCGATGACGGGGATCAGCACATAGACCTGGGCCGCGTTGTGCAGCAGGGGCAGCGCCCAGATGATGCGGTCGTCGTCCTGCATTTTGTAGCGCCGGGCGCAGGCCAGTGAATGGCCCAGGTACTCGGCATGGAAGCGCGGGATGATCTTGGGCATGCCCGTCGTGCCGCCCGACAGCTGGAAGCTCAGCACGTCCTCGCAGCCGGGGCCCTGGTCCGCCAGGATGAGGCGGGCCTCGGCCAGCGGCATCGCGTCCAGCAGCGCGTGCAGCGACACGCCATGCGGCGAGTCGCCGCGCGCCACGACCAGGTGTTCCAGCGTGTCGCTGGCGGCCAGCATGCCGGCGGCGAAGGCCGGCAGGTCGAACTTGCCGAAATCGGCCTGCACGAAGTAGCCGCGGGCCCGAGTCTGGCGCGAGAGCTGGCCGATCTCCAGTTCGCGGTGCTGCGGCAGCGAACACACGGGGACGATCCCCGCCTTGTAGCAGGCCAGCAGGGCCAGCGCCGTTTCCAGCGTGGTGCCCATCTGGAAGATGGCGCGGTCCGCGGGCGCCAGGCCCAGCTTCAGCAGGGCGGCGGCCAGCCGGTCGGTCTGTTCGTCCAGTTCGCGGAAGCTCAGGCTGCCTTCGTCGATGATCAGCGCGGTGCGCTCGGGGCAGCGTTGGGCCGTGGCGTGCAGCGCCGCGCCCACGGTCGAATGTTCCCAGGCGCCGCTGGCGAAGTATTGGCGCGCCCGCTCGGGGTGGTGGTAGATCACGCCCTCTATGGGGTGGCGTATATCTCGCATGATGGTCTCCTCCTGGCCCGTGCCTCAGTGCCGCGCGGCCGAGATCCGGACGCGGTCCCGGTCCAGTACGTCGATCGTGCCGCTGACGCCGCCGGTGAACAAGCCATACCAGACGGCGGGCTTGAGCCCCAGGGCCTTGCGCTGGAACTCGACCGGGCCGGCGGAGACGATGCAGTCGAAATGCTCACCCGGCACCACGGTGCAGTTCTCGCGTCCCGAGGCGTCCTCAACCAGCGAGGAGAACTCCTCGACCCGCGGCACGAAGATCCGCACGGACGGTTCGGCGCCGCCATCCGCCAGTTCCAGCCGGTCTTGCAGCAGCGCGGCCTTGCGCGCCCAGACCTCGTCGATGTGCTGCATGCGCCCGCCGACCGATTCCGCATCGGCTTCGGCCTGCATGGCCGCCTGCAGCGTCAAGGCGGCGTCGATCGAATCGACTTCGCCCAGCGGCCGCAGCTTGCGCGTGAACTCGATGAAATAGCCATTGGGATCGCGCACGTAGATGGATTCGATCACTTCATGGCGGGTTTCGACCGAGACTTCCAGTCCCGCATTCTGCAGCTTCTGCTTCCAGGCTTTGAGTTCGTCCTCGCTTTCCACCAGCCAGGCGGTATGCGTGGCGTCGAACACATGGTCCTCGGGCAGCGGCCGCATGCGGTTGCGTCCGCGCAGGGCCTCGGGTTCGTCCGAGCCCAGGTAGTAGAAGAAAGCGATGGTGCTGCCCTGGCCGCTGTCGAAGAAGAAGTGCAGGAAGTCCGGGTGCGTGGCGGGGCCCCAGCCGCGCGCCGAGATCACATGCACCAGCGGCAGGCCGAGTATGTCGCGATAGAAGGCGACGGTTTCGCGCAGGCGCCAGGTGGGCCGCGCCGTATGGTCCACGCCGTGCAGGCGCAGGGGGGCGGGGGTCTTGGGAGTTGCAGTCATGACTTGCTCCGTCGGCATTCGGATTACAGGAAGCGTTGGCGCAGCCAGCCGGCGAGTTCGCGCCCGGCCGCGTAGCGTCCGGGTTCTTCGCCTTCGGCCAGGGCGCGGCCATGGTGGTCGCCCCGGATGCGCAGGTGGGTCTTGTCCGGCGCGGGGATGGCGTCATGGATGGCGCGCACGTCGGAAGGGAAACAGGCCTGGTCGCCGGTGTATTCGATGATCAGGGTGGGCTGATTGATGCCGCCGGCGGTGCGCGCCATGCTGGCGTTGGACGACAGGCCGGACCAGGTTGACAGCCAGCTCTCGGGTGTGCAGAAGCGGGCGAAGCCGACCGCGCCGTAGTTCGACGCGTAAGCATCCTTGCCCCACAGCGAGCCCGGGTGGCGGTCGGAAGGATCCAGGCTGAGGTCCAGGCAGCGCAGGTCGGCGTCGGTGCGCCAGACCACCAGCACCGGCGTGTGCGCGGCCTGGCGCCGGCGTTCGGCCGAAGCGTCGGCGCCGCTCTTGACGTCGGCGCGGGCCGCCATGCGCTCGGCGATCATCCGCCGCGCCTGCGCATCCAGGCGCGCCACGCGGTCGCGCTGCGCCTGGCGGTAGCGGGCGACGAATTCCGGCGCATAGCGCGCCTGGCCCTTGGGCCGATAACCGTTTTCGGGCGATAGCGGATCCAGGTCCGGCGCCACCGACAGCGCATCGTTTTCGTCGGCGACTGACGGGTCGATGCAGTTCAGCAGCAGCGAGCCCTGGCCCGGATGCGGGCCCACCAGCACCAGGCCGTGCACCTCGGGCATGTCCAGTTCATCCAGCCCGCTGGACTTGCCGCCCGGCGTGCGGGCGACGCGCTCGCCGGCGGGCAGGCCGGCCTGCTGCGCATAGAACGCGTACAGGCCGGCGCCGCCGGAATTGCCCAGCAGCACGATCTTCTTGAAACCCTGTTCGCGCAGGAAACGCAGGCCCGCGGCCACGTCCTGCAAGGCCTGTTCGTGTTCCAGCCTGAGGTCGTTGCCGACCGAGCGCGCGCCTTGCGACCACGCCGCAAGGCCGGCGCCGACGATATCGGGGATCAGGTAGTGGCAGGCCATGAACTCGCGCGGATGCATGACGCAAACCACCGTGTCGGGACGGGGGCCCACCGGCTGGTACAGGGATCCGGAGGTGGCGGCGCCGTCCGCGGTGCGCAGCACGACGTTGCGGGTCGAGGCGCCGGCGGGCAGGTCGCGCGGATTCCAATCGGTGTTGAGAAAGCCGGCGGTGATCTGGCTGGAGGGGGCGGCGGTAGTCACATTCGTCTCCTGTGGCGATGGTCCGTGGACCTCGGTTTGACGTATTAGACGAATATTTGACTTTAGTGTCAATTAAATTTAAAAAATTGACAATAGCGTCAAAAATAAGGGACTCAAGGGCGAAAATGCGCCTGAGGGCGCGGCCAGACGGCGCAATCGCGCATGCCATAATTTCGGGACAGGGCCGTCCCGCACGGTCTATCCGAGGAACATCGCAACGTGAACGACGCAAGCACCAAGGGAGCGCTGAAGGGCGAAGCGCTGCGCACCGCCATACTCGACGCCGCCGCCACGCTATTCATCAAGCGCGGCAGCGGCGGCACCAGCATCCAGGACATCGCCGAGTCCCTGGGCCTGAGCCGCACCGCCGTCTACTACTACTTCAAGAGCAAGGACGAGATCCTGCGTTCATTGACGGAGGACGTGCTGAGCGCGGCCAAGAAAATGGCCGGCGAGACCGCCACCCGCGAGGACCTGGATCCGGTCGAGGCGCTGCGCGCGCTGGTCACGCGGCATGCCGACCTGATCCTGTCGCGCACCGCCGAGTTCCGCGTGGCCGACCGGACCGAAGCCGACATGACGCCCAAGCAGCGCGCCGCCGTGCAGGCGTCACGCCGCAACGTGCTGGAGAATTTCAGCCGCGTCATCGAAAACGGCATCCGCGACGGCCAGTTCCGCATGGTCGACCCGCACGTCGCGGCCTTCAGTCTCATCGGCATGTGCAACTGGTCGGCGTGGTGGTACAAGCCCGACGGCCGCCTGAGCCGCGCCGAAGTCGCGGCCATCATGGCCGACATGGCGGTGCAATCGCTGTTGCGCGATGCCTCGCGGCGGCCGCGTTCGCCGGACGTGAGCGAGTCCTTGCGGCTGGTGCGCGAGGACCTGGACTACCTGGAAAAGCTGGTGCTGCCTGGCGGGCCGCAGCCTTGAATGCCGCGGGCGCGGACGGCTTCGAGCTTGCGGATGTCAGGGTTCTTTAGCCGCCGAGGCTGCCCTGCGCCA
>JALDYL010000302.1:0-4854 GCA_032153965.1 Achromobacter sp. | reverse complement strand
CGCCGGCTTTCACCAGTCCCAGCCTCGCGGGCCTGTGGGCGGCGGTGTCGGCGGGACTGGGTTTGGCGGTGCGCACCCCCCTGGGGTTGCCCGCCACGGTGCGGGCGATGGCGCCGGGCGAGCAGCGCTTGCCAGGCTTGCCTGCGATTTTCCTGTCGCTCTACCGGGGCAGCGCCGAACTCGATCCGGCGTCGGCTGCGCTGGAGGAGATCCTGCGGCATTGCATCGACGACAGTTTGGCGGCCTTGAAGGCGGCGCCTGGCTTGCAAGCGCCAGGCAAACGCGCGGGCACTACCGGCGGAGGCCGCGAGGCATGAATCGATTCCATGAAATGAGCGTGTTCCTGGCCGTGGCCGAGGCGCAGAGCTTCGCCGCGGCGGCCCGGCGCCTGGAAATGTCCGCGCCCACCGTCACGCGCAGCGTTTCGGCGCTGGAGCGGCGGCTGGGCGCCTTGTTGCTGGTGCGCACCACGCGCAGCCTGCGCCTGACCGAAGCCGGCCAGCGCTACGCCGACGACTGCCGCCGCATCCTCGACGACGTGGAGCAGGCCGACGATGCCGTGGCCGGCGCGATGGCCGCGCCGCGCGGCGCGCTCAGCATCACCGCGCCGGCGTTCTTCGGCGAACTGCACGTGATGCCGGCCGTGCTGGGCTATCTGCGCGCGCACCGCGAAGTCTCGGTGCGCACGCTGCTGGTGGACCGCGTGGTGAACCTGCTGGACGAGCGCGTGGACGTGGCGGTGCGCATCGGCGCCTTGCCGGATTCCACGCTGACGGCGGTGCCGGTGGGGCAGGTGCGGCGCGTGGTGTGCGCCGCGCCCGCCTTCCTGCGCGAACATGGCGCGCCCCAGGACCTGGAGTCGCTGCCGCGCTTTTGCACGGTCACCGCCGCCATGGAGGGCCGCACCCCGCAATGGCGCTTCCAGCAGGACGGCCAGCCCAGGAGCCTGCGCGTCGACTCTCAGCTGACCGTCACGTCCTTCCAGGCCGCAGTGTTGGCGGCTTGTGAAGGCTGGGGGCTGACGCAGGTGGTGTCCTACCAGGTGGCGCGGCACCTGGCCAGCGGCGCCCTGGAGGTGGTGCTGCGCGACTTCGAGCTGCCGCCGCTGCCGGTGCACGTGGTGTATCCGGAAGGCCGCAAGAGTTCCGCCAAGGTGCGCAGCTTCGTCGAATTCTGCGTCGAGGCGCTGCGGCGCGATCTGGCGACGCTGCCGGCGTAGCGGCTTTCTTTCATCCGCTGCAAGAGTGTCTTGCGGGCGCTGGCCGTTCACGCGCGGCCGGCGCCGGCCCAAGATGGAGCCTGTATCCGACTTGGAGCCCGCTCATGCAAACCGCCCAAAACCCTTCGCTGACGTTCTACAGTTTTCCCCTGTCCGGCCACGCCCATCGCGTCGCGCTGATGCTGTCCCTGTTGGACGTGCCGCATCGGACGGTGGATGTGGACCTGCGCGGCGGGGAGCACAAACGTCCCCCATTCCTGGCGCTGAACGCTTTTGGCCAGGTGCCGGTCATCGAGGACAACGGCGTGGTGGTCGCCGATTCGACCGCCATCCTGGTCTACCTGGCCAAGCGCTACGGCGGCCAGGCCTGGCTGCCGGAGGACCCCGCCGGCGCGGCCGCGGTGCAGCGCTGGCTGTCGGTGGCATCCGGCCCGCTGGTGCAGGGTCCGAACGCGGCGCGTCTGGTGACGCTGTTCGGCGCGCCCCATGACGTGGAAAGTACGCTGGCCCGCGCGCACGCCTTGCTCAAGGTCATGGACGGCGAATTGGCCGGGCGCGATTTCCTGGCCGGCGCGGCGCCCACCATTGCAGACGTGGCCTGCTACGCCTATGTGGCGCATGCGCCGGAAGGCAATGTGTCGCTGGACGCCTATCCGCAGGTGCGCGCCTGGCTGGGCCGCATCGAAAGCCTGCCGCGCTTCGTGGCCATGCCCCGGTCGCCCGTGGGCCTGCAGGCCGCCTGAGGGCGCGCGCCGCGCGCAAGGAGCACGCCATGTCCATCGCAGAACCCGCCACCCTCCCGCCGTCGCCCTGGCACGCGGGCGAACGCCTGCTGCAACAGCATGTGGGTATCGCCGAGCGCATGGCGCTGACCGGACCCAAAGTCATACGCGACTACATGCCGGACCAGCACCGCATCTTCTTCGAGCAACTGCCCTTTGTGGTGGCGGGGGCGGTGGACGGGCAGGACGATCCCTGGGCCGGCGTGCTGGAAGGCCTGCCGGGTTTCGTATCCTCGCCCGACCCGCGCAGCCTGCGCGTGTCCACGGCGCCGGATGCCGACGATCCGCTACTGACCGGCCTGGGGCCGGACCGGCAGGTGGGCCTGCTGGGCATCGAACTGCACACGCGCCGGCGCAACCGCGCCAACGGCCGCATCGCGGCCTGGGACGGCAAGCGCTTCGAGGTGGCGGTGACGCAGTCCTTCGGCAATTGCCCGCAATACATCCAGGCCCGGGAATTCCAGTTCTCGCGCTCGCCCGCGCTGCGCTTTCCGGGCGCGCCGAATGAGCGCGGCGGGCTGGACGATGCGACGCGGGCGTTGATCGCCCGGTCCGACACGTTCTTCGTGGCGACCTACGCGGACGAGGGCGGCCGCAAGGTCGATGTCTCGCACCGCGGCGGCAAGCCGGGCTTCGTGCGGGTCGACGGCGACGTGCTGACGATTCCCGATTTTTCCGGCAACCGCTTCTTCAACACCCTGGGCAACATGGTGCTCAACCCGCGCGCCGGCTTGCTGTTCATCGACTTCGAGCGCGGCGACGTGCTGCAGCTGACGGGCGCCGCCGAAGTCATCCTGGACAGTCCGGAGATCGCGCAGTTCGAGGGCGCCGAGCGGCTGTGGCGGGTGCATGCGCGGCGCGTGGTCCGCCGGCCCGGCGCGCTGGCCCTGCGCTGGCGTTTCGATTCGTACTCGCCCACCGCGCTGGCGACCGGACAGTGGCCGCCCGGGCCCGCGGCTGCCTAGCCTAGCCCGCCAGGGCGGTCTTCTGCACCACGGCGTCGTCCGGCCCCAGCAGGCGGCCGTCCTGCGCGCGGATTTCCAGTTTGCGCACGGGCTGGCCGCGCTTGCGGTCGATCAGGGTCGAGTGGGCTTCGGCGGGGCCGTAGTAATGGTCTTCGCCCCATTGGCGCAAGCCGACGATCACAGGAAAGAGCGCCCGGCCTTTGTCCGTCAGCACATATTCCTGGTAGGCGCTGCCGTCCGAGGCCGGCGCGACTTCCAGGATGCCGTGCGCGACCAGCGTGCGCAGCCGGTCGCTGAGGATGTTCTTGGCCACCCCCAGGCTTTTCTGCAATTCGCCGAAACGCCGCACCCCGTCGAAGGCGTCGCGCACGATCAAGAGCGACCACCAGTCGCCGATCGCGTCCAGGGAGCGCGCCACCGGGCAGGCGGCGCCTTCGAGACTAGTGCGTTTGACCATGTCGGATCCTTGCTGAGGGGAGTGACGTTAAGGGGCGGCAACGGCAGGCTTATCGAAATTTCGGTTGCATTATAAAACCTTGAAAACTACTATTCTGGTTTTATAACGCAACCAGAATGGAGCAAGACATGCCAGCCCGACCCGAACCCGCCGATCCCGCAGCCCCAGGCCCGATGCCCCGATCCCTGGTGATGCTGCTGGCGGTGGCCTGCGCCTTGAGCGTGGCCAACGTGTATTACGCCCAACCCCTGCTCGACGCCATCGGCCGCGAGTTCGGCATCGCCGAAGGCGCGGTGGGCATCGTGGTCACGGCCACGCAGTTGGGCTGCGCGCTGGCGCTGCTGTTCGTGGTGCCGCTGGGCGACCTGCTGGACCGCCGGCGCCTGATGCTGGGGCAGTTGGCGCTGCTGGTGCTGTCCTTGGCGGCCGTGGCGCTGTCGGTGGGCACGCCCTGGCTGCTGATGGGCATGGTGGCGCTGGGACTGTTGGGAACGGCGATGACGCAGGGCCTCTTGGCCTTGTCCGCGGCGCTGGCCGCCCCGGGCGAGCGCGGCCGCGTGGTCGGCGCCGCGCAGGGCGGGGTGGTGATCGGCCTGTTGCTGGCGCGCACGTTGGCCGGGGCCGTGGCGGACCTGTGGGGCTGGCGCGCGGTCTACGTGGTGTCGGCGGCGCTGGCCGCCGTGCTGGCGGTGGTGTTGGCGCGGCGCCTGCCGCAACGTCGGCTGCCCGCGGTGGACATGGGCTACTGGGCCTTGCTGCGTTCTCTGTACGGCCTGCTGGCCACCGAGCGCGTGCTGCGCGTGCGCGGCATGATCGCGCTGCTGATGTTCGCCGCCTTCAGCGCCTTCTGGACCGCGCTGGTGCTGCCCCTGAGCGCGCCGCCGCATTCGCTGACACATAGCGCGGTGGGCGCGTTCGGGCTGGTGGGCGTGGCGGGCGTGCTGATGGCGGCGCGCGCGGGACGACTGGCCGACTGCGGGCAAGGCGAGCGCACCACGGCCGCGGGCCTGGCGCTGCTATGCCTGGCCTGGGTGCCGATTGCCTTTCTGGAGCAAAGCCTGTGGCTGCTGGCGTTGGGCGTGCTGATCCTGGATATCGCCTTGCAGGCGCTGCACGTGACGAATCAGACCATGATCTTCAGCGTGAATCCGCAGGCGCATAGTCGGCTGGTCGGGGGCTACATGATGTTCTATGCGGTGGGGAGCGGGCTGGGGTCTATCGCGTCGACTGCGGTTTATGCTCAGGCGGGGTGGTTGGGGGTGTGCTTGTTGGGGGCGGGTATCAGTGTTGTGGCGTTGGTGTTCTGGGCGGTGACGTTGCCGCGTGGTGAGCGTTTGGTCGTTGGTTCTTAGGATGCTCGTCGTGGGGTTCTTTAGACGCCTGTCGCGTCGGTGGTCTGCGGGACGCGGGGCAACGATTGCGGTCCGGAGC
>JALDYL010000301.1:0-4856 GCA_032153965.1 Achromobacter sp. | reverse complement strand
CCGCCGCCATGGCGTTGATGAAGTTGCCGACGATCATGCGCGGCATGGACAGCAGGGCATGTTCCCAGCCGTACATGCGGCCGACGAAATACGCGCGCTGCACCACGCGCAACAGCAAGGCCCCCGCGTTCAGCCACATCAGCGTCACCAGCCAGCCGCCGGGGCGGAAGTAGGAGGGGTAGTAGACCTTCCACCAGCCGAAGCGATCGGCCAGGAAGAAGAGAAAGAAGTTGGCCAGCAGCAGATAGGCCAGTATCGCGATGAACGAGGTGAACAGGCCCTTGCGGTCGCGGAACAGCAGATACTTGGTGGCCAGCGACCCCGTCCATCCCACCTGCGCCCAGCCTTGCAGGCCGATGCCCAGCGTCCAGCGGGCCTTCTGCCGGTAGGCGGTGCGGAAGGTGTTGGGGAAGTATTCGCGCACGCCCAGCGGCATCTTGATGGCGGAGACTTTCTCTGGCCCCAGGCCGAACCAGGAGCGGCGCCGCGTCACGTACTCGACCTCGAATTTGCCGAAGATCTGGCGCATGCCGCGCTGGGCCAGGCGCGCGCCGATGTCGTAATCCTCGGTCAGCGTATCGGTATTGAAGGGCTGGTTGTTCGTCTCCGCCGCCAGCACTTCCAGCGCGTGGCGCGAGAAGCAGGTGCCCACGCCGGCCGAGGGCACCATCCTGGACAGGCTTTCGCGCACCACCAGGTCCTTGGTGTGCCATTCGGCGAATTCGTCCATGTAGGTGCCGGCGACCAGCTCGTGCCATTCCCGTTCCAGCGAAGTCACCGGCAGCTGGATGAAGTCGATGCGCGGCAGCAGGTAGTTGTAGTACTTCAGTTCCAGCGGGTGCAGCACGTCTTCGCTGTCGTGCAGGATCACGCCGGCGTAGGGCTCGGGCTGGACGGCGTTCTGCGCGAAGATGGCCTGCACGATCCAGTTCAGGCAGTCGGCCTTGCAGGTTGGGCCATCGTGCGGCACTTCCACCCGTATCAGCTGGCGGTAGCGGCGCCGCATGCGCTCCACTTCCTTGATGGTGCGCTCGTCGTTCTGGTAGGTGCCGGCGAAGATGGTGTAGTTCTTGTATTCCAGCGTGGACACCATGTTTTCCAGCATGGGCGCGATCACGTCATACTCCAGCCAGGCCGGCACCATGATCGCCAGCGGCTGCTCCGGCTTGGCGCGCAGTTGCTCCGCGGTCAGCGGCGCGTACTGGCGCTTGACCGTCAGCCCGCGGCGCAGTTCGCGCAGCCAGAACCAGCCGTCGATGAACAGGTCGTCCAGGCTGGACAGCAGGATGATGACGCCGACCACCGCCGTCACGATCTCCAGGCCGCGGTAGTAGTCGGCGATGAGGTAGGGCCAGTAAAGCGAGGACATGGCGCTTCCGGGTTACTTGCTTTCCTTGTTCTTCCTGCGCGTGACGCGCAGTGCGGCGATCAGGATCAGGAGCAGGACCAGAAGACCGACGCTCAGCGCCGGCACGCTCCACGACAGGTAGTTGCGCCATTCGAAGAAGGCGCTTGCGCCCGCGCCCGGCGGCTGGCCGGCCGCGGGATTGGCGCTGTCGATCCAGGCCAGCGGCCCCGCCGCGCCGATGATGGCGATGTTGCCGCGGTTCAGCACGAAGGGCGTCTGCGGCATGGCCGGGCGCTGGCCCAGCGCGTGCCACAGCAGGCCGTCCTGGCCCCCGGCGCGCACCACTTCGGCTGTACTCAGATTTTCCAGCCCGGATATGTCCAGCCAGGGCGCGCTCTTGCCGTCCACCGTCAGCTGCTTGCGGTCCGTGACCTTGACCATGGGCTTGGCGCCGTCCACGGCCACTTCCATTGCCACGAACGGGCCGCCCGGCTTGGCCGTCTGGCCCGCGGGCGTGAGCGAAAGCGCCGCGCGCGTGGCCGACAGGCCGCTGGCCGTGGCGATGCCGATCACACGCTGCAGGTTGGCCGGCGCATCGGCCAGATAGGTGTCGGGGATGAGCAGTTGGGGACTGCCGGCGAGCAGCGGCAACAGTCCCACAAAGGTGCCGTCGGGCTGTGCGCGGCCCGGCTTCACATAGCTCGTGGGCAAGACGTTGACGGGATAGCCTTGCGGGATTTCGTTGCAGTCGACCGATACCGGCTGGCGCTGGAACGTGACGCGCACGGCGTTGCTGAGGCCCAGGGCATAGCCCGGCACGCGCGCCGTCAGACGTTCGGGATGGCCGTCGGCGTCCATCTGTTTGGCGGCCAGCAGGATGCCGTTCCAGAATACGGAGGCGACCGGGCGGGTCGCGGAGGCGCCCGGCGCGGCGGCCAGGTCCATGACCAGTTCGTCCGGCATGCTGCCGTCCGCCGAGACCGCGGCCAGCGGGAACGTGGCGTTCCAGTCGCCGCGCGCGACCACGTCGAAGCTGGCGGACGATCCGCCCAGCGCCGTCAGGCGCATGCCGTCCTGGCTCGAGGCTTGTGGCGGCTCGGCCGTCTTGACCTGCGCCTGGCGCGTGACCAGGATGCGGCGCCAGGCCGTGTCGAAGGCGCCCGCGCCCTGCGCGCCAGCGTCGGCGGCGACCGCGATCACCGCCTGCCGGCCCAGCGGCGCCAGGCGAATTTCCTTGGCTTGCAGGTCCTGCCCGGCCAAGGGCATGCGCCGCTGGCGCCAGGCCTTGAAGGCCTCGGCGGCGTCGGCGTCCTGCGCCAATTGCGCCTGCAAGGCGTCCAGCGCCTCGTTGTAGCGGGCGCGCAGCGCGGCGTCCGCGATCACCACGTCGCCGCTGACTGCGGGGGCGCCCATCACCAGCAGCGCGCCGATTTCGGCGGGGCTGGCCAGCTTGTGCTTGTCGTTGCCCGCCAGGGCCGCGAACGCGGGCACCTGTCCGAGGCCGTTCGGGGCCTGCAGGCCGCGCGCGTCGATCTCGTCGCCCACCGCCGGGAAGGCGCGGACCGCGACCTGCTTGCCGCTGCGCGTCATTGCCACGCCCATGCGCCAGGCGCTGTCGAAGGCCTGCTGGTCGAGCTTGGCGCCAGCCACCATCAGCACGGGCTTGCCGGGCAGGGTGCTCCAGGCTTCGTCCAGGCTGCCGATGGCCGAGGCGTCGTAGCGGTAGCTCAGGCGCGTGCGCGGCGACACCATCAAGGCGTTGGCCGTGGCGCGGTTGCTTTCGCAATGGCGCAGCGCGATCTCCGATTGCCAGTCCACCGCCAGCCGCACGAAGCCGCTGTCGCGCACGCGCTGTTCCACATTCAGCTTGCGCGTGGCCGAGCCTTCGCCGTCGGCGATGCGCTGCGCGGTCTGCGGCACGCCGTCCACCCACAGCACCATGCTGGCGCGCCCCGGCTCGCCCTTGATGTAGCGGGCGTCGAAGTCCAGCGTGGCGTCGGCTATCGGCACGCCGCGCGGCACCGGCAGGTAGAACTCCTGGCGCGCGTCGCTATTGCTGAGCACTACCGGTTCGCGGATCCCCAGGTCTTCCAGGCTGGTGTCGCGCGTCACCCAGTCGTCGCCCAGCAAGCGCCGCAAGGCGTCGCCCGCGGGACTGGCCATTGCTCCCAGGGGGAGCAGCAACCCGGCGGCGATGAGGGCGCGGCAGAGGCTGCGGGCGGCATGGGGATGCGGGGCGTGGGGCATGGAGGCTCCGGAAGAGGGGGGCATGGGGCGGCTAACGGACCGCGGCCGGCGCTTGAGGCGCAAACTCGGACACGGCGCGGCCGCAGAGCGCGTCGACGATGCGCTGGCTGGCCAGGCCGTCGCCATAGGGATTGATGCGGCGCGAGAACGAGGCGTGCAGTTCCGGGTTGTCGAGCAGGCGGTTCACTTCGGCCAGGATGCGCTGCGTGTCGGTGCCGACCAGGGTCACGGTGCCGGCCTGCACGGCTTCAGGGCGCTCGGTGACGTCGCGCATCACCAGCACCGGCTTGCCCAGGTAGGGCGCTTCTTCCTGCACGCCGCCCGAGTCGGTCAGGATCAGGTAGGCGCGCTGCATGAACCAGACGAAGTCCAGGTAATCCAGCGGCGCGATCAGATGCACGCGCGACAGGCCGTCCAGCTGCGCCATCACCACGTTGCGCACCTGCGGATTCAGGTGCACGGGGTAGACGATCTGCAGGTCCTCGCGCCGCGCCAGTTCGGCCAGGGCGGCGCAGATGTGCCGGAAGCCCTCGCCGAAGCTCTCGCGCCGGTGTCCGGTGACCAGCAGCAGGCGGCGCTGCGGATCCAGCCAGCCGTAGCGCGCTGCCAGTTGCTGCGCGAGCGCGCCTTCGGGCGCGAGCTTGGCGCAGGTCATGGCGAGCGCGTCGATCACGGTATTGCCCGTGACCGTGATGCGCCCCGAGAGGTTTTCGCGCAGCAGGTTGGCGCGCGATTGCGCCGTGGGCGCGAACAGCCAGTCGCCAATCGCGTCGACCACGCGGCGGTTCATTTCCTCGGGGAAGGGCTGGGCCAGGTCGCCGGTGCGCAGGCCCGCTTCGACGTGGCCGATGCGCGCGCGGCGGTGAAAGGAGGCCAGTGCGCAGGCCGATGCGGTGCTGGTGTCGCCATGGACCAGCACGCAATCCGGTTGCTCTGCCTCCAGCACGCTGTCCACCCGGCTGATCAGCCGCGCATAGAGGCCGTTGAGCGTCTGGTTGGGCACCATGATGTCCAGGTCGTGCTGCGCCCGCAGGTCGAACAGGGCCATCACCTGATCCAGCATCTCGCGATGCTGGCCCGTCACGCAGACGACGCTCTGGATCCGGGGTTCGCCTTGCAGCGCGGACACCAGGGGCGCCATCTTGATCGCTTCGGGACGGGTCCCGAATATGGAAAGGACTTTCATCGCAAGAGCGGGCCCCTACGCCGGTGGCATTTTCTTGCGTAGATTATGGATTGAAAGTAATCGTAATATGTGACG
>JALDYL010000300.1:0-4868 GCA_032153965.1 Achromobacter sp. | reverse complement strand
TGGTGCGCCATATCGGCGAATCGCTGGTCAAGGCCATGAAGATGGCGATCAACGCCGGCGACCCGGACGCGGCCCAACTGGTGGCCACCGAATGCGTGGTGCTGGCCGAGACCAAGGACCACGCCAACTGGTCCCTGATCGGCGTGATTGCCGAACAGCACAGCGGCGACCAGGCCAAGGTGCTCAAGCAGGCGTACGACGCCGTCGCCACGGACGAGGACCATCACCTCTATCACACGCAAGGCTGGTCGCGCGAGTTGTGGATCCAGTCCCTGGGATTCCCTGCGGTGCTGCCGCCTCCAGAAGAGGTCAAGCAGGTAGAGAGCGCCATTGGCGCGTCTCGGGCCGAGCAGGCGCGCGGCAAGATGCTGAGCCACTAGGAGATTGCGATGCCAGCCAAGAAAGCAGCAGGCAAGCGCGGCGCGGGCGCAGCCGTGGACACGGCCTACCTGAATACGGACAGCGGTCCGGGGGCCGGGCCGGCGGGCAAGCCCAGCCATCCGGCCCTCAAGCGCGCCGCGGCCGTAGGTGCCACGGCCGCGGCCATTCCCCACAATGCCGGCAAGGCCGCGGAGTATGGCGAAGAAGGGGCGCGGTGTCCCTATGCTGGCGCCCATGTGGCTGCGGCGGATCGTTCCGCGACGGCCAGTTCGCTGTCTGAAGGCGAGACCTCGGCCAAGACGGGCGCCGCCGCCGAGCCGGGCGTCAACGCGGTCGACGGCGGGCTGGCGCGCGTGCGCGCCGATGCAGACGGGCAGATGCTGACCACCAACCAGGGCGTGCGCGTCAGCGATAACCAGCACTCGCTCAAGGCGGGCTTGCGCGGGCCGGCGCTGCTCAAGGACTTCATCCTGCGCGAGAAGATCACGCATTTCGACCACGAGCGGATTCCGGAACGCATCGTGCACGCGCGCGGTTCAGCCGCGCATGGCTACTTCGAATGCTATAAGCCGCTCACTGACCTGACGGCCGCGTCGCTGTTCGCCGAAGCCGGCAAGCGTACGCCGGTATTCGTGCGCTTTTCGACCGTGGCAGGCGAGCGCGGCTCCAAGGACACGGCCCGGGACGTGCGCGGCTTCGCCGTGAAGTTCTATACGGACGAGGGCAACTGGGACCTGGTCGGCAACAACATGCCCGTGTTCTTCATCCAGGACGCGATGAAGTTTCCGGACCTGGTGCATGCCGTCAAACCCGAGCCACACCATGGCATGCCCCAGGCCGCATCCGCGCACGACACCTTCTGGGACTTCGTGTCGCTGATGCCGGAATCCACCCACATGCTGATGTGGCTGATGTCGGATCGCGCCATCCCGCGCAGCTACCGGATGATGCAGGGCTTCGGCGTGCATACCTTCCGCTTCGTCAACGCCACCAGCGAGTCGCGTCTGGT
This sequence comes from Achromobacter sp., assembly GCA_032153965.1. Taxonomy (GTDB): domain Bacteria; phylum Pseudomonadota; class Gammaproteobacteria; order Burkholderiales; family Burkholderiaceae_B; genus Achromobacter. The sequence goes on along the minus strand of JALDYL010000300.1, from coordinate 3,478 downwards.
GAAGTTCCACTGGAATCCGCTGTTGGGCACGCATTCGCAGGTTTGGAACGAGGCTGTCAAAGTGTCCGGCGCCGACCCCGACTTCCACCGCCGCGATCTGTGGGAGGCGATCGATGCCGGTAATGGCCCGCAATGGGAACTGGGCGTGCAGGTGTTCACCGAGGAGCAGGCGGAAGGATTCAGCTTCGACGTGCTGGACGCCACCAAGATCGTGCCGGAAGAACTGGTGCCCGTGATGCCGGTCGGGCGTATGGTGCTGGACCGCAATCCCGACAATTTCTTCGCCGAGACCGAACAGGTTGCCTTCTGCGCGGCCCACGTCGTGCCCGGCCTGGACTTCACCAATGATCCGCTGCTGGCGGGGCGCATCCATTCCTATGTGGACACCCAGATATCGCGGCTGGGCGGACCGAACTTCCACGAAATCCCGATCAACGCGCCGCTGGCTCCCGTGCACAACAACCAGCGCGACGGTATGCACCGCCAGGCCATCCATCGCGGACGCGTGGCCTACGAGCCCAATTCGCTCGCCGGCGGCTGTCCGTTCCAGGCCGGCATGGAGGGCTTCGTGTCGTTTCCGGAGCCGGAGACGGGCGACGAACTGCGCGGACATCCCGAGAAGTTTGCCGAGCACTACAACCAGGCAACGCTGTTCTATGAAAGCCAGGCGGACTGGGAACAACGCCACATCGTCGATGCCTACGCCTTCGAATTGAGCAAGGTCACGGTGCCTGCGGTGCGCCAGCGCATGGTCGCGTCGCTGCGCAATGTGTCCGAAGCGCTGGCTCAGGGTGTGGCGGATCAGTTGGGCATGGCTTTGCCGGCCCCGTTGCCGCGAGCGATCGACCGCCCGCCCAAACCGGAAATCGAAGTGTCGCCGGCCTTGTCGCTGACTGCGCGCCCTGGCGAGGCCGGCATCGCGACTCGAAAGGTTGCGATCCTGGTGGCCGAAGGCGCGGACGGCAAAGCCGTGGCCGCCGTGGCGCAAGGGCTGATCGCGGCCGGCGCCGTGGTGCGCCTGGTGGGGCAGCGCATCGGTCCCGTCCCAACGGATGAGGGCGGGGCCGTGGACGCCGACGCCTCCCTCGACAATCATCCTTCCGCGCTATTCGATGGGGCGGTGGTGGCGGGGGGCGAGGCCGCCGTGGCGCGCCTGCGCGAGGACGGGCGTGCGCTGGAGTTCCTGCGCGATGCGTTCCGCCACGGGAAGAGTCTGATGGGCGTGGGTGCAGGCGCGCAGCTCTTTGCTGCGGCAGGCATCGCACCGGGCCAGGCCGACGCGGGCCTGCTGATCGTGGACGCGGCGGCTGCGGCCAAGAGCGTGTCCGCATTCATCGATGCCCTGGCCAGGCACCGCCATCCCGAAAGGGAGACGTCGCCGCCCATGGTGTGAGAATGCCCAGGCGCCAGCACGGGTGCGGACGCCTCTTGACAAGCCACATGCGCCTGCCAATACTGCACTGGCAAGTCGGGGCGAGCGCGCTTGGCGCTTGCCGTCCTTCAGACAAGGGGGCTGTATGCGTCGCGCGTCCGTTTTGCCTATGTACCGTTGGGGTTGGCTGTCGGCCAGCCTTTTTTTGTGGGCTGCCTGTTTTTTCCTGGCGCCACAGGCCAGGGCGGAGTCCGCGGCCGAGCTCAGCCGGGAGGCGCGCAGCGCGCTGGATCGCCTGTACCAGCAGGAACCCAGGACGCGTGAACTGGGCAAGAAGGCGGTGGGCGTGCTGGTGTTCCCCCGCATCCTGAAGGGCGGCCTGCTGGTCGGCGCGGAAACCGGCGACGGCGCGCTCATCCGCGGCGGCAAGGTCCAGGGCTACTACAACATATCGGCGGTATCGTTCGGCCTGCAGGCTGGCGCGCAGGCGTTCAGCTATGCGCTGTTCTTCATGAACGAGCCGGCGCTGCGGTACCTGGACCAGAGCGACGGCTGGTCGCTCGGCGCCGGCCCCAGCCTGGTCGTGGTGGACGACAGCTATGCCTCCAGCATTACCACCACCACCCTGAGCCAGGATGTATACGCCGTGCCATTCGGCGGACAGGGACTGATGGCGGGCATGGGCCTGGAAGGGTCCAAGATCACCCGCACCCAACCGGACTGAGGCGGGGGCGCCAGCCCGCCGCGGCTTAGTCCAGGGTGATGCCGGCGCGGGCCGCCACTTCGGAAAAGGTGCGCAATTCCTTCGTGATCTGCGCCTTGAATGCCGGCCCGGGCAAATAGACCGGGTCTAGCGCCAGGTCCGCGACCGATTTGCGCACCTGCGGATCCTCCATGATTTCCGCGACGGCGCGGCTCAGGGTGTCCACCACCGGGGCCGGCGTGCGCGCCGGCGCCACCAGCGCGTACCAGCCCACGAAGGAAACGTCCGCCATGCCGGCTTCGGCGAAGGTCGGCACGTCGGGCAGTTGCGGCATGCGGCGTTCGCCCGTCACGGCCAGCGCGCGGATCTTGCCGGCGCGGACTTGCGGCGCGGCGGAAGACACGGTGTCCACGCCCAGGTCGACCTCGCCGCCTATCATCGCCGTGACCAGCTGCGCGCTGCCCTTGTAGGGCACCGGCGTCATCTTCGCGCCCGCGGCCTCCGCGTACATTTCGCCTGCCAGATGGGGGGCCGATCCGGCGCCGAAGGTGCCGTACATCAGGCTGTCCTTGCCGCTGCGCTGCTTGGCCAGCGCGGCCGCTTCCTGGATGGTGCCGGCCGCCAGCCCGTTCTTGGCCAGCAGCACCACGGGCGCCATCGCGACGATGGCGATGTGTTCGTAGCTCTTCTGCGGATCATAGGGCAGGCCGGGCTTGAGCGCCGGCAGCACGGTGTAGGTGGTGCTGCCCGACAGCATCAGCGTGTAGCCGTCGGGCTGCGCGCGCGCTGCCGCTTCCGCGCCGATCACGGTGGAGGCGCCGGGACGGTTCTCCACGATGACGGCCTGGCCGAATTTGCCGGACAGCTTGTTGGCCAGCAGCCGCGCCACGGCGTCGGTCGCCCCGCCTGGGGTAAAGGGCACGACGATCTTGATCGCCTGTTCGGGATAGGCGGCGTGGACGCCGCCGGCATGCGCGAGGGCGGCAAGGCTTGCGGCCGCCAGGGCGGCGCGGAGTTTGACGGTCATGACGGAGGTCCCGGTCAGTTGGCGTTGGAAGACGAGCTGGCGGCCGCCTGGCGCAGGGCGTTGCCCTGATCGCCCAGGTCCCAGAACAGGCCAGCCATGATCGCCAGCCCTTCGCGGGCGACGCTGCCCAGCAGGTGTTCGTTGGGCGCGTGCTGGGCGCACGCGGGATAGGAATGCGGCACCCACAAGGTTGGCAGGCCCAGCTGGTCGGCGAAGATGTCGTTGGGCAGCGATCCGCCCAGGTTTGGCAGCAGCGCCGGCCGCTTGCCGGTGCTGCGCTCCAGCGAGGCCGCCGCCCAGCGCACCCAGGGATTGTCGGGTGACAGGCGGGTGGCGCCGGCCTGCATGCCGATGCGTACCTGCACGTCCTCGAAGC